>NZ_JAFGYZ010000014.1:0-158681 GCF_017491585.1 Pseudomonas sp. 58(2021)
CTCCGGAACCGCCCCGGCCGGCGGGAAGGATACCGAGCATCTGGCAGACAAAAACAGTCAGGATGAACAACATCACCAGAAATACGAACAACGCCGGGTGCCGCGAGACGAAATCGTCCGCGGGATCGCCGGCCGATTCGTACACCGTGGAAGGCTCGTCCAGCGGATTGCCGCCCAGCACCACCAGCATCGCCGCCACGCCGTCGCTGATGCCCTTGCTGTAATTGCCGGCCTTGAACGACGGCGTGATGACCTGATGAATGATCACCGAACTCTGGGCATCGGTCAGGCGATCCTCCAGCCCGTAGCCGACTTCGATGCGCAATTTGCGCTCGTCCCGGGCGACGATCAACAGGGCACCGTTGTTCTTGTCCTTCTGGCCGATGCCCCAGTGTCGGCCGAGTTCGACGCCGTAGTCCTCGATAGTGGCGCCTTGCAGGTTCGGCAACGTCACCACCACAAGCTGCTCGCCGGTCGCCTGTTCGTGAGCCTGCAACTGCTGGCTCAATTGCGCACGTACCGACGGCTCGATCATCTGCGCGTCGTCCACCACCCGCCCGGTCAGCGCCGGGAAGGTCAACTCGGCCCGGGCGCTGACGGCGAACAGCCACAGCATCAGCACCAGGCCCATTTTCAGCACACGCATGGGCATCCCCGGCTCAGAACTTCACTTCCGGGGCCTTGTCCGCGCCGGGGCTGGTGGCTTCGAAGGTCTCGCGGATCGGCAGGTCGCTGTACATCACGCTGTGCCAGAGGCGACCGGGAAAGGTGCGGATTTCGGTGTTGTACTTCTGCACCGCCAGAATGAAATCCCGGCGGGCCACGGCGATGCGGTTTTCCGTGCCTTCAAGTTGCGATTGCAGGGCGAGAAAGTTCTGGTTGGCCTTGAGGTCCGGGTAGCGTTCGGACACCACCATCAACCGGCTCAAGGCACCGGTCAGTTGATCCTGAGCCTGCTGGAACTGCTTGAGTTTTTCCGGGTTGTCGAGGGTGCTGGCATCGACCTGGATCGACGTTGCCTTGGCCCGGGCCTCGACCACCGCCGTCAGCGTGGCCTCCTCGTGTTTGGCATAGCCCCTCACGGTTTCCACCAGGTTGGGGATCAGGTCGGCGCGGCGCTGATACTGATTCTGCACCTGACCCCACGCGGCCTTGGCCTGTTCGTCGAGGGTCGGAATGTTGTTGATGCCGCAAGCGGTCAACAACGTGGCCAGCACCAGCAGGGTGGCAACCTGCAATCGCGAGCGGTAGACAGGACTGACATTCATCGGACGGGTGCTCCCTTGCACATTTCATGAATAATGAATCGCGAAACATTCTCAGCCGGCGGTTACGGCATAATCGCCCGCGCCACTGGATTGCGGCGGGCCGATGGGCTAAAAAGAGGCCCTGCGCGATCACGTCGCCGAAACTTTCGACGTACATTCGGCTGTCGTTTTCTGAATCAGCACCCGAACAACAATAGTCGCTCCCTAAATTTTGGCTGGCCGGTGTTGTAACGCCGTTTAGGCCCTTGAGAAAACTATTCATGAAGAAGCTGTGTTTGCTGGGCCTGTTCGTCAGCCTGGCCAGTCATCAGGTACTGGCCGCCACGACCCCGGTCCCCCTGGAAAACAAGGACGCGTTCATCAGTAACCTGATGAAACAAATGACCCTCGACGAGAAGATCGGCCAGTTGCGCCTGATCAGCATCGGCCCGGAAATGCCCCGCGAGCTGATCCGCAAAGAGATCGCCGCCGGCAACATCGGCGGCACGTTCAACTCGATCACCCGCCCGGAAAACCGTCCGATGCAGGACGCGGCGATGCGCAGTCGCCTGAAGATTCCGATGTTTTTCGCGTACGACGTGATCCACGGTCACCGTACGATTTTCCCGATTCCGCTGGCCCTGGCGTCGAGCTGGGACATGGACGCCATCGGCCAGTCCGGGCGCATCGCCGCCAAAGAGGCGGCATCCGACAGCCTCGACATCACCTTCGCGCCGATGGTCGACATCTCCCGCGACCCGCGCTGGGGCCGCAGCTCCGAAGGCTTCGGTGAAGACACCTACCTGACTTCGCGCATCGCCAAAGTGATGGTCAAGGCCTATCAGGGCGACACGCCGAGCGCAGCCGACAGCATCATGGCCAGCGTCAAGCACTTCGCCCTGTACGGCGCGGTCGAGGGCGGTCGCGACTACAACACCGTCGACATGAGCCCGGTGAAGATGTACCAGGACTACCTGCCACCGTATCGCGCGGCAATCGATGCCGGCGCCGGCGGCGTGATGGTCGCGCTGAACTCGATCAACGGCATCCCGGCCACCGCCAACACCTGGCTGATGAATGACCTGCTGCGCAAGGACTGGGGCTTCAAGGGCCTGGCGGTCAGCGACCACGGCGCGATCTTCGAGCTGATCAAGCACGGCGTGGCCCGCGACGGTCGCGAAGCGGCGAAGCTGGCAATCAAGGCCGGCATCGACATGAGCATGAACGACACCCTGTACGGCAAAGAGCTGCCGGGGCTGCTCAAGTCCGGCGAGATCGAACAGAAGGACATCGACAACGCCGTGCGCGAAGTCCTCGCCGCCAAGTACGACATGGGCCTGTTCAAGGATCCGTACCTGCGCATCGGCAAGGCCGAAGACGATCCGGCCGACACCTACGCCGACAGCCGTCTGCACCGCGCCGACGCCCGTGAAGTGGCCCGCCGCAGCCTGGTGCTGCTGAAAAACCAGAACGAAACCCTGCCCCTGAAGAAAACCGCGAAAGTCGCGCTGGTCGGCCCGCTGGCCAAGGCCCCGATCGACATGATGGGCAGTTGGGCCGCCGCCGGTCGTCCGGCGCAGTCGGTGACCCTGTTTGACGGCATGAGCAATGTAATCGGCGACAAGGCGAACCTGATCTACGCCCGTGGCGCCAACATCACCAGTAACAAGAAGGTTCTCGACTACCTGAACTTCCTCAACTTCGACGCCCCGGAAGTGGTCGATGACCCGCGTCCGGCCAATGTGTTGATCGACGAAGCGGTGAAAGCCGCCAAAGACGCTGACGTGGTCGTCGCAGCTGTGGGCGAGTCCCGTGGCATGTCCCACGAATCGTCGAGTCGCACCGACCTGAACATCCCGGAGAACCAGCGCGAGCTGATCCGTGCCCTGAAAGCCACCGGCAAGCCGTTGGTGCTGGTGCTGATGAACGGCCGTCCGCTGACGATTCTGGAAGAGAAAGAACAGGCCGACGCGATTCTGGAAACCTGGTTCAGCGGCACCGAGGGCGGCAACGCCATCGCCGACGTGCTGTTCGGCGACTACAACCCGTCGGGCAAGCTGCCGGTGACCTTCCCGCGCTCCGTGGGCCAGATCCCGACCTACTACAACCACCTGAGCATTGGCCGGCCGTTCACGCCGGGCAAACCGGGCAACTACACCTCGCAGTATTTCGATGACACGACCGGGCCGCTGTTTCCGTTTGGTTTCGGCCTGAGCTACACCGATTTCAGCTTGAGTGACATGGCGCTGTCGTCGACCACCCTGAACGCCACCGGCAAGCTCGACGCCAGCGTCACAGTGAAAAACACCGGCAAGCGTGACGGCGAAACCGTGGTGCAGTTGTACATCCAGGACGTCACCGGTTCGATGATCCGTCCGGTCAAGGAGCTGAAGAACTTCCAGAAGATCATGCTCAAGGCGGGCGAGCAGAAGGTCGTGCACTTCACCATCACCGAAGATGACCTGAAGTTCTACAACGCCCAGCTCAAGTACGCGGCCGAGCCTGGCAAGTTCAACGTGCAGATCGGCCTGGATTCCCAGGACGTGACGCAGCAGAGCTTTGAATTGCTTTAAGTAACACTGCGAAACCAATGTGGGAGCGGGCTTGCTCGCGAAGGCGATGTATCAGCGACATCTGTGCTGAATGACACTCCGCCTTCGCGAGCAAGCCCGCTCCCACATTAGACTTATGGAATGCTCGAAATCAGAGTTATCCGCGTCTGTCGAGCAAGTTGACCACCACCCGATCCACCCAGCCCCAGATCCGCTGCTTCACCCGCCGCCACAGCGGTCGGCGCTGCCATTCCTCCAGGCTCACCTGCTGACTCAGGCCGAAGTCTTTCTCGAAACTCGCCACCACCGCTGCCGTCAGTGACGGATCCAGCGCCTCCAGATTCGCCTCAAGGTTGAAGCGCAGGTTCCAGTGATCGAAATTGCACGAACCGATGCTCACCCAATCGTCCACCAGCACCATTTTCAGGTGCAGGAAACACGGCTGGTATTCGAAGATTTTCACCCCGGCCTTGAGCAGGCGCGGGTAGTAGCGATGCCCGGCGTAACGCACCGACGGGTGATCGGTGCGCGGCCCGGTCAGCAGCAGGCGCACATCGAGCCCGCGGGCGGCGGCCTTGCGCAGGGAGCGGCGGATTTTCCAGGTCGGCAGGAAGTACGGCGTGGCCAGCCAGATACGCCTCTGGCCGCTGTTCAGTGCGCGGAACAGCGATTGCAGAATGTCGCGATGCTGGCGAGCATCGGCATAAGCCACGCGGCCCATGCCCTCGCCCGTGTCCGGCACTCGGGGCAATCGCGGTAGGCCGAAATGCGCGTTGGGCCGCCAGGCCCGGCGATGGCGGTTGGCGATCCATTGGCGGTCGAACAGCAATTGCCAGTCGAGCACCAAGGGGCCTGTGATCTGCACCATGACCTCGTGCCATTCGCTGGTGTCGTGGCCCGGCGTCCAGAACTCATCGGTGACCCCGGTACCGCCGACCACCGCCAGACGCTGGTCGACCAGCAACAGCTTGCGATGATCGCGATAGAAATTGCCGACCCAGCGCCGCCAGTTCAGCCGATTGTAAAAACGCAATTCGACCCCGGCACCGGTCAGCCGCCGGCGCAACGTGAGGGTGAAGGCGAGGCTGCCGTAATCATCGAACAGGCAACGCACCCGCACGCCCCGCTCGGCCGCCAGCACCAGCGCCTGAACCACGGCTTCGGCGCAGGCACCCGCCTCCACCAGATAAAGCTCCAGTTCGATCTGCTCACAGGCGCGGGCGATTTCCTCAAGCATGCGCGGAAAGAACTGCGGGCCGTCGATCAACAGTTCGAAGCGGTTGCCGTCACGCCACGGGAACACTGCGCCGCGCATGTCAGCGCGCCGTGAAGATCAGCACCGCACCCACCGGCACCGACAGACTGATGGCCGACAGGCCGGCCATGTTGCGCAAGGTTTCCAGGCCCGGCAGCAGATCGAAATCCTCGGCGCTGATCACCAATGGTTCCAGCGTCACCACTTGAAAGCGTCGGTCATCAAGCCGAGTGGCGAGCAGTTCGGCGGGGTATTCATGCTGTTTGCCGTGCAGGTTGACGGTCAGCGGCAGGCGCAATTCAAGCTGCGCCCCGGGGGCCAGATCATTGATCGGGCGCAGGTCGATCTGGGTGGTGATGGTCGCTTCGGGGAATTGCTCGATCTGGAACAGTTCCTTGCGCATGCGCTCATCGCGCAGCGGGATGCCACTGTTGATCGAGTCCAGTTCGACCTCGACTTCGGCGCGGCCATCGGGATCGACCTTGCCATGCAGCACCAGAAAGCGCTGCACTTCAGAAATATTGGTGTTTTTCGTGCTGACGAACGACAGCCGCGACGACTCGCCGTCCAGATACCAGTTGGCCTGGGCCGGCAGCGCGGCGGCGCCCAGCAGCAGGCCGGCGAAGGCGTTGCACAGAGTACGGTTGAACATTGAAGACTCGTGGGGCCGATAAACCTGCACGAACCTTAACTGGCCGTGGCGTTATTGCAAGCTGTCAGTCTCTGCAAACGCTCAGGCCAACGCCTGCTGCACCTCGCCGATAGTCGATGCGAGGCTGTTGAGGTGCAGGCTCAGCACCCGCTCCACCGGCGCCTGATCCATCGGCCAGTGCAGCGCCATGCTGCCGACCAGCCGCCCTTGCGCACGGATCGGCAACGCCACCGCACGAATCAGGAACGGCAGGCGCACCGGGTATTCCCAGTAACCTTCGGTGCGCTGGCCGAAGCCCTGATGCAAGGCTTGCTCGGTGGCCTGCAATACACCGTCATCCGCCAACTGTTCGCGCTCGGCCAGACGTTTCACGTCCTGGCTGTCGAGTTCGCCGAGGCAGGCCCGGCCCATCGCCGAATGAAACAGGCTCGCGTGATGGCCGACGATCTGGCAGTTGGTTGGATAGCGCTTGCGCAACACCTGCGGGATCGCACTTTCCATCACTTCAACCCGTTCGCCGTCGAAGCACGACAGATCCGCCACCAGTCCGGTGCGCTCGCTCAGCTCCAGCAGCATCGGCGCCGCACTTTCCACCAAATGACGCTTGAAACGTTGCTGACGATCACCGAACAGCCGTTTGGCGCACAAGCGGTAGCGGCGGTCGCTGAGGCCACGATAGATCCAGCCCTGCTCCTGCAAGGTCGCGAGCATCCGAGACACCGTGGCCTTGGGCAGGGTCGTCAGGTAGTGCAATTCCTCCAGCCCCAACGCCTGATGTTCGCCGAGCAATTCGACGATGGCCAGCGCCCGTTCGACCGAGCGCACGCTGCCGGTGTCTGCCTTGCTGCCCATATGTTCGACCTCCATGGATGCGGATCAAAAATCACTTCGCCCAGCAAGATGCGGGCCGCTCAGGCCGATTGCAGGCATGCCGGCGGTCGCCGCTCGACCCAGCGGGTCAGTTGCTCATGAGCATAGGCCAGTTGCAGCACCGCCCGATCCGCCCGGGCCGGGCCGATGATTTGCAGGCCCATCGGCAGCCCGGCCGGGTTGAAACCCACCGGCACGCTGATGCTCGGCAGCCCCGCCAGGGTCGGGCCGATCACCACCTCCATCCAGCGATGATAGGTGTCCATGGTCTGCCCGCCGACGACTCGCGGCCACGGTTGCCGTGCATCAAAAGGGAACACCTGGGCGGTGGGCAACAGCAGGAAATCGTAACGCTCGAACAACTCGCTCACCGCGCGATACCACTCGCTGCGAGCGACCGATGCCTGATAGACCTCGGCAGCGGTCAGACGCAAACCGCCTTCGATTTCCCATTGCGCTTCGGGTTTGAGCAACGTCCGTTTTTGCGGGTCGGCATAAGCGGCGCCGAGGCTGCCCTGCACCAGAAAATGCCGGTGCGTGAGCCAGGTCTGCCACAGGCGTTCCATGGAAAAGTCCGGCTGGCAGGCCTCGACGTGGCAACCCAATGCACTGAAATCCGCCAGCGCCGATTCGCACAGGCTCAACACGCCATCGTCCATCGGCAGATAGCCATTGTAATCGCCAAGCCAGCCGAGGCGCAGGTCGTTGCAGTCCTGTTGCAGATCCAGCCCGAAATCCCGTGGTTCATCGGCCAGCGACAGTGGCACTCGCGCATCGTAGCCAGCCTGGGTCGAGAGCAATCGTGCGACGTCGGTGACCGTGCGCCCCATCGGACCTTCGGTGGCCAGTTGCTGGACGAACACTTCCGGCATCGGGCCGTGAGGCACACGGCCCTGGGACGGGCGGAAACCGAACACGTTGTTGAACGCCGCCGGGTTGCGCAGCGAGCCCATCATGTCGCTGCCGTCGGCCACCGGCAGCAGACGCAGGGCCAGCGCCACCGCCGCCCCGCCGCTGCTGCCGCCGGCTATCAGGCCCGGATCGTAGGCGTTGGTGGTGGTACCGAACACGCTGTTGTAGGTCTGCGAGCCGAGGCCGAATTCCGGGACGTTACTCTTGCCGATGATGATCGCCCCGCAGTCGCGAACCCGCGCCACGCTGATCGCATCGTGCTGCGGCACTTGCTCGGCGAACAGTGGCGAGCCGAGGGTCGTGCGCAATCCGGCAGTGGCCGCCAGGTCCTTGATCGCCTGGGGCATGCCGTGCATCCAGCCTCGGGACTCGCCGCGATCCAGTTGCCGGTCGCATTCATCGGCCTCGCGCAGCAGCACGTCTTGCGGGCGCAGCGAGACCAGCGCGTTGACCGCCGGATTGAAGCGGTCGATGTGCGTCAGATACGCCTGCATCACCTCGCGGCACGACACCTTGCGGGCATGGATCGCCCGGGACAGCGCATCGGCGTCGAGGGCGACAATCGGATCAATGGCTAACGGACTCACGGTTTCACTCCCAGGTTGAGCGCAACGGGTTTCTTCGCACGCGGGGCCTCCTGCAAACAGTAAGTACCGAGCAGGGTCAACAGGCAAGCGAACAAGACATAGAACGACGGCGCCACCGGGGTGTTCAGAACTTTACTCAGCCAGGTGACGATCAGCGGCGCGAAACCACCGAACACCATCACCGCCACGTTGTAGGCCACCGACACGCCAGTGGAGCGAACTTCAATCGGGAACTGCTCGGCCAGCGCGGTCGGGGCCGGGCCGAAGAACCCGCCAATCGCCGTGCACAGCAACAGTTGCATCACCAGCAGGCGCTCGATCGAAGGCGCCGCCGCGACCCACATATACAGCGGGTAGACCATGACGAAGAATGCCAGGGTGAAGGCCATCAGCACCGGCCGCCGACCGAGGCGATCCGACAGTGCACCGGAGAACGGAATCACCACGGTCATCAGCCCCACCGCGAGCATCTGCACCAGCAACACCTGATCCAGCGGCAGGCCGAGGCTTTTGTGGGCGAAGGTCGGCATGTTTACCAGCACCACGTAAAACGACACCGTCGCGCCACACGCCAGCCCCATCGACACCAGCAGGCTGCGGCGATGTTCACGCAGCACTTGCCACAGGCCGGGCGCGGCGCCTTTGGCCTTCTTGCGCGCTTCAAGAAACTCTTCCGGTTCTTCCATGTGCTTGCGAATCCACAAGCCCACCGGGCCGATCAACAGGCCGAGCACGAACGGAATCCGCCAGCCCCAACTGTCCAGCGCTTCGGGGGAAAACAGATGCGTGACCAGCGCCACCATCGCCGCGCCACTGAACACCGCCAAGCATTGCCCGACCAGTTGCCACGAGCCGTACAAACCCTTGCGATGGGCCGGCGCGCTCTCCACCAGAAACGCCGTGGCGCTCGCATATTCACCGCCCGTGGCAAAGCCCTGAAGCATCCGCGCCACCACAATCAGCAAAGGCGCACCCATGCCGATAGCGGCGTAGTTGGGTGCGAAAGCGATCAGGGCGATGGACACGGTCATCAGGCGGATGATCATCTGCATCGCGGCCTTGCGCCCTTTGCGGTCGGAGTAGATGCCGAGCAGGATGCCGCCCACCGGACGCATGAAAAAGCCGACGCCGAACGTCGCCAGCGCCATCAGCAGCGAAGCGTAGTCGTCGTCGGACGGGAAAAATTGCCGGGCGATGATGCTCGCCAGAAAGCCGTAAACGATGAAGTCGTACCATTCCAGGGCGTTACCGATGACGGCGGCGACCACTTGCCGGGTGCGCGAAACGCCTGCGTTCGAAGTCTGCATGGGGATTCTCCAGAAGCTGTAGATTGACCACGCAGGCACGTGCGCACCTGCGTTCCAGCGGCAGCAAAAAGTGAAGAAATCAGGCCGGCTTGAGCCAGCTCTCGGTGAGCGCGCCCCAATACGCCGCGCCGGTCAGCAGGATGTCGTCGTTGAAGTCGTAGGCCGGGTTATGCACCATCGGCCGCGCCACGCCGTTGCCGATGAACAGGTAGGCGCCGGGGCAGCGCTGGAGCATCCAGGCGAAGTCTTCGCTGCCCATCAGTTTCGGGGTGTTGCCATCGACGGCGTCGGCACCGACCAGTTCGACACCGACCTGACGGGCGAACTCGGTTTCAGCGGTGTGGTTGACCAGCACCGGGTAGGCCGGGCGGTGTTCGAGGGTCGAGGTGCAGCCGAAGCTTTCGGCCTGGGACTCGATGATCGAGCGCACACGATGGAGGGTCTGTTCGCGGACCTCGGCATTCAGCGCACGCAGGCTCAGGCGCAGGATCGCCTGTTGCGGGATCACGTTCGCCGCTTCGCCGGCCTGCAATGCGCCGACTGTCACCACCGCCGCCTGCTGCGCATCGATGTTGCGCGCGACCACGGTTTGCAAAGCCATCACCACACTGGCCGCAGCGACCAGCGGATCCACGGCCAGATGCGGCATCGAACCGTGACCGCCGACGCCTTCGATGGTCACCGTGAGCAAGTCCTGCGAAGCCATCATCGGCCCTTCGCGAAAGCCCAGATGCCCCGCCGGCAGGCCCGGCATGTTGTGCATGCCGAACAGCGCATCGCACGGAAAGCGTTCGAGCAGGCCATCGGCGAGCATCGCCTCGGCCCCGCCCTGGCCCTCTTCGGCGGGCTGGAAAATCAGCGTCAGGGTGCCGTCGAACTGGCGGGTCGCGGCCAGATAACGCGCCGCGCCGAGCAGCATCGCGGTGTGTCCGTCGTGGCCGCAGGCGTGCATGCAGCCTTGATGGCGGCTGCTGTAGGCGACGCCGGTGTTCTCGATGATCGGCAGCGCATCCATGTCGGCCCGCAGCCCGAGTTTGCGCGTGCTGCTGCCGTTGCGCAGCACGCCGACCACGCCGGTCTTGCCGATGCCGGTGTGGACTTCATAGCCCCACTCCTGGAGCGACCGGGCCACCAGCGCCGAGGTGCGGCTTTCCTCGAAACCGAGTTCAGGGTGAGCGTGAATGTCTTGGCGGGTGGCGTGCAGGTCGCCGGCCACGTCGTTGAGCCAGGCCAGAATATGCTGATGTCGGGGCATGACGGTTCTCCTCGCGCGGGTGTTTCCCGGTCTTGTTGTTCGCTATGAATTCACGACACATCAACGGCAGGTCGTGCTCACCGCCAGATAACCGCGAGACACGCGAGAGGACAATCGAATGTGGTTCCACAGGGTGGAACCGGATCAGGGTTGCAGGCGACAGCCCTGGCGTTCGCCTTGCCACTGGGCGCTGTTGCGGCGTCCCAGGCCACTGGCGGTGACGATTTTTTGCGTGCGGTCATCGGTCAGTTCGCTGGGCAACCACTGCTTCACGTAGCCCCGGCAATACTCGGCGTCGTTGTTCATCACATAACGGCACGAACAATATTCCTTGGCGGTGTAGGCGCTGATGATGTCCGGGAAGGCCCACAGGTTTTCGCGCTCGTGCCAGCCCCAGCCCAGCAGCACGATCAGGAGCACCAGCAGGATTTGTCTGAACAGTTTCATGGCCGCACCGCCCCCAGCACACGCTTGAGCAATTCGTTGTGGCTATAGCTGCCGTCGCGATCATCGGCATAGCGAACGATCACCAGTTTTTCGCTGGGGATCACGTACAGCGCCTGGCCCCAGTGGCCGAGGGCGGCGAAGGTGTCGGGCGGTGCGTCGGGCCATGGTGAGGCGGCGCCGTCCGCCGGACGATTGAGCCACCACTGGCCGCCGGGCACGGCTTCGTCCTGATGGGCCTTGTAGCCGGCAAAGGGTTGGCGGTTGAAAGCGACCCAATCCCTGGGCAGCAATTGCCGGTCGTTCCAGCGTCCGTCACGTTCCATCAGCAGGCCGATTCGCGCCAGATCCCGTGCCGTCAGGTAAGCGTAGGAAGACGCGACGAAGGTGCCCGTGGCATCGGTTTCCCACGTGGCGTGGCGAATGCCCAAGGGATCGAAAAGCGCTGTCCACGGGTAGTCCGGATAACGTTGCGGGTCGACGATGGTTTTCAGGGCGGCGGCCAACAGATTGCTGTCGCCACTGGAATAGCGGAACGCCTGACCCGCTGGCGCGTAACTGTCGTGATCGGCAGTGAAGGCGGCCATGTCGCGGTGGCCACGGGTGTAGAGCATGGCCACCACCGAGGATTTCAGCGGGGCATATTCGTAATCTTCCTGCCAGTCGATGCCCGAGGCCCAGTGCAGCAGATCCTTGATCGTGATGGCCGGGTGTTTTTCCAGCACCGGGTAATATTTCGCGGCCGGGTCATCGAGTTTGAACAAACCTTCGCCGTAGGCCACGCCCAACACCGTGGCCATCAGGCTTTTGCTGATCGACCAGGTCAGGTGCGGGGTGTCGGCGGTGGTCGCGGCGGCGTAGCGTTCGTAGATAACCTGGCCGTCGCGGATCACCAGCAAGGCGTCGGTGCGGATGCCTTTGCGGGTGTTGTCATCGCGGGTCGGGAAGGCATAGGCCTCCAGTGCCTCGACGGCCGGGCCGCTGAGTTTCGGGCCGGTCGGCCAGTCGTCAGCCGGCCATTGTTCGGCCTGAACCGTGAAGCTGATCAGCAACAGAAACAGAAACAGGGACAGGCCTTTGAACATGGTGAGGGCTCTGGGTATGAACCAGAGAAGACTAGCCGGCGTTCATGACAGATGTGTTTTGGCTTGCCGCCAACGCCTTGGCCAGACGCTTGGCCCGTGCGCCAGCCGCCAGTTGCATGACCGATTGATCGCGTTGCCACATCGCTGCCCATTCAGAATTACCGTCACGCAGTGCCTGATCAACCTCCGGTTTGAGCCCGTCTAACTGCGCAAACAATCCGCCGAGCAACACATGCCCCGCCGGATTGTTCGGCGGCTGGCGACTGACTTCCGCGCACCCGGCCAACAGCGCCAGCAAACGCAATTGCAGCGGCTGCGGCCAGCCGCTGTCCTGACCGACGCCATACAGCCATGCAGTCATTGCGCTCAACACGTAAACGTCTTCAAGGGTGCGGAACGGTTTGACGTAGGCATCCCAACCGTCCCCGGCGAGCAGTTCGCACAGAGCCTCGTCGAGGTACAAGCGGCCATGGCTGATGTCCGGCATCAATGGCAGCGCCGGCAGTTTTTCCACTCGCACGCCGGGCTCGCCGGGGTAAACCACCGCCAGACTCAGGCGTGGTGATTCGCCGGGCTGCTCACTGCGGGCGGCGATCAGCAGCCAGTCCGCCGCATCGCCGGCAGTGACGAAATCCTTTTGCCCGGTGAGGCGCAGATCCGTGAGCCGGGTCTGCATGTCCGCCGGGCGCAGGCTGCGCTGCTCGGTCGCACACATCGCGCCGAGGCTCGGCGGCGCGCTCGGCCAGAGCATGCGCAACGCCGCTTGATACCCCACCAGAAACGCCAGCCCCGGCGTCGCCATTCGCCGCCCTCCCGCCACGGCCAGTTCGAACGGCGTCACGCTGCCCAGTTGATGCAGCAACATGGCGAAGCCCTCCGCCAGATCGGCAACGGCGGGCAGGCGTTCGCGGCATTCAAGCAGGGTCGACCAGGTCATCGGAGGCTCCTTGTGGGCTGTCATATAAGCATCACCAAACATTCATGGCGATGACACCGGGGCTACATAGCCTGACTTTGCACAACACGGCTGCATAAAGAAAGTCGATCGGCTGCAACCCATGACGGGTTCAAGGCCCGTACGGAGATTCACATGACTCAGATCGCCCGCATCAGCGACACCGGCAATGAACGCCGCCTGCAAGCCGAACGCCTGATCGGCGCCGAGGCCTTGCAGCAAGCCCAGGCCTTGCGCTTCAACGTGTTCAGCGGCGAGTTCAACGCCAAGCTGAACGGCGCGGAGCTGGGTCTGGACATGGACGACTATGATGTTCACTGCAGCCACATCGGCGTGCGTGACCTGAACACCGGGCGCCTGGTGGCGACCACCCGTTTGCTCGATCACACCGCCGCCAACAGCCTGGGCAAGTTCTACAGCGAAGAAGAATTCAGCCTGCACGGCCTCGCCGGCCTGCAAGGCCCGATCCTGGAAATCGGTCGCACCTGCGTCGACCCGGCCTACCGCAACGGCGGCACCATCGCCGTGCTTTGGGGCGAACTGGCCGAAGTCCTCAATCAGGGCGGCTACAGCTACCTGATGGGCTGCGCGAGCATTCCGATGCAGGACGGCGGCGTGCAGGCCCACGCGATCATGCAGCGCCTGCGCGAACGCTATCTATGCACCGAACACCTGCGCGCCGAGCCGAAGAATCCGTTGCCAACCCTGGATATTCCGTCGAACGTGATCGCCGAAATGCCGCCGCTGCTCAAGGCCTACATGCGCCTGGGCGCGAAGATCTGCGGCGAGCCGTGCTGGGACGAAGACTTCCAGGTCGCCGACGTGTTCATCCTGCTCAAGCGCGACGAACTCTGCCCACGCTACGCCAAGCACTTCAAGGCGGCCGTGTGATGAGCCGGCTGCGGGTGTACGCGCGGATCGCGCGAGTGCTGCTGGTGGTGACGCTGGGCTTGAGCATGGCCAGTGTCTTCGGGGTTTTCGAGCGTTTGGGTCTGGCCCATTCGATGCAACGCCGGCAGCGCTGGTCGCGGTTTTTCATGGCGCGCCTGAGCAATGCCCTGCCCTTTCGCGTGACCGTCCATGGCGAGCTGCCGAAGCAGCCGATGCTGTGGGTCAGCAACCATGTGTCGTGGACTGACATTCCGCTGCTCGGGATGCTCACACCGCTGTCGTTTCTGTCCAAGGCCGAAGTGCGCACCTGGCCGGTGGCCGGCTGGCTGGCGGCGAAGGCCGGCAGTCTGTTCATCCGTCGCGGCTCGGGCGACAGCCAGTTGATCCGCAAGCAGATGACCCGTCACCTGCAAACCGATCATCCGCTGCTGATGTTCCCGGAAGGCACCACCACCGACGGCCGTTCGCTGCGCACCTTTCATGGTCGTCTGCTGTCGGCGGCGATTGATTCCGAGGTGAAGCTGCAACCGGTGGCGATCCGTTATTTGCGCAATGGCGAGATTGATTCGCTGGCACCGTTCATTGGCGACGATGATCTGCTGTCGCACCTGATGCGTCTGTTCAGCAACGATTGCGGCGAGGTGGAAGTTCACCTGCTCAAGCCGATTGCCTGCCAGGGCCGGGAACGCGCAGCGCTGGCGTACGAAGCCCAGCAAGCGGTGCACAAAGCGTTGTTCGGCGAAGTGGCCAAACCCGCTGAACCCCGTCGCGCAGGCGAGTTGATCGCTGCCTGAACGTCATCATCTGCCTACAGCTGCCGGCCTGCGAAGTCCTGCAGTTGTGGGTAGAACAAGCGAAAGTCATCACTCAGCGGTTCATACAGACAGCGCAACTCCTGCATCGCCCCGGCCAGTTCTTCAGGCTTGCTCAGGCGCCGGGAGATCCCGCGCAGCACCTGTTCCAGCACTTCGAAATCCTGATACGAGCCCAACCAGTCATTGGCCACCATGTGCGGGGCAATCTTCGCCAGGCGCTCGGGCAACTGCCGCTCGCTGGTCAGCACGCGGTAAACGTCAGTCGTGAATTGTCCCAACGGCCGGTCGGCGTACAGCGCCCAATCGCGGGCGAGGCAATGGTCGAAGAACACGTCGAGCACGATGCCGGCGTAACGGCGGCGGGTCGAGGTAAACCGCGCCAGTGAAGCGTCGACCAACGGATGGCGATCGGTGAAGACATCGATCTGACGATGCAAGGCAATCGCCGCTTCGATCTCCGGGTCGAACTGCCCTTGCAGCCGTCCTTTGACGAAATCGCCATACAGACTGCCGAGCAGTTGACCGGGACGCTGGCCACCGAGGTGCAAATGTGCGAGATAGTTCATGGGCGCAGCTTAGCACCGCGTCCGCTTTTGTTTACACCTCACATATCGTTATAACCCGATATACCGATTTATGCGGTCGTCAGATCGAATTCATATTGGTATATCGCGAAATACCGATTTAAAGTTCGCCTCATCGCGATATAGCGCTACACACATCACGAGCACCCAGCCATGAACATTGACCTCGACGAAATAATAAAAGCCCTGGCACACCCAGTACGACGAGACATCCTCAACTGGCTGAAAGACCCGAAAGCCCAGTTTCCGGAACAGATCCACAACCACGAGTACGGCATCTGCGCCGGGCAGATCGATCAACGCTGCGGGCTGTCGCAATCGACCGTCTCCGCCCACCTGGCCACCCTGCAACGAGCAGGACTGATCAGCAGCCAGAAGGCCGGCCAGTGGCACTTTTTCAAACGCAACGAGGACGTGATCCAGGCGTTCCTCAGCACCCTCAGCAAAGAGCTCTGACCCTTAACGTCAGCCAGCCAAAAGGACTAAACGATGCCCCTCTCGCTACTCATACTCGCCTTGAGCGCCTTCGCCATCGGCACCACCGAGTTCGTCATCATGGGCCTGCTGCCCGATGTGGCGGCCGACCTTGGTGTGTCGATCCCCGGCGCCGGCTGGCTGGTCACCGGTTACGCCCTCGGTGTGGCGATTGGTGCACCGTTCATGGCGATGGCCACCGCAAAACTGCCGCGCAAGGCTGCACTGGTAGCGTTGATGGGCATCTTCATTATCGGCAACCTGCTCTGCGCTATCGCCACTGATTACAACGTGCTGATGTTCGCCCGAGTCGTCACCGCTCTGTGCCACGGTGCGTTCTTCGGCATCGGTTCGGTGGTCGCTGCCAACCTGGTGGCGCCGAACAAACGCGCCTCCGCCGTGGCTCTGATGTTCACCGGCCTGACTTTGGCCAACGTCCTTGGCGTACCGCTGGGCACCGCCCTCGGTCAGGAAGCCGGCTGGCGCTCGACCTTCTGGGCAGTGACCGTGATCGGTGTGATCGCGCTGATCGGCCTGATCCGCTTCCTGCCGGCCAAGCGTGACGAAGAAAAACTCGACATGCGCGCCGAACTGGCCGCGCTCAAAGGCGCCGGTATCTGGCTGTCGCTGAGCATGACCGCATTGTTCGCCGCCTCGGTGTTCACTCTGTTCACTTACGTCGCACCGCTGTTGGGCGATGTCACCGGTGTCTCGCCTCGCGGCGTGACCTGGACCCTGATGCTCATCGGCCTGGGCCTGACCGTCGGCAACATCATCGGCGGCAAACTGGCCGACAAGGGCCTGGCCGCGACGCTGATCGGCGTGTTCATCGCCATGGCCGTGACCTCCACCGTCCTGACCTGGACCAGCATCGCGCTGATCCCGACCGAGATCACTCTGTTCCTCTGGGCCACCGCGTGTTTCGCCGCCGTGCCGGCCCTGCAAGTGAACGTCGTGACCTACGGGCAGGCCGCACCGAACTTGGTGTCGACCCTGAACATCGGCGCCTTCAACGTCGGCAACGCCCTCGGCGCCTGGGTCGGCGGCAGCGTCATCGCCCACGGCTACGGCCTGACCAGCGTGCCTCTGGCCGCTGCCGCGCTCGCGGTCCTGGCCCTGCTGGTGACCCTGATCACTTTCCGCCAGAACGGTAATCCCGAGCTGGCCACCGCTAACTGATTCACTCACTTACTTCACGAGGGTTGTATCTCATGGCAACAATTTTCGATCCGATCAAACTGGGCGATCTCGAACTGTCCAACCGCATCATCATGGCACCGCTGACTCGCTGCCGCGCCGACGAAGGCCGCGTGCCGAACGCGCTGATGGCCGAGTACTACGTACAACGTGCCTCGGCCGGCCTGATCATCAGCGAAGCCACTTCGGTGACCCCGATGGGTGTCGGCTACCCGGACACCCCGGGCATCTGGTCCAACGACCAGGTGCGTGGCTGGACCAACGTGACCAAGGCCGTTCATGCGGCCGGCGGCAAGATCGTTCTGCAACTGTGGCACGTGGGCCGGGTTTCCCACCCGTCGTACCTGAACGGCGAAGCGCCGGTTGCACCGAGCGCCATCCAGCCGAAAGGCCACGTCAGCCTGGTTCGCCCGCTGGCCGACTACCCAACCCCGCGCGCACTGGAAACCGCTGAAATTGCCGACATCGTCGACGCCTATCGCGTCGGTGCGGAAAATGCCAAGGCGGCCGGCTTCGACGGCGTGGAAATCCACGGCGCCAACGGTTACCTGCTCGACCAGTTCCTGCAAAGCAGCACCAACCAGCGCACCGACCACTACGGCGGCTCCCTGGAGAACCGTGCCCGCCTGCTGCTGGAAGTGACCGACGCGGCCATCGAAGTCTGGGGTGCAGGTCGTGTCGGCGTCCACCTGGCTCCGCGCGCCGACTCCCATGACATGGGCGACGACAACCTCGCTGAAACCTTCACCTACGTTGCCCGCGAACTGGGCAAGCGTGGCATCGCCTTCATCTGCTCCCGCGAGAAAGAAGGCGCCGACAGCCTCGGCCCACAACTGAAGGAAGCCTTCGGCGGCGCATACATCGCCAACGAACGCTTCACCAAGGACAGCGCCAACGCCTGGCTGGCCGAAGGCAAGGCTGACGCCGTGGCATTCGGTGTGCCGTTCATTGCCAACCCGGACCTGCCGGCCCGCTTGAAGGCCGATGCGCCACTGAACGAACCGCACCCGGAAACCTTCTACGGCAAAGGCGCAGTCGGCTACCTCGACTACCCGACCCTGTAAGCCTCACCGCAGAAACGCAAAAGCCCCCGACTCGTGAGAGTCGGGGGCTTTTTATTGGTCGCCGGGCGGCCAAGCCGTTCACATTCGTTCACAGGCTCGACACAAAATTGCTACAAAATACGTAGCTCGCTACCTATCAACCCGCGCCACAGAGGTATATAAAAGCATCCCATTGCAGCGGGGCGAGTGAACAGGGATCTTCACCCTCCTCCGTCATTGACACAAACTGATCCAATAACGAATTTTGTTTCATTTGCGCAGGCTGGGGCTCCAACGCAGCATGTCCAGCCCGGTATCGACCCAGCGCTCGGCCTCGGCGTACAGCTCAAAGCTGTCCGGGGCCAGCAGCCACTGATACAGAATGCCATCGATAAAAGCGTGAATGCTGATGGCTGCGCGGGCGGTGTCGAGGTCTGCCGGCAACTGCCCACGATTGACCGCATTACTCAATGTCAGCGCGATCCGCACATTGCAATCGAGGCTGGCGGTCCGGCGCTGTTGGCGCAGATCGCACATTTCATCGGTGAATTCGCACTTATGAAACAGAATTTCGTTGATACGCCGGGTCTTCGGGTCCAGTGCAACTTGATGAAACAAATGAATCAGCAGCTTGCGCATGCAGCCCAGCGGGTCGGGTTCGTCCTCGCTTTCACTGGCCTTGGCCAGCTCATCCAGCGGCTCATGCAGCGTATCGAGCATCGCCTGCAGCAAATCGGCCTTGTTGCTGAAGTGCCAATAGATGGCGCCACGCGTCACGCCGGCCAGGCTCGCGATATCGGAGAGCGTCGTGCGAGCCACTCCCCTCTCAAAGAAAGCTTTTTCGGCGGCTTCCAGAATCTGGCTGCGCGTTTCCTGAGCTTCCTCTTTGGTACGACGAACCATGGCAGTAAAACCTCAAACAAAATGTTTCAGGGATGGCTGAATATCCGCTGAATAAAAAGGGGTGGATCTCTCGCGGATCGACGCCCCCGGCCTACAATTTCAGACCTTGCCACGACTTTTGTAACCGGTTGGGTACGCAGCGAAGGTGTTTACAAACAACCATGAACGTAAGTATATTCCTTAGCAAGCTACTTATCCACCCGGCACCCATTTTTTACCCTTCCACACTTCTTGTGCGCTTTTCGCGCGCCTGACCCGAGGATCTTCATGCAATTCAAGCCAGCTGTTACCGCTCTGGTCACTGCCGTCGCCCTGGCATCGCTGCTCAGCGGATGTAAAAAGGAAGAGGCGGCTCCCGCCGCACCACCTCCTCAGGTCGGCGTCGTCACCCTGCAACCACAAGCCTTTACCCTGACTTCCGAACTGCCGGGCCGCACCAGCGCGTTTCGCATTGCCGAAGTTCGTCCGCAGGTCAACGGCATCATTCTCAAGCGTCTGTTCAAGGAAGGCGGCGATGTCAAAGCCGGCCAGCAGCTGTATCAGATCGATCCGTCGGTCTATGAAGCGACCCTGAAAAGCGCCGAAGCCAACCTGCGTTCGACCAAGTCGATTTCCGACCGTTACAAGCAACTGGTCGACGAGCAGGCCGTCAGCCGTCAGGAATACGACACCGCCGTGGCCAATCGCCTGCAATCGGAAGCGTCGTTGCAGACCGCACAGATCAACGTGCGCTACACCAAGGTGTATGCACCGATCTCCGGGCGTATCGGCCGCTCTTCGGTGACCGAAGGCGCACTGGTCAGCAACGGCCAGGCCGATGCGATGGCGACCATCCAGCAACTGGACCCGATCTACGTCGACGTCACCCAGTCCTCGGTGGAACTGCTGGAACTGCGCCGCGAACTGGAAAGCGGCCGTCTGCAGAAGGCCGGCGACAACGCCGCTGCGGTCAAGCTGACCCTGGAAGACGGCAGCCAGTACAAGCTCGACGGTAAGCTGGAATTCTCCGAAGTGTCGGTCGATCAGACCACCGGTTCCGTGACCCTGCGCGCCGTGTTCCCTAACCCGGATCACACTCTGCTGCCCGGCATGTTCGTCCACGCGCAGTTGCAGGCCGGTGTGAACAGCGCCGCGATCCTCGCACCGCAGCAAGGCGTGACCCGCGACCTCAAAGGCACCCCGACCGCGCTGGTCGTCGGACCGGACAACAAGGTCGAACTGCGTCAGCTCAAAGCCAGCCGCACCGTCGGCAGCCAATGGCTGATCGAAGACGGCCTGAAGGCCGGCGATCGTCTGATCACCGAAGGGCTGCAATTCGTCAAGCCAGGCATCGAAGTCAAGCCAAGCGAAGCGACCAACGTCGGCAACAAGAACCCGGCCCCCGCTCAGGCAGCTGACAAAGCCGCCGGCGGCAAAGGGGAGTAATCCATGTCAAAATTTTTCATCGACCGTCCGATTTTCGCCTGGGTAATTGCCCTGGTGATCATGCTGGTCGGGGCACTTTCGATCCTGAAACTGCCGATCAACCAGTACCCGAGCATTGCGCCACCGGCCATTGCGATCTCCGTGACCTACCCGGGTGCTTCGGCACAGACGGTTCAGGACACCGTGGTTCAGGTCATCGAGCAGCAACTCAACGGTATCGACAACCTGCGTTATGTATCTTCGGAAAGTAACTCCGACGGCAGCATGACCATCACCGCGACCTTCGAGCAAGGCACCAACTCCGACACCGCGCAAGTCCAGGTCCAGAACAAGCTGAACCTGGCCACCCCGCTGCTGCCGCAGGAAGTGCAGCAACAGGGTATCCGCGTGACCAAGGCAGTGAAGAACTTCCTGCTGGTGATCGGTGTGGTGTCGCGTGACGGCAGCATGACCAAGGACGACCTGTCCAACTACATCGTGTCGAACATGCAGGACCCGATCTCGCGGACCGCCGGTGTCGGTGACTTCCAGGTCTTCGGTGCTCAGTACGCGATGCGCATCTGGCTCGACCCGGCCAAGTTGAACAACTTCAACCTGACCCCGGTCGACGTGAAAACCGCGATTGCGGCGCAGAACGTCCAGGTGTCGTCCGGTCAGCTCGGTGGCTTGCCTGCCGTGCAGGGCCAGCAGTTGAACGCCACGATCATCGGCAAGACCCGTCTGCAGACCGCCGAGCAGTTCAAAGAGATTCTGCTCAAGGTCAACAAGGACGGCTCGCAGGTTCGCTTGAAAGACGTCGCCGACGTCGGCCTGGGTGGCGAGAACTACGCCATCAGCGCCCAGTTCAACGGCAGCCCGGCTTCCGGACTGGCAGTGAAACTGGCCAACGGCGCCAACGCCCTCGACACCGCCAAGGCACTGCGCAAGACGATTGACGACCTCAAGCCGTTCTTCCCGCAAGGCATGGAAGTGGTGTTCCCGTACGACACCACCCCGGTGGTGACCGAATCGATCAAGGGTGTGGTTGAAACCCTGGTCGAAGCGATCGTGCTGGTGTTCCTGGTGATGTTCCTGTTCCTGCAGAACTTCCGCGCCACCGTCATCACCACGATGACCGTGCCGGTGGTATTGCTCGGTACGTTCGGCATCCTCGCGGCGGCCGGTTTCAGCATCAACACCCTGACCATGTTCGGCATGGTGCTCGCCATCGGCTTGCTGGTGGACGACGCCATCGTCGTGGTGGAAAACGTCGAGCGGGTGATGAGCGAAGAAGGCTTGTCACCGAAGGAAGCGACCAAGAAATCCATGGGCCAGATCCAGGGCGCCCTGGTCGGTATCGCTCTCGTTCTGTCGGCGGTATTGCTGCCGATGGCGTTCTTCAGCGGCTCCACCGGTGTGATCTACAAGCAGTTCTCGATCACCATCGTGTCGGCCATGGCGTTGTCGGTACTGGTCGCGCTGATCTTCACCCCGGCGCTGTGCGCCACCATGCTCAAGGCGATTCCGCACGGTGAGCACGGTGCGCCGAAAAAAGGCTTCTTCGGCTGGTTCAACCGCAACTTCGACCGTGGCGTTCGTGGCTACGAGCGCGGTGTCGGCAACATCCTGCAGCGCAAGGCCCCGTACCTGCTGGCCTACCTGCTGATCGTGGTCGGCATGATCTGGCTGTTCACCCGCATCCCGACCGCGTTCCTGCCGGAAGAAGACCAGGGCGTTCTGTTCGCCCAGGTGCAGACCCCCGCCGGTTCCAGCGCCCAGCGCACTCAGGTGGTGGTGGATGAAATGCGTGAATTCCTGCTGCGTCCGACCAAGGACGGCGGTGAAGGCGACGCAGTAGCCTCGGTGTTCACCGTAACCGGCTTCAACTTCGCCGGCCGTGGCCAGAGTTCGGGTATGGCGTTCATCATGCTCAAGCCGTGGCACGAGCGAAACGCCGACAACAGCGTGTTCAAACTCGCCGCCCGCGCCCAGCAGCACTTCTTTACCTTCCGCGATGCGATGGTGTTCGCCTTCGCTCCGCCAGCGGTACTGGAGCTGGGTAACGCCACCGGTTTCGACGTGTTCCTGCAGGACCGCGCCGGTATCGGTCACGAAAAACTGATGGCTGCGCGCAACCAGTTCCTGGGCATGGCGGCACAGAGCAAAGTGCTGACCCAGGTCCGTCCGAACGGTCTGAACGACGAGCCACAGTTCCAGCTGGAAATCGATGACGAGAAGGCCAGTGCCCTGGGCATCACCATCGCCGACATCAACAACACATTGTCGATTGCGCTGGGCAGTAGCTACGTCAACGACTTCATCGACCGCGGTCGGGTGAAGAAGGTGTACGTGCAGGGCCGGCCAGACTCGCGCATGAGCCCGGAAGACCTGAAGAAGTGGTACGTGCGTAACGCCTCCGGCACCATGGTTCCGTTCTCCGCGTTCGCCAAGGGCGAGTGGATCTACGGTTCGCCGAAGCTTGCGCGTTACAACGGTGTTGAAGCGGTCGAGATCCTCGGTGCCCCGGCTCCGGGTTACTCCACCGGTGAAGCGATGGCCGAAGTCGAGGCGATCGCCAAGAAGCTGCCGGCCGGTGTGGGTATCTCGTGGACCGGTCTGTCGTACGAAGAACGACTGTCCGGCTCGCAGGCTCCGGCGCTGTACGCCCTGTCGCTGCTGATGGTGTTCCTGTGTCTGGCGGCGCTGTATGAAAGCTGGTCGATTCCGATCGCGGTCATGCTCGTGGTACCGCTGGGGATCATCGGTGCGCTGATGGCCACCAGCCTGCGCGGTCTGTCGAACGACGTGTACTTCCAGGTGGGTCTGTTGACGACCATCGGTCTGGCGGCTAAAAACGCCATTCTGATCGTCGAGTTCGCCAAGGAATTGCACGAGCAGGGACGCAGTCTGCGCGATGCGGCCATTGAAGCCTGCCGCATGCGTCTGCGACCGATCATCATGACGTCGCTGGCCTTCGTCCTCGGTGTTGTACCGTTGGCCATCTCCACCGGCGCAGGCTCGGGCAGCCAACACGCAATCGGTACCGGCGTGATTGGCGGTATGCTCACCGCAACGATCCTGGCGATATTCTGGGTTCCACTGTTCTTCGTCACTGTGTCGTCCATGGGTCAGCGCAAAAACGCCGGCAAGGATGACGCCATAGAAACTCCTAAAGAGGCTGGCCAATGAGCAAGTCGCTACTCTCCATCGCAGTCGCCGCCTTCGTGCTGAGCGGTTGCTCGCTGATACCGGATTATCAGCAGCCTGAAGCACCGGTGGCCGCGCAATTCCCGCAGGGCCCGGCGTACTCGCCGGCCCAGGCACCGGCGCAGGCCGCTGCCGAACAGGGCTGGAAGCAGTTTTTCCATGACCCGGCCCTGCAGCAACTGATTCAGGTCGCCCTGGAAAACAACCGCGACCTGCGTGTCGCGGCGCTGAACATCGACGCCTACGCGGCTCAATACCGCATCCAGCGCGCCGACCTGTTCCCGGCCGTGTCGGCCAATGCCAGCGGCAGCCGTCAGCGGGTTCCGGCCCGTGCGTCGCAGAGCGGTGAAGCGGCCATCAACAGTTCCTACTCCGCCACGGTCGGCATCAGCGCCTACGAACTCGACCTGTTTGGTCGGGTTCGCAGCCTGAGCGAACAAGCGTTGCAACAATACTTCGCCACCGAAGAAGCGCGCCGCAGCACCCAGATCAGCCTGGTGGCCAGCGTGGCCAACGCCTACCTGACCTGGCAGGCCGACAAGGAACTGCTCAAGCTGACTCAGGACACCCTCGGTGCCTTCGAGGAAAGCTACAAGCTGACCAGCCGCAGCAACGAAGTCGGTGTGGCCTCGGCGCTGGACCTGGCGCAGTCGCGCACCTCGGTCGAGAACGCCCGGGCACAACTGGCGCGTTACACCCGCCAGGTCGCTCAGGACGAAAACAGCCTGACCCTGCTGCTCGGCACCGGTGTGCCGGCCAACCTGCAAGCGGCCAAACCGCTGTCGGATGACCTGCTGGCCGACGTGCCGGCCGGCCTGCCGTCGGATCTGCTGCAGCGTCGTCCGGACATCCTTCAGGCCGAGTACAACCTGAAGGCGGCCAACGCCAACATTGGCGCGGCCCGTGCAGCGTTCTTCCCGAGCATCAGCCTGACCGCCAACGCGGGCAGCCTGAGCCCGGACCTGTCCGGCCTGTTCAAGGGCGGTTCGGGCACGTGGCTGTTCCAGCCGCAGATCAACCTGCCGATCTTCAACGCCGGCAGCCTGCGCGCCAGCCTCGACTACGCCAAGATCCAGAAGGACATTGGCGTGGCGAACTACGAGAAGTCCATTCAAACAGCCTTCCAGGAAGTCGCCGATGGCCTGGCCGCGCGCCAGACCTACACCGAGCAGTTGCAGGCTCAGCGTGACTTCGTCGCTGCGAACCAGGACTACTACCGTCTGGCCGAGCGTCGCTATCGCATCGGCGTCGACAGCAACCTGACCTTCCTCGATGCCCAGCGTCAGCTGTTCAGCGCGCAACAATCGCTGATCACCGACCGCCTCGCGCAGTTGACCAGTGCGGTCAACCTGTACAAGGCTTTGGGCGGCGGCTGGAATGCGCAGACCGCGCAGAACGAACCGCTCAAAGAAGAAGCGCCGAAGATGAAGCTGTTCTGATCATCCGGTGAACACGAGAAGCCCGCCGATTGGCGGGCTTTTTGTTGCCTGTGAATCTTGCGTTCGATAATCGCCCAAATTCCACTTTCGCCGATTGAATCGCCTCGCCCACGCCCCGCACCATTCGAGCCACAAAACCAATAACAACAGGTTCGACACCATGCTCCCGCGCCCTGCTCCTCCCGGCTGATCGCCGCCGCTTCGCCTCTGAATCCATCGAATGTCTGCGCCTTGAAAAACGGTCGCAGCGCCCCCGTTTGCTCCAAAAAAACAAGAGAGACCCGAGCCCATGACAACCTCCCCTGCGCCCTACGCACTTCCCGGTCTGATCGCCCTCGCCCTCGCCGGCATCGCGCTGCCCGCTGCGGCTGAAGAAGCCGGTTTTATCGACGGGGCCAAGGTCAACCTGAACCTGCGCAATTTCTACATCAATCGCAACTTCACCAACCCGACCAAGGCTCAGGGCAAGGCTGAAGAATGGACGCAGAGCTTCATCCTCGACGCCAAGTCCGGTTTCACCCAGGGCACCGTCGGTTTCGGCATGGACGTATTGGGGTTGTACTCGGTGAAACTCGATGGCGGTAAAGGAACGGGCGGCACGCAATTGCTGCCCCTGGACCATGACGGTCGCCCGGCAGACAACTTCGGTCGCACCAACGTGGCGTTCAAGGCCAAGCTGTCGCAGACCGAAGTGAAGGTCGGTGAATGGATGCCGGTACTGCCGATCCTGCGCTCGGACGACGGCCGCTCATTACCGCAGACCTTTCGCGGCGGCCAGATCACCTCGAAGGAAATCAATGGCCTGACCCTTTACGGCGGCCAGTTCCGCGCCAACAGTCCCCGTGACGACAGCAGCATGAGCGACATGTCGATGACCGGCAAAGCCGCGTTCACCTCCGACCGCTTCAACTTCCAGGGCGGCGAATACGTGTTCAACGACAAGCGCACCCAGATCGGCCTGTGGAACGCCGAACTCAAGGACATCTACAGCCAGCAATACGTCAACCTGATCCACAGCCAGCCGCTCGGCGACTGGACCCTGGGCGCCAACCTCGGCTTTTTCTATGGCAAGGACGACGGCAGTGCCCGCGCCGGCGACCTCGACAACAAGACCTGGTCGGGCATGTTTTCGGCGCGATACGGCGGCAACACCTTCTACGTCGGTCTGCAAAAACTCACCGGCGACAGCGCCTGGATGCGCGTCAATGGCACCAGCGGTGGAACGCTCGCCAACGACAGCTACAACTCCAGCTACGACAACGCCCGGGAACGTTCCTGGCAACTGCGCCATGACTACAACTTCGCCGCCCTCGGCGTTCCCGGCCTGACCCTGATGAACCGCTACATCAGTGGCGACAACGTCCACACCGGGACCACCACCGACGGCAAGGAATGGGGCCGCGAGTCCGAACTGGGCTACACCGTGCAAAGCGGTGCGCTCAAGGACCTGAACGTCAGATGGCGCAACTCGACCATGCGCCGCGACTTCAGCAACAACGAGTTCGACGAGAACCGCCTGATCGTCAGCTATCCGATCAGTTTGCTGTGACTGTGACAACGGCGCTCCCGGCGAGCGCCGTCTTTGACCGCTGGTCATTTGAGTCTGGCAAGCCACCAAGACCCGGTTACATTTAAGCGGTACTTTTTATTCTCCAGCCTGCAGTAGGAGCCATTTACCTTCCGTTATCTCCGGATGCTGTACGCGAAGCACACCTTGACCATGGAGGTCAGGTATGAAAAAGCGAATAGTGATCGTCGGTGGCGGCGTAGGCGGAACCATGCTGGCCAATCAACTGGTCGGCAAGCTGTATCCCGAAATCCTGCGTGGCGAAGTCTCGATCACTCTCCTGTCGGTATCCCCCGATCATTACTACAAACCTGCGTTCATGTACGTGGCGTTCAACCTGTTTTTCAAGGAAGAACTCAAACGCCCGGAACGCTCATTGTTGCGACCTGAAATCGACTTTCAGGTTGAAAAGGTCATACGGTTCGACTTCAACAACCAGCGCCTCAAAACCCATAGCGGCAAGTTTTTTGTCTACGACTTTCTGGTCATCGCCACCGGTTGTGTGCCCGCTCCGGAACGAATCGAAGGGTTGAAAGAGGCCGGCGACCATTTCTATCAATACGATCCGGCGCGCCAACTGGCACAACGTCTGAGCACGATTGAAAAGGGCCGGATTTTCATTACCGTGTCTTTTCCGCAGACTCCCAATGTGCCGCACCAATGCGGAATTGCGCCGGTAGAAACGACATTGATGGTGGATGATCTGCTACGTCGACGAGGTGTGCGCGACAAGGTAGAGATCATCTACACCTACCCCAAGACTGCCCAGTTGCTGCGAAACTGCCTGTTCCTGCAACGCGCGACCGGGGACGTCCTGCCCGGCATTTTCGACAAGCTGGGTATCCAGTATCAGCGCAGCTTCACGCTGAGTCGGGTCGATCCCGACGCAAAGATCGCCTACTCCGAAGAAGGCGCAGTGCAACCGTTCGATATTCTGATGGCAACCCCGCCGATCCGCGCCGTGGATGCCGTGCTGGAATCCGGAATTTCCCAGGCGCCCAACAACGAAGGCTGGTTGCCGACCAACCACGAAACCCTGCAGGTCTATGGTCTGGACGGGGTCTATGTGATCGGCGACACCGTTGACCTGCCGGTGAGCAAGGCCGGTGGAGCCTGCCATAACCAGGCACCGGTGATCGCCAACAACATCGCCGCCGAAATCCGTCTGGGGCACCCCATCAGTGCCTATGACGGCCGCGTTCAGGCCGTTGCGCAAATGGGCCTGAATGCCGGAATGCCACTTTGGTACAACTACAGCCGTGACGTACTGCCGACGCCACCGACCAAACTCGGAGGGCTGCTGCGCAATGGCTTTAATCGCGGTCTGTACTGGATGGTGGCCCGTGGAATGCTTTGACCCTGCACAGGGAGGAGTGATTGCTGATGAAAGAGTCTGAAGCCCTGTCGGCCACACCCGGCTACACCGCCCTGATGGCCAGACTGCAACCGTTGATCGACGCTGGACGGCTGGAAAACATTGTCGACCTGCTGTCCCTGCTGTCGGATCTGGTCGACCTGCTGGATGAAGCCATGGTGGAGAAACTGTCCTTGCTGATCGAACAGGCGGCAGCCTGCAGTTGGGAGGCGGCCAATGCTCTGCGTCTGGCCAAGGCTGAAGTCGCCGCGCAACACCAGCCACCAAGCGTTTTTGCCCTGCTCAAACTGTTGAACGACGGCGATACACGCAAAGGCGTGGCCGTTGTCCTGAAAGCGCTCAACGTCATCGGAAGACAACTTTAACTCGCCAGAGAGGATCACCTCATGAGCGTAAAACTCGAAACGCCGGTCAAGACCTGCACCGACTGGGACGCCCGGGCGTACCAGCAGTTTTCCCGTCTCAGGCAACAACCGGTCGACGAATTGCTCGGCCGTGTCGACCTGGAAAATCCCCAACGCATTTATGACCTGGGCTGCGGCACCGGGATTGCCACAAAGATTCTGGCGTATCGCTGGCCCGAGGCAGAGATCAAGGGCATCGACAGTTCGAAAGACATGCTTCAGGTCGCCCGCTGCCTGCCGATCAAGGCGCGCTGGCAACACGCTGACCTGCAACACTGGAAACCCCGCAAGCCGGCCGACCTGTTGTTCGCCGCCGCTGTGCTGCATTTCATCGATGACCATCAGACGCTGCTGCCGGGATTGCTGTACCACCTCAACCCCGGTGGCTGTCTGGCCGCGCACATGCCGGACTGGCGCGATGCGCTGTGGTATCGGTTGATGCTCGAAACCCTAGACGATGCCGGCCCCTGCGGTCGACCGATTGGCACCGCGCAATTGCGCCAGCGCATGGCGGCACGGACGTTGTTGTCACTGGAGGATTACTACCGTTTGCTCGCGCCGCTGACCCACTCGCTGGATATTTGGGAAACCGAACAGTTGCAGGTCGTGCGCGGAAGTTCGCCGATTTATGACTGGGTGAAGGTGTCGGCGCTGCGGCCGGTGATGCAGGGACTGACGTCAGAAGAACAGGCGCGCTTCATTTATCACTACCTGATGCGAGTGCATGCCCATTATCCGCAGGAGGATGACGGCCACACGCTGTTTGCGTTCAAGCGGATTTTCATTGTTGCCAAGGTGTGAAGTCCAAAGGATCGCAGCCTTCCACAGGCTGCGATTCTTCGAACTCGACGATTACTCGCGTGATTCGGTACCCAGCTCATCCCACACCGATTCGGCCAGATGAAACGTCGCATTCGCCGCCGGAATCCCGCAGTAGATCGCGCTCTGCATGATCACTTCCTTGATCTCGCCACGGCTCACGCCATTGTTGGCCGCCGCCCGCAGGTGCAACTTCAGTTCACCTTCGCGGTTCATGCCGATCAGCATGGCGATGGTGATCAGGCTGCGGGTATGGCGCGGCAGGCCCGGCCGGGTCCAGATGTCGCCCCAGGCGTGACGGGTGATCATCTCCTGGAACTCCGAGTTGAACTCGGTCAGCGTGGTCAGGCTGCGATCGACGTGAGCATCGCCGAGCACTGCGCGGCGCACCTGCATGCCGTCGTCGTAACGTTGTTTCTCGTCCACGGAAATCCCCTCAATCGGCCAGCAGGAATGTCAGCACACGGTCGCTGAACGCGTCGCCGGCCTGAACGTTGGAAAGATGCGCCGCATGAAACTCGGCGTACTCGGCGCCGCGCACGTGCTCCTGAATGAAATGCCCGCCGGACGGCGGCGTCACCGCATCTTCCGTACCGGCGATCACCAGCAGCGGTGCCTTGATCGACGACAACTGCTCACGGAAATCCGCATCGCGCACCGCCGCGCAGTTGGCGGCGTAACCTTCAGGATTGGTCGCTGCCAGCATGTCGGTGATCTGCTTGGCCGCTGCCGGATTGGCGGCGGAAAAATCCGGAGTAAACCATCGGGCAATCGATGCATCGCGCAAGGCGACCATCGCCGCCGGGCCGTCACGCAGCACGGTTTCGATGCGCGGATTCCACACCGACGGATCGCCGATCTTTGCAGCGGTGTTGCACACGATCAGTTTGTTCAGACGCTGGCCGGCATTGATCCCCAGCCACTGGCCGATCAACCCGCCCATCGACAGACCGCAGAAATGCGCACGTTCGATGTGCAGCGCATCCAGCAGCGCCAGCACGTCGCGACCCAGTTGCTCGATGCTGTAAGGGCCCGGCGTCACCAGCGACTGGCCGTGCCCGCGCGTATCAAAACGCAGCACCCGAAAATGTTCGGTGAAGGCCGGCATCTGCACGTCCCACATGTGCAGGTCGGTGCCCAACGAGTTGGACAGCACCAGCACCGGCGCATCGACCGGGCCTTCCAATGAGTAATGCAGTTCGCCATCGGCGAGTTGAACGAAAGCCACAGCCCTCTCCTTTCAGTCAGACAATGCGTTATGTTCGGCCACCGCACGCTCGACCCAGACCTGCGCCTGACCGAGGTAATGGGCGGGATCGAGCAGATGATCCAGTTCGGATGCGCTCAGTTCGGCGGTCACCTGCGGTTCGTCACCGAGTACCGCACGCAGGTGGCGTTGTTCGGCCACCGCTCGTTTGCAGCATTGTTCGAGCAGATGATGCGCGGTGTCGCGGCCGACTCGTTGCGCGAGCACGATGCTCACCGCTTCGGCCAGCACCAGACCTTGGGTCAATTCGAGGTTGCGGGCCATGCGCGCGGCATCGACCTCCAGACCGTCGGCCAGCAACCGCGCCTGTTGCAGCGCACCTGACACCAGGCAGCAGATCTCCGGCAGGGTTTCCCATTCGGCGTGCCACAAGCCGAGGCTGCGTTCGTGCTCCTGGGGCATGGCGCTGAACAGCGTCGAGACCAGCCCCGGCACACGGGTCGCCGCGCCGATCAGCACCGCTGCGCCCACCGGATTGCGTTTGTGCGGCATGGTCGATGAACCGCCCTTGCCCGGTGCCGAAGGCTCGAATACTTCCGCCGCTTCGGTCTGCATCAACAGGCTGATGTCGCGGCCGAACTTGCCGAGGCTGCCGGCAATCAGACCCAGCACCGCGCCAAACTCGACGATACGATCACGCTGGGTGTGCCAGGGTTGTTCCGGCAGGGTCAGTTGCAGCTCTTCGGCCAGTGCACGGGCAATCGGCAACGCCTGTTCGCCCAGCGCCGCCAAGGTGCCGGACGCGCCGCCGAACTGCAGCACCAGCAGCCGCGGCTTGAGTTCGCGCAGACGCTGACGGCTGCGGGTCACGGCGCCGAGCCAACCGGCAATCTTCATCCCAAGGGTGACGGGCGTCGCGTGTTGCAGCCAGGTGCGCCCGGACAGCGGCGTGGCGGCGTGGCGCTGCGCCTGAACGGCGAGGGAATCGGCCAGTTGCGCCAGCTCCCCTTCAATCAGTTCCAGCGCCTGGCGCAATTGCAGCACCAACCCGGAATCCATCACGTCCTGACTGGTAGCGCCCAGATGCACGTAGCGCTCGGCTTCGGCATCGGTCGCGGCAATCTGTTTGCCCAACGCCTTCACCAGGGGAATCGCCGAATTGCCGGCCGTAGCGATCGCCTCGCCCAGCGCTGCGAAATCAAACAGCCCGGCGTGGCAGGCGTTTTCGATCGACGCGACAGCACTCGCCGGAATCAATCCGACCCGCGCTTCGGCCCGGGCCAGCGCCGCTTCGAAGTCGAGCATCGCCTGCACCCGGCCCTGATCGCAGAACACGTCGCGCATATCGCGGGCAGTGAAGTAGGCATCGAACAATTGATTGCCCGGTCGCTGAGTCATAAACAGTCCTTGCCGGCGCGGGCCATCACGGCCCGCGCCCTTCGGTTAGAGATCGTGATGCAAATAGGCGGCCTGTTTCGGCAGGCGCAGGCTGAACAGGAACGCCACTGCCATCATCACCGTGACGTACCAGTAAAAGGCGTTTTCCATGCCCCCGGCCTTGAGGCTCAGGGCCACGTATTCGGCCGAACCGCCGAAGATCGCATTGGCCACCGCGTAAGCCAGGCCGACGCCGAGGGCGCGGACTTCCGGCGGGAACATTTCGGCTTTCACCAGGCCGCTGATCGAGGTGTAGAAACTGACGATCGCCAGTGCCACGGTGATCAGCACGAAGGCCAGGACCGGGCTGCTGACACTTTTCAGACTCAACAGAATCGGCACGGTGAACAGCGTACCGAGCGCGCCGAACCAAAGCATCGAGTTACGCCGGCCGATCTTGTCGGCGAGCATGCCGAACAGCGGCTGCATGCACATGTACAGGAACAGCGCGCCGGTCATGATGTAGCTGGCGGTCTTGGCGTGCATGCCGGCGGTGTTCACCAGGTATTTCTGCATGTAGGTGGTGAAGGTGTAGAAAATCAGCGAGCCACCGGCGGTGTAACCGAGCACGGTGATGAACGCCGCTTTGTGATCGCGGAACAACGCACGGATGCTGCCGGCGTCTTTGTTCTCGCGCATTTCCTTGCTGGCGGTTTCTTTCAGCGAACGGCGCAGGAACAGGGAAATCAGCGCTGCTGCCGCACCGACCACGAACGGGATTCGCCAGCCGTAGGCACGCAATTCTTCTTCGGAGAGGAACTGTTGCAGGATCACCACCAGCAACACCGCCAGCAGTTGCCCGCCGATCAGGGTCACGTACTGGAACGAGGCGAAGAACCCGCGCTGCCCCTTGAGCGCGACTTCGCTCATGTAGGTCGCGGTGGTGCCGTATTCGCCGCCTACCGACAAGCCTTGCAGCAGGCGCGCGAACAACAGCAGCAACGGCGCCCAGACGCCGATGCTGTTGTAGGTCGGCAGACAGGCGATGAGCAATGAGCCGAAGCACATCATCAATACCGAAATCATCATCGACGTCTTGCGGCCCTTCTTGTCCGCCAGACGCCCGAAAATCCAGCCGCCGATCGGGCGCATCAGGAACCCGGCAGCGAATACCCCGGCGGTGTTGACCAGTTGCACCGTAGGATTGTCGGAGGGGAAAAACGCCGGGGCGAAATAGATCGCGCAAAAGGCGTAGACATAAAAGTCGAACCATTCGACCAGGTTGCCGGACGACGCGCCGACAATGGCGAAGATGCGCTTGCTGCGCTCTTCGCCGGTGTAGTGGGATGTGATAGTTGTCATTGTTTTTCACTCGATAGGGACAGTGAGAGTCTAGACATACTTTGCAACAGTCCCGTTCCGCAGATACTCAAGCGCTGCAAATCCCTGTGGGAGCGGGCTTGCCCGCGAAAGCGGTGGGTCAGCCAACATCAATGGCGACTGACAGGCCCTCCTCGCGAGCAAGCCCGCTCCCACAAGGGATGTGGTGATCTTCAGTAATCGAAGAACACGGTTTCCGCATCAGTGCCCTGCAGGATCACATTCCACTGATAAACGCCCGCCGCATCCGGCTTGGCCAACAACGTGGTGCGGCGCTCGGCCGGTACGCATTCGAGCAACGGATCATTGACGTTCGCCGGATCGCCCTCGAAATAAATCCGCGTCAGCAAGTGTTTCACCAGACCGCGCGCAAACACCAGCACCACCAGATGTGGCGCCTGGGTCGTGCCTTTCAGGCCTTCGACCGTGCCCGGTTTGATCGTGGTGAAACGGAAGCGCCCTTCGGCATCCACCGGCACCCGGCCGAAACCTTCGAAATTCGGATCGAGCGGCTTGGCCTGCTCGTCTTCCGGGTGGTCATATTTGCCGGCGGCGTTGGCCTGCCAGACTTCGAGCATGGCGTCGTTGACGACATCGCCGTTGCCGTCCACCACTTGCCCGGTGATCGCCACGCGCTGGCCGAGGGTCAGTTCGTTGGCGAGGTTTTCACGGTTCAGCCAGGTCAGGCCGATGTGGTAATACGGCCCGACGGTGTGGGACGTGGTCGCAGTCAGGGTCATCTCATTTCTCCATCGGCGTGGCTTCGCGGCCGCGCAGCACGATGTCCCAGCGATAAGCGAGGGCGTAGGACGGAATGGTTTTTTCCAGATCGAAAGCGGCGATCAGGCGTTCCTTGGCCGAGGTGTCCGGCACGCAGTTGTAGATCGGGTCGTAGGCCAGCAGCGGGTCGCCCGGGAAATACATCTGCGTGACCAGGCGCGTCAGGATGCTCGGCCCGAACAGCGAGAAATGTACGTGAGCCGGCCGCCAGGCGTTGTGGTGATTGCCCCACGGATAGGCGCCGGGCTTGATGGTCTGGAACTGATACCAGCCGTCGGCGTCGGTCACGGTGCGGCCGGTGCCGGTGAAGTTCGGGTCCAGCGGTGCGTCGTGCAGGTCACGGGCATGGTTGTAGCGACCGGCGGCGTTGGCCTGCCAGATCTCCACCAGAATCCCCGGCACCGGCAGACCGTTTTCGTCGAGCACACGCCCATGAATGATGATCCGCTCGCCAAGGGGCTCACCCTGATGCTGGGCGGTCAGATCGTTATCGGTATCGGCCACACGCTCGGCACCGATGGTCGGCCCGGTGATTTCCGACAGCGAATGCGGCAGAAACACCAACGGCTTGGACGGCGAGCGCAGATTGGTGGATTGATAATTGGGGTGCAGGTACGGCGGCTGGGTGCCTTCCTGCGGGCGGCGGTAACCAGGCTTGTCAGTCATTTCGCTTTCCTCTGTTCTTTTTCGTCACGGCTTGCGTCAGACGCGTTCGATGGCCAGGGCCAGACCCTGGCCGACACCGACGCACATGGTCGCCAGACCTTTCTTGCCACCGGTCTTTTCCAGCTGATGCAGGGCGGTCAGCACCAGACGCGCGCCGCTCATGCCCAGCGGATGACCAAGGGCGATCGCGCCGCCGTTCGGGTTGACCTGGGCCGCGTCGTCCGCCAGCCCCAGTTCGCGCAGCACCGCCAGACCCTGGCTGGCAAACGCTTCGTTGAGCTCGATCACGTCGAAATCGCTGACCGCCACGCCGAGGCGTTCGGTGAGTTTGCGCACCGCCGGCACCGGGCCGATGCCCATCACCCGTGGCGCAACCCCGGCACTGGCCATCCCGAGCACTTTGGCGCGGGCGGTCAGGCCGTGTTTTTTCACCGCTTCGGCCGAGGCCAGAATCAGCGCGGCAGCACCGTCGTTCACGCCCGAAGCGTTGCCGGCGGTGACGGTCTTGTCCGGGCCGTTGACCGGTTTCAGTCGGGTCAGGGCTTCAAGCGTGGTGTCGGCGCGGGGATGTTCGTCCTGGCTGACCACGGTTTCGCCCTTCTTGTGGGCAATCCGCACTTCGACGATTTCCTCGGCGAAGTAGCCGGCAGCCTGGGCGGCGGCCGTACGTTGCTGACTGCGCAGGGCGAAAGCGTCCTGATCCTCGCGGGAAACTTCGTAGTCGTCGGCGACGTTGTCGGCGGTCTGCGGCATCGCGTCGACGCCGTACTGCGCTTTCATCAACGGGTTGATGAAACGCCAGCCGATGGTGGTGTCTTCCAGCTTCATGTTGCGCGAGAACGCCGCATCAGCCTTGCCCATCACGAACGGTGCACGGGACATCGACTCGACGCCGCCGGCAATCGCCAGCTCCATTTCACCGCTGGCGATGGCGCGGAACGCGGTGCCGATGGCATCCATGCCCGACGCGCAAAGCCGATTGAGAGTGACGCCGGGCACGCTGTCCGGCAGACCGGCCAGCAACAGCGCCATGCGCGCCACGTTGCGGTTGTCTTCGCCGGCCTGGTTGGCGCAGCCGAGGAACACTTCGTCGATGGCGCTCCAGTCCACCGAAGGATTGCGCTCCATCAGGGCCTTGATCGGCACGGCGGCCAGGTCGTCGGCGCGAACGCCTGCCAGACCGCCGCCGAAACGGCCGATGGGGGTACGAATCGCATCGCAGATATAAACGTCGCGCATCATGCTTCTCCCGGTGCCTGGCCGTGGGCCGCTGCGGTACGGGCTTCGAGATCGCGCAGGGCGGTCAGCTCGACCTCGGTCGGTTCAGCGGTAGTTGCAACGCTGTCGGCAAAACGGATCGCCCAACCGGTGGCGGCGACCACTTGCTCGCGGGTCACGCCCGGGTGCAGCGCGGTGACCACGAACTCATTAGTGCCCTCTTCCGGCTCCATGGTGCACAGGTCAGTAATGATGCCAACAGGACCTGCGCCCGGCAGGCCCAGACGTTTGCGCGAATCGCCGCCCTCGCCATGGCCGACCGAGGTAATGAAATCGAGCTTGTCGACAAACGAGCGCGCCGACTGTTTAAGGATGATCAGCACGCTTTTCGCGGAACCTGCGATCTCCGGCGCGCCACCGGCACCCGGCAGACGGACTTTCGGTTGATGGTAATCGCCGACCACGGTGGTATTGATGTTGCCGAAGCGATCGACCTGCGCCGCGCCGAGGAAACCGACGTCGATGCGTCCGCCCTGCAGCCAGTAGCGAAAAATCTCACCGGTTGGCACGACGGTGTCAGCGGTTTCCGCCAGTTCGCCGTCACCGATGGACAGTGGCAACACGCTTGGCTTGGCGCCGATAGGGCCCGACTCGTAGATCAGCACCACGTCCGGCGACGAGGTCAGGCGCGCCAGGTTGGCGGCTTTCGACGGCAGGCCGATGCCGACGAAGCACACCGAGCCGTTCTTCAGGCGACGGGCCGCGGCGACGGTCATCATTTCATTGGTGGTGTAAGTCATTACTTGGCCTCCGAAGCAGCGGCCAACTTGGCCTGGAACTCGCTGAAGTCAGCGCAGCCATGGATGTATTCGTTGATCCACGCGGTAAACGTCTCACGGTCGCGAGCGATCGGGTCCCACGCCTGATAGAAGCGGTTGTCACGCTCGGTGTAACCGTGGGCGTAGGACGGATGCGCGCCACCGGGCACATGGCAGACCGCACTCAAGGCCCAGGTTGGCAGCACGCAAGCGTTCATCGGGGCGTTGAGGTTGTCGACGATCTCTTCGACGGTGACAATGCAGCGCTTGGCGGCCAGTGCAGCTTCTTTCTGCACGCCGAGGATGCCCCACAGCAGCACGTTGCCCTGACGGTCGGCTTTCTGGGCGTGGATCACGGTCACGTCCGGACGCACCGACGGCACCGCCGCCAGCACTTCACCGGTGAACGGACACGTTACGGACTTGATCAGCGGGTTGACCTTCGGCAGGTCGGAACCGGCGTAGGCCCGCAGTACCGCGAACGGCAGGCCGGAGGCGCCGGCAACGTAGGCGTTGGCCAGGTCGGCGTGGCTGTGCTCTTCGATTTCCAGGGCATGCGGCCATTGCTTCTCGACTGCGTCGCGCAGACGGTGCAGCGAACCCACACCCGGGTTGCCGCCCCAGGAAAAGATCAGCTTGCGTGCACAGCCGGCGCCGATCAATTGGTCGTAGATCAGGTCAGGGGTCATCCGCACCAGCGTCAGATCTTTCTTGCCCTGACGAATGATTTCATGACCCGCTGCCGTAGGGATCAGGTGAGTGAAACCTTCGAGCGCGACGGTGTCGCCGTCGTTGACGAATTGCTTCACCGCGTCGTGCAGCGAAAGGATCTCAGCCATGGAGCGGGCTCCCGTTTTTGTAGTGAATCGCCAGTGATAAAAAGGCGCGAGGTTGTGCGCCGGAGTCACTGAAGATTAAGCCGCTGAAAATCACCAAACAATCCGATAATCGACTGAGTGTTCGATTATCGAACAGATTGTTACCTACCTATCAATCAACATCAAAAACTTCTTCGGAACGCCTTCGCGAACAAGGTCGCTCCCACATTTTGAAATGCATTCCAATGTGGGAGCGGGCTTGCCCGCGAAGGCGCCGGAACATTCAGCGCGGATCAAAATGACTCAACTCAAGTCGCATCCGCATGACTGACCAGGCCCTTGATCACCACCGCTGCCGTGGCCAGGCCCGCCGGAATCACCAGCGCCGTCAGCACTTGCTCGAAATTCCAGCCCAGGCCCAGCAGGGTCGCGCCCATCCACGCCCCGAGAATCGCACCGAAGCGGCCAATCCCGAGCATCCACGACACACCGGTGGCCCGCCCCTGAGTCGGATAAAACCGCGCCGCCAGCGACGGCATCGCCGATTGCGCGCCGTTGACGCACATGCCCGCCACCAGCACCAGCGTCGCCAGCAACGTGATGTTGCCCAGGCTCTGCCCGACCGCGTAGGCAAACACCCCGGCCAGCAGGTAGAAAATGCCGATGACCTTGTGCGGATTGAACCGGTCCATCGCCCAACCCACGCCGACCGCACTCAGCACCCCGCCGAACTGGAACAATGCGCCGATAAACGCCGCCTGTTCCATGCTCGCGCCGCTGTCGCGCATCAGGGTCGGCAGCCAGCTGGTCAGCAGGTAAACGATGACAAGGCCCATGAAATAGGTCAGCCACAACAGCAACGTACCGACGCTGTAGGTTCCGGAGAAAATCACCGCGAACACGTTGCGTGCCTTGACGGTTTTCTGTTCCGGCACGCTGAAACTCGCTGCCTGGGCGACGGTGACCGGGTCGATCGGCGCAAGGGTTTTGCGGACTTTGTCCGTGCCACGATTACGCACCACCAGATAACGCGCCGATTCCGGCAGCCAGACCAGCAACACCACGGCGAGGATCAGCGGCAAAATCCCGCCGATCAGCAACAGGCTGTGCCAGCCGAATGCCGGAATCAGCTTGGCCGAGATGAATCCACCGCCGGCCATGCCCAGGTTGAAGCCACAGAACATGCTGGTCACCAGAAGCGATTTCTTGCGCTCCGGGGTGTATTCCGACAGCAGCGTGGTGGCGTTCGGCATGCCGGCACCCAGCCCCAGACCGGTGAGGAAGCGCAGCACCAGCAGTTGCTCAACGTTGGTGGCATAGGCCGACGCCAGGCTGAAGGCTCCGAACAGAAATACCGCGCCGACCAGTACGACTTTTCGCCCGAAGCGGTCAGCCAGCGGACCGGAACCCAGCGCACCGAAAACCATGCCGATCAGCGCGGCGCTCATCACCGGACCGAGGCTGGCGCGGTCGATGCCCCAGTCCTGGGACAGGGCCGGCGCGATAAATCCCATGGCTGCCGTGTCGAGGCCATCGAGAAAGACAATCAGGAAACACAGAATCACCACCCGCCACTGATAGCGCGAGATCGGTTGGGCATTGATGAAGGACTGCACGTCGAGGCAGTGACCTACAGCGGACTGAGGCTGGTTCATTATTTTTATTCCACGCAAAAAACGCAGTCGAACAGCGGCCGGCCAAAGACAGGCACGGACACAAGCATATAAGGAGGGAATCAGGCGTTGCGCTAAAACCGGCAACAGGAACAGGAGCGGCGACAGTCGGGGAACGTGCGCATGGGAAGTTGCCTCTTGTCATTATTATGGGAGTCGACGATCCGGCGGGCTCATTCACAACAGCGCCGGATGACGCTGCCGCGACATTAATGATCCGGGGGTTTTAGCGTCAATTCGATAAACGCAACTCTGTGCGTTTATCGAACAGCTTCATCAGGTGAACAACTGCGCACTGAGGTCACGGCTGGCACTCAACAAGCCCGGCAGAAAGCGCTGTTCCAGCTCGGTACGGCTGACGCGGCCGGCGTGAGTGCTGACGTTGAGCGCCGCCACCACCTGGCCGGAGGCGTCGTACACCGGCACCGCAATCGAACGCAGGCCTTGTTCGAGTTCCTGATCGACGATGCACCAGCCTTGCTGCCGCACTTCCTGCAGACACTTGAGCAAGGACTCGGGGGTGTGCAGCGTACGGCTGGTCTTGGCCACCAGTTCGGCATGGTCGAGGTATTCGCGCAGCGACGTGTCGTCCAGTGCCGCCAGCAGGATCCGGCCCATGGACGTGCAGTACGCCGGCAAACGTCCGCCCACTGACAGATCCACCGAAATCAGGCGCTGGGTGGTGGCCGAACGGGCGATGTAAAGAATGTCGTCACCCTCCAGCGTAGCCATGTTGCAGGCCTCGTGCAGTTGTTCGCTCATGCGGTCGAGGTACGGCTGTGCGGAGACTGCAAGCGGCGTCGAAGAGAGATAGGCATGACCGAGGGTCAGCACTTTGGGCAGCAACGAATAAGTACGACCGTCGGTGGTGGCGTAACCGAGTTTGATCAGGGTATGCAGGCAACGGCGCACGGCGGCGCGAGGGATTTCCGTACGGTGGCTGATCTGGGCGATGGTCAGATGACGCTTGCGTTCCTGAAAGGCCTGCACCACCGCCAGCCCACGGGCCAGGGAGGTCATGAAATCCGGATCGCCGGTCATGGCCTCGATACGTTTGGCCGCAGAGGCAACGATCGGTGGCGCCACCGATGTAAAGGAATTGCGCATTTGATCGTTCATGTCAGGTCCTTTTCCTGTACGGATCGACGGCTATACAAGCGGCTCGCGAGTAAATGCACAAGCAGCAGATCGCCAACATTGGGCGATTATCGAACCATCGACCGATAATCGCAAACCCTCGTTTGGCTCAGAACGGAAGCGGCTTGACGCAGTTTTCAACTCGCTATCTTTCATGCGCCTGCCCTCTTAGTTGTTCGGCTAAATGGCGCCAGAAACACAACACCCGGCAACCACGATGCAACTACCGGTAAAAGTTGCGAGTCACAAAACAATCACACATCCGGAACCGTTTTTAACTTGGCAAAGATAGTCAATCCCGATTCGGCCGCTATAATGCATCTCAGTGGCGCCGTACTTTTATTTGCCGTCGACGCCATTTGCCGAAGCAATGTCCATTGCCTTCGGCCCCGGCCAGCGCCTGATGACCATCACCCATGCACCGCCAGCGCGCTCGCTGAAACAGGAAACTGATGCTGCGTCAGTTTTAATCTGGTGCCGTAGCCGCCTGTAACATGGAAGTCTTGATCCTCCTGCCGATTACACTGCCGCCAGCCTTGGCAGCAGCCAGTTGGCGAACCGGTTCAATCGATTCGTTGCAGTGCGTTTCACCAGACATTTATCTCAACTCATACAGGTAGCACTGTGACGAAAGACGAACTGCGCGCGGAACTTGAGCGCCAGGAACAACGTTACAAGGAAGTTTACGGCGGGGAAGTCACCACCTACGCCGCCCAGCCCGAACCGGAACGCAAAGCCTGGCGTAAACGCCCTACCGTTCAGGATCAGGTCTTCCAGCAAGAACTGAAAAAAATGGAAGAGGAACTCAAAGCCGAAGAGCCTTGACGCCGTCCTTTGCATCTTTCGAGGGTAAACGTACTCACCGGGTTACAAGCACGGTGGGCTGACGATGCCTTGCGCGCCCGCTACCCGCGGGCAGCGGCCAACTCCCCTGTATTGCACAGGTTTGGAGCATGTCAGGCACGTTTCTCAGATATTTCATACAAGCTTCTGCACCCTCCCGCACACCGGCCAAGAAGCCGGTGCTTCGCATTTTTATCAATTGAATCAATACCTTGTAAAACCCCGCGAAAAGCTCGGGTAATGCGCCCTGATACAAATTAATTCGTTGAAGAATGTTACCGATGAGCAGGTAGGGGATCGATTTCCAGTCTTTTCTGGCATAATCGCGCCCCCTTATGACCGGGTCAGAAAACCTTCATGATCGATTTATTCAGCGGACTGGATGCCTGGGTGCTTGTGAGCCTCCTGCTCGCCCTGACATTTGTCCTCGCCTTCGAGTTCATCAATGGATTTCATGACACCGCTAACGCGGTAGCCACTGTTATCTACACCAAAGCGATGCCGCCTCACCTGGCGGTGTTCTTCTCGGGCGTGTTCAACTTCCTCGGCGTATTGCTGGGCGGCGTTGGCGTGGCGTATGCCATCGTTCACCTGCTGCCGGTAGAACTGTTGATCAACGTGAACACCGGCCATGGTCTGGCAATGGTGTTCTCGCTGCTCGCCGCCGCCATCGCCTGGAACCTGGGCACCTGGTACTTCGGTATCCCGGCCTCCAGCTCCCACACCCTGATCGGTTCGATCCTCGGTGTCGGCCTGGCCAATGCCCTGATCAACGACATTCCGCTGGGTGATGGCGTGAACTGGCAGAAAGCGATCGATATCGGTGCTTCGCTGGTGTTCTCGCCAATGGCTGGCTTCCTGGTGGCCGCACTGGTGCTGATCGGCTTGAAATGGTGGCGTCCGCTGTCGAAAATGCACAAGACTCCGGAACAGCGCCGCAAGATCGACGACAAGAAGCATCCACCTTTCTGGAATCGCCTGGTCCTGGTGATGTCCGCCATGGCCATGAGCTTCGTACACGGCTCCAACGATGGTCAGAAAGGCATCGGCCTGATCATGCTGGTCCTGATCGGTATCGTGCCTGCGCAGTTCGTGCTCGACCTGAACAGCACCACCTATCAGATCGAACGTACTCGCGATGCGACCCTGCACCTGAGCCAGTTCTACCAGCGCAACGCCGCCACCCTCGGCGAATTCCTGGCCCTGGGCAAAAGTGTCGAAGGCGACCTGCCGGAAAAATTCCGCTGCAATCCGCAGCAGACCGAACCGACCATTTCCGCCCTGCTCCACACGCTCAAAGGTGTATCGGATTACCACTCGCTGCCGGCGGAGAGCCGCATCGAAGTGCGCCGCTACCTGCTCTGCCTGGACGATACCGCGAAGAAAGTGGCCAAACTCCCGGGCCTTGAGGCTCGTGAAAAGGCTGACCTGGACAAGCTGCGCAAAGACCTGACCACCACGACCGAATACGCCCCGTTCTGGGTGATTCTGGCGGTTGCCCTGGCCCTGGGTCTGGGCACCATGATCGGCTGGAAACGCGTGGTCCTGACCATCGGCGAGAAAATCGGCAAGCAAGGCATGACCTATGCCCAGGGCATGTCGGCGCAGATCACCGCAGCGAGCATGATCGGCCTGGCCAACATCTTCAGCCTGCCGGTGTCCACCACCCACGTTCTGTCCTCGGGCGTGGCCGGCACCATGGTCGCCAACAAAAGCGGCCTGCAAGGCGGCACGGTGAAAACCATCCTGCTGGCCTGGGTCCTGACCCTGCCTGCCACCGTGGCCCTGTCGGCCGGCCTGTTCTGGCTGGCGTCGAAGGCACTGGGTAGCTGATAGACCGCTGTAAAGAAAAAGGCGTGATTCGAAAGGATCACGCCTTTTTTGTTGCCTTCAGAAATGGAACGCGGAGCGTCCAGGGCTGCATTCCCACGCAGAGCGTGGGAACGATCAAAGCAAAAGCAGTCCGCTTTCCGCTCCTCACCACTCAACACGATGAGCGTTAGCTCGAGTACCGCTCTTGACGTGCCGGCCCCATCGGAAGGCTGAGTGGAGGGATTGATCCGGGGGTGGGAGCGCAGCGACCGTGCGGCGAAGCCGCATGCATCGAGAGGAGGTGCAGCGAAGCAAACCGTAGGCGATGCCCCCGGATGAATCCCGGAACGAAGGAACGCCGAGCCAAAGCGAGGTGCCGAACGCAGGGGCCAAGCCTTTTGCTTACTTTTTGGCGTTTGAAAAAGTGAGCCGCCGTAAGGGCGGAACCGCCAGCCGCAGCACCCGAAGCAACGGATATTCACCCAAAACAACCCAAAGCATGGTCGGCCCAAAGGCCGCCAAGACACAAAAAAAAAGGGCAACCGAAGTTGCCCAAAATGCCTTGCGTGCTCATCAAACCCGGAAGAATCAAGGCTTCTTGCGCTTGTTCGCATCCTTCCAGATAAAAAATCCAAACCCTGCAAAAAACAGAACCATGAGCCCCACCGTCAGAACCCCGGCAAACACCACGTTATCGAAAAACATGACTGGCCTCCTGGCCCCTGCTTTGCTGCGATGGAACCAAGTTAACCAATCGGGCAGGCGCAGAAATTGACCGGGATCAATGCCGGTCAAGGTGCGGAGGAAAGAAAGGGAAATAACTGACCTGCATCAACGGATGCAGAGGGAGATCAGCGCTTTTTCGGTTTGTTTTTCGACTTTTTCTTCGGTTTTCCCAACGGCATGGCCTGTTCGAATGCCTTGCGCACTTCATTCAGGCGTTTTTCGTTGAGGTCGTGAACCCGCTTGGCGCGTTCGGTGCTGAGGTCGATCAGTTTGTCGTCTTGGCTCATGGCGTTCGGTGCATCGCTTGGACTGAATCACAACTGCCGGAACACCGACAGGACTGCGCCAATAATGCGGCCTGGCGCAGGCGCTGACCAGCCACTGACCTGAACGCTCTACAACAATTCATGTACCGCCCACCGGATTTACCCGCACAATCGGCGCCTCGCCCTGAACCCGAAGGATCTGCGCCGTGCCCCTGCATCAGGATCTGCCACCGCTGATGGCCTTGCGCGCCTTTGAGGCCGTGGCCCGCCATTTGAGCTTCATCAAGGCTGCCGATGAGCTGTCGGTGACCCAAAGCGCGATCAGCCATCAGGTGCACAAACTTGAAGAATTCCTCGATCAGCGACTGTTCGTGCGCCGCACCCGGGCGATCGATCTGACGCCGGCCGGCGAACAATACTACCGACAGATCGAACCGGCCCTTGCCGCGATTGCCGCCGCCACCCACGAACTGCGCGGCGAGCGCCCCACCACCCTGCACATCGGTCTGCTCGCCTCCTTCGCCACCCTGTGGCTGGCACCGCGTCTGGCGGATTTCAACGCGAAATACCCGAACATCCATGTCGAGCTGCTGCCCGCCGTGCAACTGGCCGATGTCGACGCTGGCGAGGTGGATCTGGCGATCCGCTACGGCAAGGGTGGTTGGGCGAAAGTCGAGGCCCGGCGGTTCATGGGCGAAACCCTGACGCCAGTGTGCAGCCCGGCCTTCAAGGCCAAGGGCGTGAACAACGGGCCGTTGCTGATGGCCAAGTCGCACCAGCCGTTCGAATGGATGGACTGGCAGCAACACAGCGGCATCGATCTGGCTCATGTGCCCAGCGTCATGCTCCACGACTACAACATCGTCGTCGAAGCGGCCGTTGCCGGCCAGGGCATTGCCATGGGGCGCCAACGAATGATCGAACGGCGTTTCAAGGAAGGCGCCTTGGTGCCGGCCTTCGACACGCCGCCAATGCTCGGCGAGATCGGTTATTGGCTGGTCACCCCGCAACGACCGCTCACGCCGGCAGCGCAATGTTTCTGCCAATGGCTGGAGGACACCGCGAACGCATGAGTTTTTTGGATGCGTCGGATTAAATCTATCCGTTTGTCGCCCTTCGCTCGCGCCAACATGCTGAAGCCCTCACTCAGGAGGACTTCCCATGACCAATTCCCTCAGCCAACGTGTGCAACAACTCGGCCTGCGCCTGTCCGAACCGAGCCAGCCGATCGCCAACTACGTCAACCATGTGGTCAGTCAAAATCAGCTGTTCATCTCCGGGCAGATTCCATTGCTCGACGGCAAACCTGCCTTCATTGGGCGACTGGGCGAAGCAATCTCCGATGAAGAAGGAGTTAAAGCCGCTGAACTGGCTGCCCTGGGACTGCTCGCCCAGTTGAGCCATGCACTGGGCGATGACCTGTCGAAACTGGTGCGCATCCTGCGCCTCGGGGTATTCGTGGCCGCCACACCGGACTTCAAGGCTCAGGGCGTCGTCGCCAACGGCGCCTCGAACCTGCTGGTCAACGCCCTCGGCGACAAGGGCCGGCACGTGCGCACCGCGGTCGGCGTGTCGAGCCTGCCGGCCGGCGTTGCAGTGGAAATCGACGCGATCTTCGAGCTCAAGCCGTGAACATCGACGACATCCTGCGTCTGCGCACCGCCACACCCGGCTGCGCTCAGTTGATCCACTTCAACCACTCCGGCGCTTCCTTGCCGAGCCAGGCCACTCTCGACGCGGTGATCGAACAGTTGCAACGCGAAGCGCTCGGCGGGCCGATGGAGATGGCCGACATTCAAGTGCAGGAACGCGCACGAGCAGCCGCAGCCACCCTGCTCAATGCCCAGCCCGAGGACATCGCCTTTGCCAGCAGCGGCTCGGCGGCCTGGAGTCAGGCGTTCAACGCACTGGGGCCGTGGCAGCCCGGCGAACGGATTCTGGTCGGACGCCATGAATGGGCCGGCAATCTGGCGTGCATGGCCGAAGCGGTGAAGGCCGGCGCGCGGCTCGAAGTGATTCCTTGTGACGCCCACGGTGCAGTCGACCCGCAAGCCCTGGCGCAGATGATCGACGGCCAGGTGCGACTGATCGCCCTGACCTGGCTACCGGCCAACGGCGGTCTGATCAACCCCGCCGCGCAGATCGGCAGCGTGGCGCGGGGTCACGGCATCCCTTATTTCATTGACGCCGGTCAGGCGCTGGGGCAGTTGCCCTGCGATGTCCAGGTCTTGCAGTGCGACGTGCTGAAGGGTGCCGGGCGCAAGTTCCTGCGCGGGCCGCGCGGCACGGCGTTGATGTACATCCGGCCGCAATTCCTGCAACGGTTGCTCCCCGTGCAACGCGATGTACTGTCGGCGCCATGGGATGGCAAGCGCTTTACCCTGCGCGACGACGCCCGTCGCTTTGAAACCAGTGAAGTGTCGCTGGCGCTGCTGGCCGGGATGGCCAATGCGCTGGAAGAGTACAACCGCCTCGGCGCGATCCCCGTCCGCCGGCGCATCGAACAACTGAGCAGTGGATTGCGCCAACGCCTGAGGGCGATTCCCGGCCTGACGCTGCGGGATCTCGGAGCGGCCAATCAACAATCCGGGCTGATCGCCTTCACGCTTGAAGGCTGGGACAGTGTGGCGCTGAAGCAGACGTTGGCCGAGCGGCGAATCAACATCGGCGCCAATGGCGTGGCCTACACGCCGCTGGACATGCAGGCGCGTGGGCTGGTGAACATTGCGCGGGTGTCGGTGAGCTATCTGAATACCGAAGAAGAAATCGAAGTATTGCTGACGAATCTGGCTGAGTTGGCCGCCCAGCCTCAGATCTCGATGTCGACCCACAGGCCCTGACGCGGCTGGTCTTCCATCAGCGGCACCACCGGTACGGTATTGTCGGCATTGAGTTCGGTGCCAGGAACGGCGAGGTGCGCTTCGGGGTCGTCGTCGGCTTCACGGCGGCGACGATCACGCTCCTGCTGGCGGCGCTGCTCTTCGCGCAGCAGATAACCGTCCTCTTCCGGATCGCGCTTTTGCAGGTCGATGGTGCTTTCGTTGGAGCTTTCCTGCACCGGCACCACCGGGGGAATGTCCGGCCGCTGGCGGATCGGGTCCTGTTGGGATGTGATCGGCACGGCGCTCAGGGGGAGCATCGGTGGCAACATATGAAGGGTCTCCTGTCAGCAGGCTATCGGCTGCGGCATCGGGGCCTTGAGCCATCGGTCGAAAACTTGTGACCGGGTTGGCACTCATTCGTGCCGCCAGCGCTCGTGAAACCGACACATGACCTAATCTTCCTTCCGTTGGCCGTCGGCATTTAATAGCCCCACGCGACGCCTAATCCTTTGGCCTCAGGGCCTCATTCCGTTAAGATAGCCCGCTTTTTCAAGGTGGGAGTCAGGCAGCATGGCGCAGCAGTATCAACCGGGGCAACGCTGGATCAGTGACAGCGAAGCAGAGCTTGGTTTAGGCACCGTTCTGGCACAGGACGGCCGCTTGTTGACCGTGCTTTACCCGGCCACTGGCGAAACCCGCCAGTACGCGCTAAGGAATGCGCCCCTGACCCGCGTGCGATTCTCGCCGGGCGACTCCATCACCCACTTCGAAGGCTGGAAGATGACCGTGCGCGAAGTCGAGGATGCCGATGGCCTGCTCGTCTATCACGGTCTGAATGCCGAGAACGAAGCTGTCACCCTGCCAGAAACCCAGCTGTCGAACTTCATCCAGTTCCGCCTGGCCAGCGACCGTCTGTTCGCCGGCCAGATCGACCCGCTGGCGTGGTTCTCCCTGCGCTACCACACCCTGGAACACACCAGCCGCCAGTTGCAATCCGCGCTCTGGGGCCTGGGCGGCGTGCGCGCACAACCCATCGCCCACCAGTTGCACATTGCCCGTGAAGTCGCTGATCGCATCGCGCCGCGCGTATTGCTGGCGGACGAAGTGGGTCTGGGCAAGACCATCGAAGCCGGTCTGGTAATCCATCGCCAATTGCTTTCCGGCCGTGCCAATCGCGTGCTGATCCTGGTGCCGGAAAACCTCCAGCACCAATGGCTGGTGGAAATGCGCCGCCGTTTCAACCTGCAGGTCGCGCTGTTCGACGAAGAACGCTTCATCGAAAGCGATGCCTCCAACCCGTTCGAAGACACCCAGCTGGCCCTGGTGGCGCTGGAATGGCTGGTTGAAGACGAAAAGGCCCAGGACGCGCTGTTCGCCGCCGGCTGGGACCTGATGGTGGTCGACGAAGCGCACCACCTGGTGTGGCACGAAGACAAGGTCAGCCCGGAATACTCGCTGGTCGAACAACTGGCTGAAACCATCCCGGGCGTGCTGCTGCTCACCGCTACCCCGGAACAACTGGGCCAGGACAGCCACTTCGCCCGTCTGCGCCTGCTCGACCCCAACCGCTTCCATGACCTGGCGGCCTTCCGCGCCGAAAGCGAAAACTATCGCCCGGTGGCCGAAGCCGTTCAGGAGCTGCTGGACAAGGGCCGTCTCTCGGCCGAAGCGCACAAGACCATCCACGGTTTCCTCGGCAACGAAGGCGAAGCCCTGCTCACCGCCGTCAACGATGGCGACACCGAAGCCAGCGCCCGCCTCGTGCGTGAACTGCTCGACCGTCACGGCACAGGCCGCGTGCTGTTTCGCAACACCCGCGCCGCCGTGCAGGGTTTCCCGGAGCGCAAGCTGCACCCGTACCCGTTGCCGTGCCCGGACGAATACCTCGAACTGCCACTGGGCGATCACGCCGAGCTGTACCCGGAAGTCAGCTTCCAGTCCCAGCCGGACGCCAGCGAAGAAGAACGCTGGTGGAAATTCGACCCGCGTGTCGAGTGGCTGATCGACCAGCTGAAAATGCTCAAGCGCACCAAAGTGCTGGTGATCTGCGCCCACGCCGAAACCGCGATGGACCTGGAAGACGCGCTGCGCGTGCGCTCCGGCATCCCGGCCACGGTGTTCCATGAAGGCATGAACATCCTCGAGCGTGACCGCGCTGCCGCCTACTTCGCCGATGAAGAGTTCGGCGCGCAGGTGCTGATCTGCTCGGAAATCGGCAGTGAGGGTCGCAACTTCCAGTTCGCTCACCACCTGGTGCTGTTCGATCTGCCGTCCCATCCGGACCTGCTGGAACAGCGCATCGGTCGTCTGGACCGGATCGGCCAGAAGCACATCATCGAACTGCACGTCCCGTACCTGGAAACCAGCCCGCAAGAGCGTCTGTTCCAGTGGTATCACGAAGCGCTGAACGCGTTCCTCAACACCTGCCCGACCGGCAACGCCTTGCAGCACCAGTTCGGCCCGCGCCTGCTGCCGCTGCTCGAAGAAGCCGACGACGGCGAGTGGCAAGCGCTGATCGACGAAGCGCGCACCGAGCGCGAGCGTCTGGAAGCCGAGCTGCACACCGGTCGCGACCGCCTGCTGGAGCTGAACTCCGGTGGCGCCGGCGAAGGTGAAGCACTGGTCGAGGCAATTCTGGAACAGGACGACCAGTTCGCCCTGCCGATCTACATGGAAACCCTGTTCGACGCGTTCGGCATCGACAGCGAAGACCATTCGGAAAACGCCCTGATCCTCAAGCCGAGCGAGAAGATGCTCGACGCCAGTTTCCCGCTGGGCGACGACGAAGGCGTGACCATCACCTACGACCGCAACCAGGCGCTGTCGCGCGAAGACATGCAGTTCATCACCTGGGAACACCCGATGGTGCAGGGTGGCATGGATCTGGTGCTGTCCGGTTCGATGGGCAACACCGCTGTCGCGCTGATCAAGAACAAGGCGTTGAAGCCGGGCACCGTCTTGCTGGAACTGCTGTACGTCAGCGAAGTGGTGGCTCCGCGTTCGCTGCAACTGGGCCGTTACCTGCCGCCGGCCGCCCTGCGCTGCCTGCTCGATGCCAACGGCAACGACCTGTCGTCGCGCGTGGCCTTCGAGACCCTGAACGATCAACTGGAGAGCGTACCGCGCGCCAGCGCCAACAAGTTCATTCAGGCCCAGCGCGATCAACTGACGCCGCGGATCAACGCTGGTGAAGACAAGGTCACTCCGCGTCACGCCGAGCGCGTGGCCGAGGCCCGCCGCCGTCTGGCAGCGGACACCGACGAAGAGCTGGCGCGCCTGACCGCCCTGCAAGCAGTCAACCCGACCGTGCGCGACAGCGAACTGGTTGCCCTGCGCAAACAGCGCGAGCAAGGCCTGGCCATGCTCGACAAGGCAGCGCTGCGACTGGAAGCGATCCGGGTGCTGGTGGCGGGTTAAACCGCCCTGCTCCATCGCCACACATGAAAAGGCCCGCAGCGATGCGGGCCTTTTTGTTTGTCGGCTATTTATGCTGCGCTGCTGATTGCCTCTTCGCGAGCAAGCCCGCTCCCACAGTTGGCCGGTTTCCTTCAGGAGGAAATGCGGTCGAATGTGGGAGCGGGCTTGCTCGCGAAGGCGGTCATGCAGTCACCGCTGAGCCCTCTGGCTCAACCACCGCCACCATCCCCTCCTTCATCCGCTTCGCATCCCGCACAAAACACCGCGACGCCAGAAACAGAAACACCATCGTAAAGAACAGCGCCACCGGAATCAGGTACATCGCATCATGCAGGCCGACAGCCTTGAATGCCTCGGTCATCTGTTCGGCACCCGCCGAAATCATGGCCGACTTGGCAAAGTGATCCGACAAACCGCCCACCACCACTGGCCCCAAACCTCCGCCCAGCAAATACAACCCGGCAAAGAACAGCGCCATCGCCGTGGCCCGCAGTCGTGGTTCGACCACGTCCTGAATCGCCGTGTAGACACAGGTGTAGAAGTTGTAGGCAAACAGCCAGCCGACACTGAACAGCGCGACAAACACACCGATCTCGATCCGTCCCGCATGCAGCGCCCAGGCCGTGCACACGGTGGAGACAATCAGGCTGAACGCTGCAAACAGCAACCGGCCGCTGGCCACGCGCTGGTGGATCTTGTCGGCGATCCAGCCGCCGAGGGTCAGGCCGATCAGACCGGTCACGCCGACGATCAGCCCGGTGGCCACCGCCGCCTCCTGCAACGGCATCAGGAAATAGCGCTGCAGCATCGGCACCAGAAACGAGTTGCAGGCATACGTCGCAAAGTTGAAGCACAACCCGGCCATCACCAGCCACAGAAACGTCGGCACCGCCAGCACCCGGCGAATCGGCTTGTCGACCTTCTCTTGCGACACCTGCACGGTTTCTGCCGCGCCGCGCTTGGGTTCTTTGATAAAAAACATGAACACCGCCAGCAGCAGCCCCGGCACCGCGGCGATGAAGAACGGCGCGCGCCAGCTGTCGAACGCCTTGACCATCGCGCCGATGGTGAAAAACGCCAGCAGCAGCCCCAACGGCAGGCCCAGCATGAAGATGCCCATGGCCCGCGCCCGACGGTGGGCCGGGAACAGGTCACCGATCAGCGAGTTGGCCGCCGGTGCGTAACTGGCCTCGCCGATGCCGATGCCCATGCGCACCAGCAGAAAACTCCAGAAGCTGCCCACCAGGCCGTTGACCGCCGTCAGCGCGCTCCAGGTGGCCAACCCCCAGCCCATCAATTTGCTGCGCGAGCCAGTGTCGGCCATGCGCCCCAAGGGCAGACCGGCAATGGCATAAACGATGGTGAATGCGGTGCCGACGATCCCCAGCTGAAAGTCGCTGAGGTGCCATTCCATGCGGATCGGCTCGATGATGATCGCCGGAATGGTGCGATCGAAGAAGTTGAACAGGTTGGCGAGGAACAACAGGAACAGAATGCGCCAGGCATTCGCCGCTTGGGTCGAGTTCTGCATGGGTCCGTCTCTTTTATTGTTATGGGGCTTCACTGCCGACGCATTCGAGCCCGGAACCTGCAATCTAGTCACGCTCGTCGGGGCTGTCTGTGATCATTCGCCAGCCTGATAGGGAGCCATGGCACTGTAACGAAACGTAAGCCCTTGAAAAGGCTCGAATCCCCCGAAAACCGGGGGTTTTGCGGAAAAATCCGGCAATGAAAAAATACTTTCGCGCCCCCCTTCCCAACGCCGTGGCAAAGCCTAGAATGGCCGCCGGATCCGTCCGGATCCTGCCGATCAATCCCTTTGATGCCCCTCCCATGTCCGATGTCAGTCCGTGTCTGAATTGCGGTGCCTGCTGTTCCCATTTTCGTGTGTCATTTTTCTGGGGTGAATGCGCATCCTCCGGCGGGACCGTGCCCGATGAGCTGGTCACCCAGATCACACCCAGCCGGGTCGCCATGATCGGTACCGACCGCAAGGCGCCGCGCTGCACCGCGCTGGAGGGCGAAGTCGGAAAGGCGGTGAGTTGCACGATCTACGACAAGCGCTCAAGCCCCTGCCGCGAGTTCGAGGCGTCGTGGGAAAACGGCGAGCAGAACACCGATTGCGACAAGGCCCGTGCCCGCTTCGGCCTGCCGCCGTTGCAACCGCACTGGAACGAGGTCGCCTGAGCCTTAGCACCAATCGCTATGGCGCTCATGCCAAAATCATTAGAACCAATATGCCACTACGGCTTGCGCCCCGAAATCGGCCTCTATACTGCATTCATTCGCCTGCGTTCATGACGCAGTAAGGAAGCACTCAGAGACGGGGCATGCTATGGAGTGGCTTGGTTTGCAGTTTGTTGCCGAGCTGCCGCACAGCGGGCAGATCATTCTCAATTGCACACACAATCCCTTGCTGGTGCTGATCGCCTATCTGGTGGCGTGCGCCGCGAGTTTTGCCACACTCGACATGGCGGAACGCGTCGGCCATGCCGAAGACCTCGGATCGCGCAGGCTCTGGCGCTGGATCGGCGCCACCTGCCTGGCCGGCGGCATCTGGGCCATGCATTTCATCAGCATGCTGGCGTTCCAGACTCCGATCGACATCCAGTACGACCTCGCCATCACCCTGTTCTCCCTGCTGATCGCCTTGCTGGCGTCCTGGCTGGCGATGCACACCCTGAGCGAGCCACAGCCCAGCCTGCTGCAATACCTCAAGACCGCCATTGTCATCGGCCTGGGCATCGCCGGCATGCATTACGTCGGCATGGCCGCCATGCAGTCGGCGGCCAGCGCCTACTACGATCCCATCCTGTTCATCCTGTCGATCGTGATCGCCATCGCGGCCAGTTTCGCCGCGCTGTGGGTGGCCGGGTATTTGCGCGAAGGCAGCGGTCTGCACATCCAGATGCTCAAGTACGTGGCCGCCCTGATTCTCGGCGCCGGCATCATCAGCATGCATTTCACGGCCATGGCAGCGCTGAACCTGATGTTGCCGGAGGGAAACATCCCTACCCTCAAGGCCGAGACCAACCATCTGCAACTGGGGCTCACCGTTGCCTTCATCACCCTGCTGATCCTCGGCAGCGCCATCAGCGCCGCCCTGGCCGACAAGAAACTACAGAACAAGGAGGATGACCTGCGCCGGGTCAACATGCTGCTCAGCCAGCTCGATCAGGCGCGCGTGTCGCTGCAGCAGGCGGCCAATTACGATGCCCTGACCAACCTGATCAACCGTCGCGGTTTCAACCAGATCTTTGCCGAAAAACTCAGCCAGAAATCCACCGAGGGCGGCATGCTCGCGGTGATGTTTCTCGACATCGACCACTTCAAGCGCATCAATGACAGCCTCGGTCATGACGCCGGCGACCAGTTGCTCAAAGTCATCGCCCAGCACATCAAGGGCTCGGTGCGCGGCCACGAAGACGTGGTCGCGCGTTTCGGCGGCGATGAGTTCTGCATCCTCATCGGCCTGCGGGACCGCGAGGAGGCTCGCAACCTGGCCCAGCGCATCATGCTCAAGATGAAAGAGCCGATCGAACTGGCCGGACGACGCATGGTGATGACCACCAGCATCGGCATCAGCCTGTTTCCCGAGGACGGCACCACTTGCGAGGAACTGCTCAAGCACGCGGACCTGGCGCTGTACCAATCCAAGGGGGCCGGGCGCAACGGCGTGCACTTCTTCGACTGCAACCTGAAAAACCGCGCCAGCCAGGAACTGCAACTGGAAGAAGAATTGCGCCATGCCCTGCGCGAAGAAAACGGGCTGATTCTGTATTACCAGCCGATCTTCGAATTGAAGACCGGCAAGGTCACCAAGCTCGAAGCGCTGATTCGCTGGCAACACCCGGTGCACGGCCTGCTGACTCCGGACCGTTTTATCGCCATTGCGGAAAACAATGGCCTGATCGCCGAGCTCGACAACTGGGTGCTGCGCAAGGCCTGTGAAGACCTTGGCGAACTGTCGCGCCATGGTTGCGACGAACTGAAAATCGCCTGGAACTGCTCACCGCTGAACCTGGCCCGGGAAGAACTGGCCAACGAAATCGAACGGGCCTTGCGCAGCGCCGGGGTCGCCCCCGAACGGCTGGAGCTGGAAGTGACCGAGAACGCCCTGATGGGCAACATCGCCAATACGCTGGTGCTGTTGCGGCAGATCCGCGCCCTCGGGGTATCGCTGTCGATCGATGATTTTGGTACCGGCTATTCGTCGCTCGCCTACCTCAAGCGTCTGCCGCTCAACACCTTGAAAGTCGACCGTTCGTTCATCCTCGACATACCCAAGGCCACCGCCGACATGGAGATCGTCCAGGCGATCATCGTCATGGCTCACACCCTGCACTTGCAAGTGGTCACCGAAGGCGTGGAAAGCCTGGAGCAATACGAATTCCTCGAGCGCTCCGGGTGCGACTTCATTCAGGGTTACCTGCTCAGCCGCCCGGTGCCGCTGGAAGAACTGCGCCCGGTCCTCGAAGAAATCAATCAGCGCAAACACCCCCACGCGGTCAATCCGTTGTCTCTGGCCCGCGGAACATTTGCACCAGCGTCGATGGATCTTTCTCCAAAAAGCCCTGCGCCCCATGCAGGCGCATCAGTTGTGCGGCCAATCCGCTGATCGGCGTGGCCGAACCGGTTTCCCGGGAAAACTTCACTGCGGTATCCAGATCTTTCAGCAGCGTGCGCACGTGCCACTTCACCGGCTCGAAACGGCTTTCGGCCATTTGCGGGGCGAGGATCTGCAACGGTCTGGAATCGGCAAAGCCACCGGCCAGCGCTTCGGCGATCAGACTGGCATCGACCCCGGCCTGTTCGGCCAGCGCCACCACTTCGGCGATCACCAAAGCATTGCAGGCGACGATCATCTGATTGCAGGCCTTGGTCACCTGACCGGCGCCGACACCGCCCATGTGTGTGACGCGTTGCCCGAGGGCGAGCAAAACCGGGCGTACGCGATCAAGATCCGCTTCATCACCGCCGACCATGATCGCCAGACTGCCGGCCTCGGCCCCGGCCACCCCGCCAGACACCGGCGAATCGAGCCAGGCCATGCCTGTCTTGCCGGCAAGCTCAGCTGCCATCTCACGGGTGGCAGTGGGTTCGAGGCTGGAAAAATCCACCAGCAACTGACCGGGTTTCGCCCCTTCAGCCACGCCGGTCGGGCCGAACACCACCTCGCGCACCACCGCCGTGTCCGCCAGACAGAGCATCACCACGTCGGCGTGCCCGCACAGTTCGGCCGGGGTTGCGACTTGCCGGGCACCCGCCTCGACCAGCGGCGCGCACTTGGCCGGGTTGCGGTTCCACACGGTCAGCGGATAACCGGCGGCCAGCAGACGCCGGCACATCGGCAGGCCCATCAGCCCGATTCCGGCAAACCCCAACGAAGGTCGCGTTGACATCATTTAGCCTCCTTTTGATTAAAGATCGCCGAATAATGGCCGATCCATCATCAATCAGGAAAGGATTCCCCCGTGCGACACACAGGCAAAGACCCTGACGCACGGGCCAAATACGCGCAGCAAAAAGACGCGAGATCCCATTCCGTGAGGCTCGACGACAGCGGTCGCCGAACCAACCAGTCCAGGTACATGGCGCACAATGACCTCTAAAAATAATCCGGCCACTGCGGTATCCGATCTGACCCTGAGTCCTGCAGCGAACAGCCCCACCCCGATGAAGCCATTGCCACCCTCGCGCCCGCTGGGCACCCAGCAATACCTGTACTTCACCGAAACCAACACTGACCGCATCCTCGACAACCTCGACGGCCTGCGTGATCTGGTGTTCCCGCGTCCGCCGCACCTGGAAGGTGACAACGAGCAGCACAACGACCAGGAATTCCCGTCGGTGTGCCTGATCGGCCTCGGTCGCTGCGGTTCCAACATCGCCCTCGACGTGGCGGAGCTGGTGTACAACGCGCGCAAGTTCTACCTCAACGAATTCAACAATGAAGACCGCGCGGCCGACCGTCGTCTGGCCTCCGACAAAGGCTACAGCCCGGCCCAGTGGATCAAGCAGAACCTGCGGATCGGCACGAACAAGTCGACCAAGCCAGTGTTCCTGGTCGAGCCGCTGGTGATGCTCGGCGACCTCGACAAGGACATCGCCGGGCGCATCCGTTTCTCGCGCAAGGGCGAAAAAAGCGGCTTCCTGCGCGACTACAGCAAAATGAAGATCATGGACTTGTCCGAAGTCCACGCCGGTGGCGCCGGTAACGCGCCGATCCTCGGCCAGTACCTGGCGAAGATCATCCTCAACAAGGACACCCAGCGTTTCTCCAGCCCTGACTGGAAAATGATCCACTCGTACCTGATCGACAGCTGCGGCATCAAGGCCAACCAGTCGCGCCTGTATTTCTCGATCTTCAGTGCCGGCGGCGGTACCGGCTCGGGCATGGCCTCGGAATTCGGCCTGGCCCAGCAGCACTCGTACATGAACAAGACGTTCGACACCAAGCCGATGGACGAGCATGACGGCAAGAGCGGTCATTCGTTCGTGTTCGAACCGATCTTCACCAGCGGCATCTGCGTGCTGCCGAACATTTCCGACCACCGCAGCGAAATGTCCGAGGCGCTGCACATCAACGCCGGTCGCCTGCTGTGCAAATACCTGTCGGAAGAATGGGATTTCTCGTACAACTTCGCCAACGAAGACAGCAGCGAAGCCAGCGTCATGGGCCGTATCCGCCCATGGAACGCGATGATGCTGATTTCCAACGACATCATGCGTTACGCCGAAGAGAGCGATGACGGCAACATCCAGAACATTGATGTCAATGCGATGGAGAAGCACGCCAACCAGTACATCTCGCAGCAGATCTTCAACATTCTGACGGCCCAGGCGGTCACGACCGACTACGACCAGAACTATTTCCGTCGCGCCGGCATCGACATCGGCGAGACCATTCGCCTGGACGCCAACGACCTGTTCATGAGTCTGGCCGGCCCGGTGGCGATTGCCTACGCAGAATCCGTGGTGCCGGAAACGCCGCCACCGAGCAGCGACAAGTTCAAGGTGTTCGACAAAGAACCGCAGCGCCTGAACATCGACGACCTGTTCTTCCGCTCGATCGATCTGCCGCACTTCAACAAGGTCACTCAGGCCATCGAAGGCATCAGCCTGCTGCCGATCGAATCCAAGCGCTACCGCGCGTCGCTTGAGCAGTACAAGAATTCCGGCTACGACGCCGCCGCGCTGCACGACCTGCACTTTTTCAAGAACTGCTCGTCGGTGGTCTCGATCGTCTCGCTGCCGAAAGACTACAAGCTGTCGTACATGGACCTGAACCGGTTGAAGACTCACCTCAACAGCCTGTTCCCCAACACCACGCTCAAGCGCTACGCGCTGGTGATCGGTGCATCGGCCAACCTGTCGCTGACCACCCTGATCGCCAAGAGCCCGTGCCTGTCGGACGACTTCCTGACCCTGATCGTGGCGTTCATCAAGCGTTGCTTCGCGAAGACCCCGTACCGTTTCGACGAAACCCTCGACAACTCGATCCTCGACTTCATCATCAATGAGGAATTCGACGAAGCGCGCATCGACGACCTGCTCAACGAGTTCGAGAACCCGGCGAAGATCCTCGATACCAACTGGTACGCGATCAAGCCGATGTACGAGAAGAAGTACCGCGAGCTGATCAACGACAAAGAGAAGTTTGTCTCGATCAACGACATTCGTCTGTCGCGAGACTGCGTGAAGAAGTCGATCAAGTACCTGCGCGAGATCTATCGTCACCGGATCGGCAAGACCAAGGTTATTTCGCTCAATAACCATACCGGCAAGACTTACTCGGTCTGATCCAGATCCGAGTCGCTCCATTCGCGAGCAAGTCGAATCGTCGCACCGCCGCTCCCACATTGGGAATGCGTTCCCCTGTGGGAGCGGGCTTGCTCGCGAAGGGGTCCTGAAATTCACTGAAGATTTCAGGCTTTTCCAACATCCCGAAACAATTAAGCAGCCGTTAGGCTGCTTACTAAACTGTGCCCGTTACGTTTACGTCACCGTTATGCCACCTGCGCTTGTGGCGTTTCTCTACGGCAACGTGCCATCACGCTACTCGGCTACACACTTTTTTCCGGCACTTGCTCGCACCAATAAGGTGCAACCCTTCAGACCGACGCCCTTTCCTGGACCAGAATCCACGGCCGTACCACCACCGCCCACATCTGCGGATCACGTTCGAAAATATCCAGCGCCCGCGTTTCAGAAAGCTTCGCGACCTTGTCTTCGGCCAGCCAGGCAGCGACTTTCTCGCCTTGATCCGAGGCCACGGCTTCGGCGACGGCGATCAAATCCAGGTCGCCGTCGACCCACAATAGGGCACCCTGGGCGTAGAAGCGCTCCAGCTCCTTCCAGGTAATAGATGCGGTTTCACCAAGCAGCTTGGCATAGAGGGTGCTAGGTTCTTGATTCATGGGACTGTCCGGAAAAGAAATCGGCGCGAATGATAACGTCGGTGGTCCGGCAGAAAAACCCGGTAGCAAAAGGCTGTACCGAACGAAAAGCGCAGGAAAGCCAAGGAATGCTGATGATTGAGGCATAAGCCCTCTGAAAGACCCGCCGCAATTCTGTCTTTTTCTTTCATTAAAGCGACACCCTCAGGTTTTGCCCCTTGGCGCCAGCTTCCCAGGCCAACAACCGGCGCTCTACACTGTACCGGTACAGTTGCCGGGGGCATTTCCGGAAGGTATCGCGAAGATATCCAGCCCGGTTCTGTTGCTACGGCGCCAGGACTCTAAAAAAATACAACAGTAAGAGTGGAGCACTATGACTAAGGCTACTAAGCAGATTTCCAAACTGTTTGCCGCTATGGTACTGGCCGGGGCGGCCAGCCATTCGTTCGCAGCTGACACCATCAAGATCGGTATCGCCGGCCCTAAAACCGGTCCAGTAGCCCAGTACGGCGACATGCAGTTCAGTGGCGCCAAAATGGCCATCGAGCAGATCAACGCCAAGGGCGGCGTCGACGGCAAGAAACTCGAAGCCGTTGAATACGATGACGCCTGCGATCCAAAACAAGCGGTAGCGGTAGCGAACAAGGTCGTCAACGACGGCGTCAAGTTCGTGGTCGGTCACCTGTGCTCCAGCTCCACCCAGCCTGCTTCGGACATCTACGAAGACGAAGGCGTGATCATGATCACCCCGGCTGCCACCAGCCCGGACATCACCAACCGTGGTTACAAGATGGTCTTCCGCACCATCGGTCTGGACAGCGCCCAGGGCCCTGCCGCCGGTAACTACATCGCCGATCACGTGAAGCCGAAAATCGTTGCTGTCCTGCACGACAAGCAGCAATACGGCGAAGGCATCGCCACCGCCGTCAAGGCAACCCTGGAGAAGAAAGGCGTGAAAGTCGCCGTGTTCGAAGGCGTCAACGCCGGCGACAAGGACTTCTCTTCGATGATCTCCAAGCTCAAGCAAGCCAACGTCGACTTCGTCTACTACGGCGGCTACCACCCGGAGCTGGGCCTGATCCTGCGTCAGTCCGAGGAAAAAGGCCTGAAAGCCAAGTTCATGGGGCCGGAAGGCGTGGGTAACGACTCTATCTCGCAGATTGCCAAGGACGCGTCCGAAGGCCTGCTGGTGACCCTGCCGAAGTCCTTCGACCAGGATCCGGCCAACGTTGCGCTGGCTGATGCATTCAAGGCCAAGAAAGAAGACCCGAGCGGCCCGTTCGTGTTCCCGTCCTACTCGGCAGTTGAAGTGATTGCCGGTGGTATCAGCGCGGCCAAATCCGAAGACCCTGCGAAAGTGGCGGCTGCCATTCACGCCGGCACCTTCAAGACCCCTACCGGCGACCTGAGCTTCGACGCCAAGGGCGACCTGAAGGACTTCAAGTTCGTGGTCTACCAGTGGCACTTCGGCAAACCTAAAACCGAAGTGTCGCCTCAGTAAGGCGCTGCCTGACTGACTGCCAATAAAGCCCACGGCGTGCCGTGGGCTTTGTTTTACGAATGTATTGGGCCGCGCTGGCGTGATCCGCCAGTCTCCCCACCTGAAAATCTCAAAACCGTCATCAGCGGTTCGCTGGCAAAACCCGGATTCGAAGTGGATAGAGATCCACGGGGCCGGGCGGGAAAATGACTCCACCAGTGAAATGCGTATCAGGTTTTTAGGAGCGCTGTAATGCCTGACATCTATCACTTCTTCCAGCAGCTGGTTAATGGTCTGACCATTGGCAGCACGTATGCCCTGATCGCCATCGGCTATACGATGGTTTACGGCATCATTGGAATGATCAACTTCGCCCACGGCGAGGTGTACATGATCGGTTCCTACGTGGCGTTCATCGCCATCGCCGGGCTGGCCATGATGGGACTCGACAATGTCCCGCTGTTGATGACCGCGGCGTTCATCGCCAGTATCGTCGTCACCAGTTCCTACGGTTACAGCATCGAACGGATCGCCTACCGCCCCCTGCGCGGCAGCAACCGTCTGATCCCGCTGATTTCCGCGATCGGTATGTCGATCTTCCTGCAGAACACGGTTCTGCTGGCGCAAGACTCCAAGGACAAATCCATTCCCAACCTGATCCCCGGAAACTTCTCCATCGGGCCAGGTGGCGCACATGAAGTGCTGATTTCCTACATGCAAATCGTAGTGTTCGTGGTGACCCTGGTCGCCATGCTCGGCCTGACCATGTTCATCTCCCGCTCTCGCCTGGGTCGTGCCTGCCGCGCCTGCGCCGAAGACATCAAGATGGCCAACCTGCTGGGCATCAACACCAACAACATCATCGCCCTGACCTTCGTCATCGGTGCCGCGCTGGCGGCTGTCGCTGCGGTACTGCTGAGCATGCAGTACGGCGTGATCAACCCGAACGCCGGTTTCCTCGTCGGCCTCAAGGCCTTCACCGCCGCGGTACTGGGCGGTATCGGCAGCATCCCCGGCGCCATGCTCGGCGGGTTGGTGCTCGGGGTGGCGGAAGCCTTTGGTGCCGATATCTTCGGCGACCAGTACAAGGACGTCGTGGCTTTCGGCTTGTTGGTTCTGGTGCTGTTGTTCCGTCCGACCGGCATTCTGGGCCGTCCGGAGGTTGAGAAAGTATGAACAGGAATCTTAAACAGGCGCTGTTCAGCGCCTTGCTGGTCTGGGCCGTGGCCTATCCGGTACTGGGTCTGAAACTGACCATCGTCGGCATCAACCTGGAAGTGCACAACACCAGCCCGGCCATTCTGGCGACCATCGCCATCTGCTCGGTGCTGATGTTCCTGCGGGTGCTGTTCAACCAGCAGATCAGCAAGGCGTGGCGTTCGTCGCCGGGCATGCCGCTGATTCCGGCCAAGGCCAGCAACTTCCTGACCCTGCCGACCACTCAGCGCTACATCATCATTGCGCTGATCCTCGGTGCACTGGTGTGGCCGTTCTTCGGCTCCCGTGGTGCGGTGGACATCGCGACGCTGATCCTGATCTACGTGATGCTCGGCCTGGGCCTGAACATCGTGGTCGGTCTGGCCGGTCTGCTTGACCTGGGTTATGTCGGCTTCTACGCCGTCGGTGCCTACAGCTACGCGCTGCTGTCGCACTACTACGGCCTGAGCTTCTGGATCTGCCTGCCGATCGCCGGCCTGATGTCGGCAACGTTCGGCTTCCTGCTCGGCTTCCCGGTCTTGCGTCTGCGCGGTGACTACCTGGCGATCGTGACCCTCGGTTTCGGGGAAATCATCCGTCTGTTCCTGCGCAACCTGACCGACATCACCGGTGGTCCGAACGGGATCAGCAACATCGAGAAACCGACGTTCTTCGGCCTGACCTTCGAACGCAAGGCCGCGGAAGGCCTGCAAACCTTCCACGAGTATTTCGGCCTGGAATACAATTCGATCAACAAGGTGATTTTCCTCTACCTGGTTGCCCTGCTGCTGGCGCTGGCCGCACTGTTCATCATCAACCGCCTGCTGCGCATGCCGATCGGCCGTGCGTGGGAAGCGCTGCGTGAAGATGAAATCGCCTGCCGCGCGCTGGGTCTCAACCCGACCGTGATCAAGCTGTCGGCGTTCACCCTGGGTGCGAGCTTCGCCGGTTTCGCCGGCAGCTTCTTCGCTGCCCGTCAGGGGCTGGTGACGCCGGAATCGTTCACCTTCATCGAGTCGGCGATCATCCTCGCCATCGTGGTGCTGGGTGGCATGGGCTCGCAACTGGGCGTGATTCTTGCGGCCGTGGTGATGATCCTGTTGCCGGAAATGATGCGTGAGTTCAGCGAGTACCGCATGTTGATGTTCGGTGCCCTGATGGTGTTGATGATGATCTGGCGTCCACAAGGTCTGCTGCCGATGCAACGCCCACACATGGAGTTGCGAAAATGAGCCGCGAGATCCTTAAAGTCGAAAACCTGAGCATGCGCTTCGGCGGTCTGCTGGCGGTCAATGGCGTGGCCCTGACCGTCAAGGAAAAACAAGTGGTGGCACTGATCGGGCCGAACGGCGCGGGCAAGACCACCGTGTTCAACTGCCTGACCGGTTTCTATCAGCCGTCGGGCGGCAGCATCCTGCTGGACGGCGAGCCGATCCAGGGCCTGCCGGGGCACAAGATCGCCCTCAAGGGCGTGGTGCGCACCTTCCAGAACGTGCGGTTGTTCAAGGACATGACGGCAGTCGAGAACCTGTTGATCGCCCAGCACCGTCACCTGAATACCAACTTCCTGTCCGGCCTGTTCAAGACCCCGGCGTTTCGCAAGAGCGAGCGCGAGGCCATGGAGTACGCCGAATACTGGCTGGAAAAGGTCAACCTCAAGGAGTTCGCCAACCGTACCGCCGGCACTCTGGCGTATGGTCAGCAACGTCGCCTGGAAATTGCCCGCTGCATGATGACCCGTCCGCGGATCCTCATGCTCGACGAACCGGCCGCCGGTCTGAACCCGAAGGAAACCGAAGACCTCAAGGCGCTGATCAGCGTGCTGCGTGAAGAGCACAACGTCACCGTGCTGCTGATCGAACACGACATGAAACTGGTCATGAGCATTTCCGACCACATCGTCGTGATCAACCAGGGGACGCCTCTGGCCGACGGTACGCCGGAACAGATCCGCGACAATCCTGAAGTGATCAAAGCCTACCTGGGGGAAGCGTAAATGCTGCAGTTCGAAAACGTTTCCACCTTCTACGGCAAGATCCAGGCCCTGCACAGCGTCAACGTCGAAGTCCGCCAGGGCGAGATCGTGACCCTGATCGGCGCCAACGGTGCCGGCAAGTCCACGCTGCTGATGACGCTCTGCGGTTCGCCGCAGGCCCACAGCGGCAGCATCCGCTACATGGGTGAGGAACTGGTCGGCCAGGACTCGTCGCAGATCATGCGCAAGAGCATCGCCGTAGTGCCGGAAGGTCGTCGGGTGTTTGCCCGCCTGACCGTCGAAGAAAACCTGTCCATGGGCGGTTTTTTCACCGACAAGGGCGACTATCAGGAACAGATGGACAAGGTTCTCGGACTTTTCCCACGCCTGAAAGAACGCTTCAACCAGCGCGGCGGCACCATGTCCGGCGGCGAACAGCAAATGCTCGCCATCGGCCGTGCGCTGATGAGCAAGCCGAAACTGTTGCTGCTCGACGAGCCGTCGCTGGGCTTGGCACCGATCATCATCCAGCAGATCTTCGACATCATCGAACAGCTGCGCAAGGACGGTGTGACGGTGTTCCTGGTCGAACAGAACGCCAACCAGGCGCTGAAAATCGCTGACCGTGCGTACGTTCTGGAGAACGGCCGAGTGGTGATGCAAGGCACCGGTGAAGCGCTGCTGACCGACCCGAAAGTGCGCGAGGCGTACCTCGGCGGTTGATCGATCGCGTTAAACAGAAAACGGCCTTCGGGCCGTTTTTTTTGCGCTTTTAAAATTGTTTTCGCGATCGCTGTAACGTATCGCCAGGTCGTTTCTCTAGTGGGGTAAGCAAGCGCACATCGCTTGTTCCAACCCAAGTTCAAACCGGAGAAACATCATGACTGCTACCACCCGCACCCTGTCCGCCACCGCCCTGGTTCTGGCCCTTGGTTCCGCCCTGAGCATGGCCGCCGTTTCGTCCGTCCAGGCTGCCGACAACAGCAACATGGAAAAATGCTTCGGCGTGGCCATGAAAGGTCATAACGACTGCGCCGCCGGCGCCGGCACCACCTGCGCAGGCACGGCGAAAATGGATTACCAGGGCAACGCCTGGAAGTTCGTTCCAAAAGGCACCTGCGCCACCACCGAAAGCAAAACCTCGCCGACCGGTTTCGGTCAGATGGAAGCCTTCAAGGCCAAGTCCTGATCCGGAGGCTGCCCGAGTGTCGATCATGATCACATCCTGCGACCATGCCTCCCCCCGCACTCGGGCAGCCCTCACCGGGCTCCCGCCTCGCGCCGGGCTGGGGCTCAAGACCGGGCACTTTCGTGAAGTGCTCGGTTCTCTTCCGGACATCGGTTTCTTCGAAGTCCACGCCGAAAACTACATGGTGGCCGGCGGCCCGTTTCATCATTTTCTGGGTTTGATCCGCGAGGCGTATCCGCTGTCGCTGCATGGCGTCGGCCTGTCTATCGGTGCCGAGGGCCCGCTGGATGTTCAGCACCTCAAACGCCTGAGTACGCTGATCGAGCGTTATCAACCCCACGCCTTTTCCGAACACCTGGCCTGGTCGACTCACGGCCCGGTGTTTCTCAATGACCTGCTGCCCCTGGCTTACGACACGCCGACGCTGAACCGCGTCTGCGAACACATCGACCAGGTACAGAACACCCTCAAACGTCCGATGTTGCTGGAGAATCCGGCGACCTATCTGGCGTTCGAGCGCTCGACCATCGACGAAGCGGAGTTCATCCGTGAAGTCATTCGGCGCAGCGGCTGCGGTCTGTTGCTGGACGTGAACAACGTCTACGTCTCCTGCATCAATCATCAGTGCGATCCCCTGGCCTACCTCGACGCACTGCCTTTGCATGCAGTTGGCGAGATCCATCTGGCGGGGTTTGCCGAAGATGCCGACAGCCTCGGTGATCGCTTGCTGATCGACGATCACGGCGCACCGATCGATCAGGCCGTCTGGTCGCTGTACCGCCAGGCGCTGGAGCGCGTCGGCCCGGTGGCGACGCTGATCGAACGGGACAATCAGGTGCCGGCCTTCGATGTGCTGATGGCCGAAGCGCAGCAGGCCGATGAGCTGTTGCTGTGCGCGGGAGCTCGGCCATGAGCACTCAAGCCGCATTCAGCGCAGCGTTGCTCGATACCGACCTGCCCTGCCCCGACGGTTTGTGCAGTGCCAACGGCGCCGATCCGGCCAGTCGTTTCGCGGTGTACCGCAACAACGTGCAGGGTTCGCTGATCAATGCATTGGCCGACAGTTATCCCGTGGTGATGCAGTTGGTGGGTGACGAGTTCTTTCGGGCCATGGCCGGAGTTTTTGTGCAAAGCCATCCGCCCCACAGTCCTTTGATGAGCGACTACGGCAGTGAGCTGGCGGACTTCATCAGCGGGTTCGAACCTGCCGCGAGCGTTCCCTATCTGGACGACGTGGCAAGACTGGAACGCCTGCGCACGCAGGCCTATCACGCGGCCGATGCGTTGCCTCTGAGTCAGGAGCGGATCGCCACTGTATTTGCAGATGCCGATGGGCTGAACGAACTGCGGATCGGCCTGCATCCTTCGCTGTATCTGCTCGATTCAAACTTCGCCGTGGTGGACATCTGGGCCGCGCATCAGCACGACGCGACCCTGGCCGGCATCGATCTGAATCAGGCCCAGCACGCGCTGATCCTGCGCAACGGGCTGGAGGTCGAGGTATTCAACGTGGATCTCGGCATCAGCCAGTTCATTCGCCAGCTCAAGGCCGGCCTTTCACTTACCCAGGCGCTGGCATCCGCAGACGCCTTCGATCTCAGCCAGACCCTCGCCCTGTTGATCAGTCGCCAGGCCATCACCCATTTACATCACAAGGTTTCGCCATGAACAGCCTCACTGCCCGCGCCATTGCGCTGCTGGAAAAAATCCCGCACAGCCTGATCGCCTTCATCGCCCGTTTCTCCATCGCCGCAGTGTTCTGGAAATCCGGGCAGACCAAGGTCGAGGGCCTGGCCATCGACCTGATCGACGGCACGTTCCAGATTGGCTGGCCACATCTGGCGGACTCGACGATTCCGCTGTTCCAGAGCGAATACCACGTGCCGCTGCTGTCACCGGAAATCGCCGCGTACATGGCGGCGTTCGCCGAACACTTTTTCCCGATCCTGATCCTCGTCGGTTTCGCTACCCGGTTTTCAGCGCTGGCATTGCTGGGCATGACACTGGTCATCGAGCTGTTCGTGTATCCCGACGCTTACCCGACTCACGGCACCTGGGCGGCAGTGTTGCTGTACCTGATGACCACCGGACCGGGCAAATTGTCGATCGATCATCTGATCGCACGACGTTACCGCTGAAGACGGTCCAGGGCCTCGCCGCTGCGCTTGAACCAGCCGATCAGATAGTCCGCCAGCACTTGAGTACGCCTCGGCAGCCCGCCCTGATACGGATGCACCAGATACATCGGCATGCGCCGGGTCTGAAAATCCCGAAGGAGCCAGCGCAATCGGCCGTCAGCCAATTCCGTCTGCAACAGATAGGACGGCAGTCGAGCGATGCCGGCGCCAGCGAGTGCGGCCTTTTTCAGCAGGCTGTAATGATTGCTGGCGAATGGCCCCGACACCCGCACCCGCAACAGCTCGTGCTGCTGGTGGTACAGCCACTCTTCGCGGCCGCCGTAGTGACTGTTGAGCAGGCAACGATGTTCGGTCAGCGCCTGTGGCGAAAGCGGTTCGCCGAAACGTTCAAGGTAGGCCGGACTGGCGCAGGTCATTTCTTGCCAGGCCAGCAAAGGCTTGGCTACCAGTCGCTCGTCGTTGGCCACTTCAGTGCGGATCGCCAGATCGAAACCGTCGCGGGACAGGTCGCGGTAACTGTTGTTCAGCTCCAGTTCGATCTGCACTTCGGGGTATTTCTGCGAAAACTCCAGCACCAGACCGTCGAAGAAGGTTTCCCCCAGCGACACCGGCACGGTCATACGTACCGGACCTGCCATGTCGTCCTTCAAACGTGCCAATGCCTGACGCGCTCTTTCGACCTGGACGACAAGCGCCTGGGCCTGCGGCAACAACGCCGCGCCGGCCGCTGTCAGGTTCAACCGACGCGTGGTGCGTTGCAGCAACACCACGGAAAACTGCGCCTCCAACTGACTGATGCGCTTGGACAACTGCCCCTTGCTGCACCCCAGTTGCTGCGCCGCCAAGGTAAAACTGCCGGCCTCGATCAATACCGCGAACGCCGCCAGATCATCGATCTCGCTCAAGGATTGTTTCCATTTGAAAACCAAAGGTTGCCCATTAGCGCGCTTATCAGCGAAAAAAACCACTCTAGACTGAAAGCTCGTTCAATCACTTGAGGCAAGTACGATGAAAATTCTGTTGATCGGCTCCGGCGGCACCATCGGTTCGGCGGTGGACAAAGAACTGTCGCAGCGTCACGAAGTCATTCGCATCGGCCGCAGCAGCGGCGATTTCCAGGTGGACATCAGCGACAGCGCGTCGATCCGCAAGCTGTTCGAACAGACCGGCAAGTTCGATGCGCTGGTGTGCGCCGCCGGCAACGTGACCTTCGCCCCGCTGAGTGACATGACTGAAGCCAGCTTCGCCCTCGGCCTGAAAGACAAACTGATGGGCCAGGTCAATCTGCTGCTGATCGGTCGCGAATTTGCCAACGACGGTGCATCGTTCACCTTCACCACCGGCGTGCTCAGCCACGACCCGATCCGCAGCGGTGCTTCGGCTGCACTGGTGAACGGCGCGCTGGACAGCTTCGTCCGCGCAGCGGCCATCGAACTGCCACGCGGCCTGCGCGTGAACTCGATCAGCCCGACCGTGCTGGTCGAAGCCATGGGCAGCTACGCCCCGTACTTCCGCGGCTACAAGCCGGTTCCCGCAGCGGATGTGGCATTGGCCTACGCCAAAAGTGTCGAAGGCTTGCAGACAGGTCAGACATTTCACGTGGGCTAAACCCTTGTGATGAACGGTCAGCCTGCGTAACGTGGCGACACTTGTCTGGAGAGCCGAAGATGCGTGTTGCCCGTTCCTTGATCGTTGTTGCCCTGCTCCCTCTGTTTGCCGCGTGCCAGTTGTTCGACGGTGCGCGGACAAGCGCCTCCCACGTCGGCCAGACGCGGATGCAGGGGCAACTGACCGCGGCCGACGGCAAACTGGTGTTTCAGGCCTGCGGCGAGCAGCGCCAGTACGTGATCAACGACGTCGGCGGCACCAGCGTCCTGCAGGAGGCCGCCACCCTGGCCGATCAACAGGGCAAGCTGTTCGCCGACGTACGCGGCAAGATCGCCGGTGATCGTCTCGACCTGACCCAGTTGTACCGCGTCGAACGTTCCGGCACTGCCTGTGACGACCCCAACTTCAAACAAATGATCCTGCGCGCCGCCGGCCATGGCCCGGAATGGAACGTCAAGGTCAGCGGCAAAGGCATGGTCATCGACCGCGAAGGTCAACCACCGCTGGCAGTGCCTTACGTCGAAGAGCAGTTGGGCGACGGTCGTTTCAACCTCAGCAGCGAAGCCAACAACCAGCGCATCGAGCTGTGGGTGGCGCCGCAGCGGTGCGTCGACAGCAACACCGGCAGCGTGCAGCACATGAGCGCCGAACTGCGTATCGACGGCAAGGTGCAGCGCGGTTGCGGGTATTTCGGCGGTTCGCGCAACGACTGATCGTTTAACCCTCACGGGATCCGGCCGTTGCGGCTTATAATCGCCGCCTTCAAACGCCCTGGCGCAGTTGTGCGCCCCGCGAACCGGATCCTGTCATGTTACGAATCACTGAACTCAAGCTGCCGATCGACCATCCCGACGAAGACCTGCGCGCCGCCATCGTGCAGCGCTTGGGCATTGCCAGCGATGAGCTGCTCGATTTCACCTTGTTCAAGCGCAGCTACGATGCGCGCAAAAAGTCCTCCGAACTGTGCTTCATCTACACCATCGACCTCGAAGTGCGCGACGAGGCCAAGGTACTGGCCAAGTTCGCCGATGACCGCAACGTCAACGTGGCGCCGGATGTCAGCTACAAATTCGTCGGCCAGGCGCCAAGCGACCTGAGCCAGCGCCCGATCGTGGTCGGCTTCGGTCCGTGCGGGATCTTCGCCGGCCTGCTGCTGGCCCAGATGGGCTTCAAGCCGATCATCCTCGAACGCGGCACCGAAGTGCGCCAGCGCACCAAAGACACCTGGGGCCTGTGGCGCAAAAGCGTGCTCAACCCCGAGTCCAACGTGCAGTTCGGCGAAGGCGGCGCGGGCACGTTCTCCGACGGCAAGCTGTACAGCCAGATCAAGGACCCGAAGTTTCTCGGCCGCAAGGTGCTGCACGAATTCGTCAAGGCCGGCGCACCGGAAGAAATCCTCTACGTCAGCAAGCCGCACATCGGTACGTTCCGCCTGACCGGCATGGTCGAGACCATGCGCGAAGAGATTCGCGCCCTGGGTGGTGAAGTACGCTTCCAGGAGCGCGTCACCGACGTGCTGATCGAAGACGGCCAACTGGTCGGCGTCGAGCTGGCCAGTGGCGAAACCCTGCATTCGAAACACGTGATCCTGGCGCTGGGCCACAGCGCCCGCGATACTTTCCGCATGCTGCACAGCCGTGGTGTGTTCATGGAAGCCAAGCCGTTCTCGGTGGGTTTCCGCATCGAGCACCCGCAATCGCTGATCGACCGTGCGCGGCTGGGCAAGTATGCCGGTCACCCCAAGCTGGGAGCCGCCGACTACAAACTGGTACACCACGCCAAAAACGGCCGTTCGGTCTACAGCTTCTGCATGTGCCCGGGCGGCACCGTTGTCGCTGCGACCTCCGAGCCGAATCGTGTGGTCACCAACGGCATGAGCCAGTACTCGCGTAACGAACGCAACGCGAACTCCGGCATCGTCGTCGGCATCACCCCGGAAGTCGATTACCCGGGCGGCCCGCTGGCTGGCATCGAGTTGCAGGAGCGTCTGGAATCCCACGCCTTCATCCTCGGCGGCAGTGACTACAAGGCACCGGCGCAATTGGTTGGCGACTTCATCAACGGCACGCCGTCCACCGAGCTGGGCGAGGTTGAACCTTCGTACAAGCCGGGCGTGGCACTCGGGGATCTGGCCCTGGCGCTGCCGGACTTTGCCATCGAGGCAATCCGTGAGGCGTTGCCTGCGTTCGAGAAGCAGATTCGCGGCTATTCGCTGCACGATGCGGTGCTGACCGGGATCGAGACGCGGACTTCGTCGCCGCTGCGGATCACGCGTAACGAATCGCTGCAGAGCATGAACGTGAAGGGTCTGTTCCCGGCCGGTGAAGGTGCGGGGTATGCGGGCGGGATTCTGTCGGCGGGCGTTGACGGGATTCGCATTGCCGAAGCTGTGGCGCGTGACATCCTGGGCCTGAAAGACTGATTCGCAATACCTGAAACAATGCAAAAAACTGTGGGAGCGAGCCTGCTCGCGATTGCGGACTGACATTCAACAGAAATGTTGATTAATCTACCGCTATCGCGAGCAGGCTCGCTCCCACATTGGTTTGTGCGTTTCTCTCAGATATTGGCGCGCAGAACCGAGGCTGGCAGCGCCTCACCCTTCTCGGCACTTGCTGCCACAGCCGCCATCAATCCCTCCAGCTCATAGCCCTGCGCCTTGAGCCACGCCTGATCGTAATACGTGTCTGCGTAGCGCTCGCCGCCATCGCACAGAATCGCCACGATCGACCCCGACTCCCCCGCCGCTTTCATCTGCTGCGCCGCCATCAGCGCGCCGATCAGGTTGGTGCCGCTCGACCCACCCACATGCCGCCCCAGACGCTGCGCCAGGTAATGCATGGCCGCCAGCGACAAGGCATCCGGCACCTTGACCATCGCATCGATCACCTTCGGCAGGAACGACGCCTCCACCCGTGGCCGGCCGATGCCTTCGATCCGCGAACCGTGGTCCAGACGCAGGCTGGCATCACCGGTCTGGTAAAAATCGAAGAACACCGAACGCTCGGCATCGGCGCACAGCACGCGGGTGCAGTGCTGGCGATAGCGCACGTAACGGCCGAGGGTCGCGGTGGTGCCACCGGTGCCGGGGCTGGAAATCAGCCAGGCCGGGCAAGGGTGCTGCTCGTAGCGCATCTGCTGGAAGATCGACTCGGCGATGTTGTTGTTCGCCCGCCAGTCGGTGGCGCGCTCGGCGTAGGTGAACTGGTCGATGAAGTGACCGTCGTGCTCGCGGGCCAGGCGTTCGGATTCGGCATAGATCTGGGTCGGATCGTCCACCAGATGACTCTGGCCACCGTAGAACGCGATCTGGGCAATCTTCTCCTTGGACGTGGTCGCCGGCATCACCGCAATGAACGGCAACCCCAGCATCCGCGCAAAGTACGCTTCGGAAATCGCCGTTGAACCGCTGGACGCCTCGATCACCGGCGCGCCGGGCTTGAGCCAGCCGTTACACAAGGCGTAGAGAAACAGCGAACGGGCCAGACGGTGCTTGAGGCTTCCGGTGGGATGGCTGGACTCGTCCTTGAAATACAAATCGATACCCGGGAACCCCGGCAGCGGCAAGGGGATCAGGTGCGTGTCGGCGCTGCGCTGAAAGTCAGCTTCGATGATCCGGATGGCTTCGCGGGCCCACTGTCGGTTGTCGCTCATGGCTGTTGTTCTCGTTGAATCGGGCAGAAGTGCCTTCACAGGCTCAGCCCCCAAGCTTAGGAAAAATCCTGCCGCGCTGACAGATACAGCTGCGCTTCAATACCTTTGGCAACTGCTAGGCTCTGCTGCTGGTCTGGCAGGCGCCTTGTAACCATATATAACAAAAAAGAATATAACTTTTGTTTTAACAACTAACAGTACGGGTTAGGGTGTCCCACCTTTTGACTTTATCGATGGAGAGCGACCTTGCCTCTGCGTAGCACTTTCACGCGTTTCTTTCAGTTGGAAGCTGCCAGCGGTCTGTTACTGATCGCCGCGGCCATCCTGGCTCTAATCATCAACAACTCGCCGCTGTCGTGGCTGTACACCGGCCTGCTCGACACCCCGGTGGTCGCGCAGATCGGCGCGTTGAAAATCGCCAAACCCCTGCTGCTGTGGATCAACGACGGCCTGATGGCGCTGTTCTTCCTGCTCATCGGCCTGGAAGTGAAGCGCGAAGTGCTCGACGGCCAGCTGTCGAAACCGTCGCAGATCGTCCTGCCCGGCGCGGCGGCCATTGGCGGCATGCTGGTGCCGGCGCTGATCTACTGGTTCCTCAACCGTGACAACCCGGCCGCCCTCGATGGCTGGGCGATCCCCACCGCCACCGACATCGCCTTCGCCCTCGGCGTACTGGCCTTGCTCGGCAAGCGGGTGCCGGTGTCGCTGAAGCTGTTCCTGATGACCCTGGCGATCATCGACGACCTCGGTGCCATCGTGATCATCGCGATCTTCTATTCCGGCGAACTCTCGACCCTGTCGCTGGGTCTGGCGGCGGCGTGCATTGCGGCGCTGGTGGCGATGAACCGGCTCGGGGTGGTCAAGCTCGGGCCGTACATGATCATTGGACTGATCCTGTGGGTCTGCGTGCTCAAGAGCGGTGTCCACGCGACGCTGGCCGGCGTGACCCTCGCGTTCTGCATCCCGCTGCGCACCAAAAACGCCGAGCCTTCGCCGCTGCTGACCCTCGAACACGCGCTGCACCCGTGGGTGGCCTACGGCATCCTGCCGCTGTTCGCCTTTGCCAATGCCGGCCTGTCGCTGACCGGCGTTACCGCCGAAAGCTTCACCCACCACGTGCCGATGGGCATCGCCGTCGGCCTGTTGCTGGGCAAGACTGTCGGTGTATTCGGTCTGACCTGGCTTGCCGTGAAAACCGGCATCGCCGCCCTGCCCCAGAACGCCAACTGGGGTCAGGTGCTGGGCGTGGCGATCCTGTGCGGGATCGGCTTCACCATGAGCCTGTTTGTCGGCTCCCTTGCCTTCGTGCCGGGTGCCAGTGAATACGCCGGGATGGACCGGATGGGCATTCTCACCGGCTCGGTGTTCGCGGCATTGATCGGTTATGCGGTGACATTGGCGGCAAGCAGAAAGAACACCGCACTGCCTTCCTGATGCCGTAGCGAACAATCTCCACGTCTTTAGAGACGCGTCCTACAGCCACGATTTTCCTGCTTCGTTAACGTCGTGCAGCCCCTTTCGAGGGGCCGTCGATGCATGAACGAAAGGACAATCAGTGGCTGGTCAAAAGGACATTCCCCGGGTTCCCAACCCACCGGCAGGCGACGGGCATCACGTCACCTACCGCTACATGACGGCCACCGAACTGGCCGATCAGGACGAGCGACAAAACAAGTACGACGCCATGCTGGCGCGGCAGGAGGCCTTCGAGCGCAGCCGCGAGGTTGCTGCGAATAAACCCGAGCCGGTGCGTGCCGGCTGTGTGTTTGCCAAGTCCTGCAAATTGCCGGACGCGATCATCGATTACTCGAATCCTTCGGGAATGGTCCCCACCGACAGCCTGAAAGATTACGGCGATCTGATCCTGCTCGGCGGCCGTGAAGCCGATGACAGCGGCGGCGTTCCACTCAAGAAAATCAGCGGCACCGCCATCCCGGCAGGCCTGGGCACCTTCGCCCTTGCGGGTGAAGCATTCAAGGCATTGCCCGCGATGGCCTCCACTGCCGTCATCACCCCGCTGGTCGGGCTGGTGGCGATGTTCATGCCATCGAACCTGGGCGACAGCGCGCTCTATACCGAAGACCAGTTGCTTGCCCTCAAGCAGGCTCGAACCCGCGTGCGCCTGCATGTCGAACAACAGGCCGACGGCAGCCTCAAGGGTTACGGTTTCTACACCGGCAAGAACCGCGACTGGGAAATGGTCGATGTCGCGCAGTTCACCGCACGCGGTAACCGCTTTGTCGCAGACCTCGGCGAAGGCATCGAGCTGATCTGGACGCCTGCCGTGGACGGCTCCGACATCCTCGGCATCCCGGCGCTGGAGGCAGCCCCGCAGGCGCCGCATATCTGGGTATATCCACCGACGAAAGCGGCGGACGGGATTCTGGTGAACCCGGTTTATCCGCCGGAGTATCGGGATTTCATATTGGTTTTTCCGGCGGATTCTGGAGTTAAGCCGCTTTATATTGTTGTCAGCACTCGAGCAGGAGATCACGAGTACCATCCGGCCCCCGACGTACTCCCAGCCTTTCCTGATGCGAAAATTGTAGGTCGTAAAACAGCCGTACAAGGTGGCGGAGCCAAGCGCAAAAGATGGAAAACTGCTAAGGGTATTATTCTTGAATGGGACTCTATGCATGGCACTGTCGAAAAATACGACTCCAGAGGCAAACACATTGGAGAGTTCGACCCAAATACAGGTGAGCCAACATCTACAAAAAAGAATAAAAAGTCGAAGAAAGGCAAAAAAAGGAGCATTGAACCTTGAGATTTTCAGTAGAAGCTTTTGACAAAAAAACAGACTTCCAGGCTTTCGTGATTGAGTTGCCAGCGGGATGTGATGAGCAAATAAAAGCCATCATGGGTTGGACAAAAGAGCAACACGGCTGGGAAGGTTACGATTTAAGCCCCCAACAGATACAAGCGATCGAAAAACTTATAGGTAGATCAATTGTGAATCAGGACTTCTACTTCCAATTGACATGCAACGTATAAAATCACTCAACGTTGCGAGAGTTCCAGGAGAAACTTGTGGGTTTGAAAATCAGCCTCGATTGGTATGACAAAGAAACTAGTCACGGCGTCGGAGAAGAGTTATCGAAAGACTTCGGTGACGATGGCTCCGTGATCGAGGCGCTGGGCATTCCAATAGAAAACAACATAAACAACGGTGGATTTAACGTTACCAACGACTGGGTAAGTATTCTTCAAACTCATTTCAGTCATGCCATCAATTTAAATTTGTATGACTACCAAGTTTCCTTCGACTACTGCGATCACTGGTAAACACCAAACAAAAAACCCCGACCAGTCACCTGATCGGGGTTTTCCTTTACCGCTCTTTCCCGCTTAGTGCGAAACGCGGCTGGTCCCGCCAACAGTCGAAATCCGCACGCGCTCACCGACGCGGAACACTTCATTCTCCTGCACTTGCTGCACGTAGGCGCGCATGCTGCCGTCGTCTTCGCGCACGGTGATTTCAACACCTTGAGTACGAGTCAGGCCTTCTTCGGTGGCGGAACCGATCAGGCCGCCGGCCACGGCACCGATAACGGCTGCCACGATGCTGCCACGACCACCGCCGATGGCGCTGCCGCCGACACCGCCGACCACTGCACCGGCTGCGCCGCCGATCGGGGTCTTGGTGCCTTCGATTTTCACCGGACGCAGGGATTCGATGGTGCCCATGCGAATCGTCTGCACGCGACGCGCTTCGTCACGGGAGTAGGAGTCACCGGTCAGGCTCGATTGGCAGCCGGTAAGCAACATCGCCATCGTGGAAAAGGAAGCAACCAGCAGAACAGACTTACGCATAGGATCAACTCCAAAGGACAGGTATTTATTAAACTCCGCAGCTTGACGCCTGTCACGGCGCCGCCCGGATAAATTTGGTTTCATTCAGGTCAGGTACAGGGCCTCCACGAACTCACCCAACAGTAGCGCCAAAATACATAGCTTGCGCCGCCGACCCCAAGGATTTTCATGGATTACTTCATCATCGTCGTCACAACCGTCGCCGGTTTGTACTTCCACTGGTGGTTGTACGTGCGGATCAAACGCTGGATGGACCGCGATCTGGCATTGTCGCTGGCCGGCAAGGATGAAGGCAAACGCGCCTACATGCTCGAACGGCTGGCGCAAGCCCGATCGCAGAAGATCAGGCGTCGGGACCTGCCGAAGTGGCTTGAGGCCGCTGCGGCAGGCTATCCCGCTCGGTAGACTGCTTAAGGTGCCAGACGTTCAAGAATCCAGTCGGCGCCCTGCAAACGGTAGTTGAGGCGATCGTGCAGGCGGCTGGCGCGCCCCTGCCAGAACTCGATGCGCTCCGGGAGCAAACGGTAACCGCCCCAGTGTTCCGGGCAATCGGGCTGGGTGTCGGTGAAGCGCTGCTCGGTAGCCTTGAGCAATTCTTCCAGTTCCCCCCGGCCATTGATCACCCGGCTCTGCGGTGAAGCCCAGGCGCCCAGTCGGCTGCCCAAAGGTCGCACCTGATAATAGGCGTTGGACTCTTGCGGCGTGACCTTCACCACCCGCCCTTCGATGCGCACCTGGCGCTCCAGGGTCGGCCAGAAGAACGTCATGGCCGCGAACGGATTCGCGGCCAGATGCTGACCTTTGGCACTTTCGTAGTTGGTGAAGAAGGTGAAGCCCTGCTCGTCCAGACCCTTGAGCAGCAGAATGCGGCAGTGCGGACGCCCGTCCGCATCGACCGTGGCCAGGGTCATGGCGTTGGCCTCCACTGGCGCCTGCTCGGTTTTCACCGCGTCGGCGAACCACTGGTGGAACAGCGCAAAAGGCTCGACCGGGGCTTGCGCCTCGGTCAGGCCATCCCGGGTGTAATCACGACGCATATCTGCCAGAGCCTGGGTCATGGCGCATTCCTTTTCGTTAGCGGATCACTGTTTTGCCGCATCGGTCGCAGCGACTTTCTTGTCGGTTGCGGCGGCTTTGGCTGGAGCGGTTTTCTTCGCCGGGGTCTTCTTCGCTGGCGCCTTGGCTGCGGCCTTCTTGGCCGGTGCTTTTTTGGTGGCAGGGACAGCGGCTTTCTTCGCAGCAGGTGCCGGGGTTACAGGCTTGGCGACTGGCTTGACGTCCTGAGCGGCAACCAGGGTCACCGGCTTCGGTGCTGGCATGTTGTACTTGCTCAGCAGCGCAACCATGGTGTTCTGCGGGGTCACCAGCAGTTCGACGCGACGGTTCAGGGCGCGACCTTCAACACTGTCGTTGGCGGCACGCGGTGCCTCGGAGCCCATGCCTCGCAACATCAGACGATCACGCTGCAGGCCACTCAGACGGAAGATCGCCGCCACCGACTGGGCACGCTCCTGGCTGAGTTTGGTGTTGTCCGGTGCAGCACCGGTATTGTCGCTGTGACCCAGTACCAGCACAGCAGTTTTCGGGTCAGCTTCGAGGATCTTGGCGATATTGGTGAACGGACTCAGGGTCACCGGCAACAGCATGGCCGGGCGTTTCGGGTTGAACGAACCTTCAACCGGCGCGATCACCACGAGTACGTTTTCACGGCGCTCGAATTGCAGGTTGCTGCCCTTGATCGCGTCACGCAGGCGTGGCTCGTAGTCGTCGAGCCAGGCCTGGGTCACTTTCGGGTCGGGCATCGGCACAGCTTTGGCGGTGTCCTGAGACTTGCCGCCGAACGGCCACCACCACTTGCTGCCGGTATCGGCATCGGCCTTGGCGACAACGGCAGGCTTGGTCTCCGTTTTTACTTCGGGCTTCACGTCGGCTTTGGCCTTGTCTGCCGAATCGTCGGAGCCGAACGGCCAGTACCAGTGGCTGCTGCTCTCGGTCTTGGCGAGCGGTGCAGTAGCGGCTGGCTTCACCGGTGCAGGTGCGGGTGCAGGCGTCGGCTCCTTGGCCGCGACCTTGTCGGACGAGCCGAACGGCCACCAGCTGCCGCCATCGGCGTCATTCTTCGGAGTCTGTGCACAACCGGTAATCGCGAAACACAGGGCCAGAGCGAGAGTTTGTTTGGACGACATTGGAAACCCACAAAAATTAGTAATGGACAATCAGAGGACTTTCGCCCGGATAAACAGACGCTTTGAATCGAAAAACCGTATGAGGTTCCGGCCCTGGATCCTCTGGTAACGCTTTACAGACAAGTGGCAAGTACCCGCGCCAGCTTCTGCGCGCGCGGATCCATCAAGACGTACGGCCCCAGGGTATTTGTCACAAAACCGAAGGCCACATCGTGCTCCGGATCAGCAAAACCGATGGAACCGCCCGCGCCTGGATGACCGAACGCCCGCGGGCCGAGGCCGTAAGTGGCGTTTGGTACATCAGGTTGGTCGAGCATGCAACCGAGACCGAAACGGGTGCGGGTCAGCAAGGTCTTGTCCTCGCCGAGGCTGTGTTCCCGGGTCAGTTCGTCGAGCATTTCGCTTTCCAGCAGGCTGCCGTCGAGCAGACCGGCATAGAACCCGGCCAGACTACGCGCATTGCCGTGGCCGTTGGCCGCCGGTTGCTGCATGCGCCGCCATTCCGGTTTGTTGGTGCTGGTGAGCACCGACGGCGGATTGGTGAAGGCGCGGGTGGTCATCGCGGTCGGCTCACGCATGGTCACTTGCAACAGGCGCTGGGCGGCGGCATCGCCGACATTGCCTTTGCCACGGGCGATATGCGCGACGCGGTAGAACTCCTCGTCGGCCAGGCCGACATGGAAATCCAGCCCAAGCGGTCTGGCGACACGCGCCACAATGGATTCACCCGGCCCGCGACCATCGGCCCGGCGCAGCAACTCGCCGATCAGCCAGCCGTAAGTGATGGCGGCATAACCGTGACCGGTGCCCGGCGTCCACCATGGTGCTTCGGCCGCGAGGGCGTCGACCATGGTCTGCCAGTCATACAAGGCTTCAGGGGCCAACAGTTCGCGCAGGGCCGGCAGACCGGCCTGATGGCAGAGCAATTGGCGCAGGGTCACGGATTCCTTGCCGGCCGCGGCGAACGCCGGCCAATAGCGGGCGACCGGCGCATCGAGTTGTAACTTGCCTTCGGCCACCAGTTGCAGCGCAGTGACCGCGGTGAAGGTCTTGGTGCAGGAGAACAGGTTGGCGATGGTGTCGCTGTGCCAGGCTTCGCTGCCGTCCTTGTCGGCGGTGCCGGCCCAGAGGTCGAGGACGGTTTCCCCGCCGACCCGGATGCACAACGCGGCGCCACGCTCCTGGGGATCGTCGAACAGTGCCGCGAAGGCTTCGCGCACCGCTTCGAATTGAAGCTCGTAATGTCCCTGAATCTGCACCCGCAACTCCCCCGCGAAAACGCTCTACAAAGTGGCCCGCATTGTTCCAGCCCTTGAGGGATTTGGGAACAGCGGCGGGCCGGGCGGTCCTGCCTTAATGACCGTTTCCGGAGTGCCCGCCGGTATGACCGGCGCCCTGCCCCGGGCCTTTGCCGGCCTCGCCCTTGCGGCCGCCTTCGGTCTCGTGGTCGACCTTGTCCGCTGCCGCCGCGGCTTTCTCGGCTGCTTTCCCAAGCTGATCGAGGGTCGCCAGATTGCTCTTGCGCACCGTCTCGACGAAGCCCTGATATGGCAGATCAGTCACGCCGACCAGACCGAAGTGGCCGTTTTCGCCATCAAGCAGGCGACCGGTCACCGGTTGGTCGAGGTACTGGAACCAGTGCACGCCGACAATCGACGGCTCGCTCAGCGCCTGCTTGAGGAAGTTGGCATACGCCGGACCACGGTCTTCTTCCTTGCTCAACGGCGTCACGCCGCCCCAGAACGGGCCGCGATCGGTGGAGCCGAAGTTGAACTCGGTGATCAGCACCGGTTTGTCGAGGCTGCGCAGCGCGGCGAAGTCATAACCGTCCTGCGGTTTCAGGGTGTACATGTTAAAGCTCAGCACGTCGCAATACTGCGCACAGGAGGCCACGGCTTCCGGCGTGCTGATGGCGAAGCGACCGCCCAGCAGCAACTGGTTCGGCGCGTGCCATTTCAGCGAATCGGAAATGGTCTTGAAGTAGGTGTCGGCGAAGACTTTCTGGAAGTATTTGAAGTCAGCCTCGATTTCCGGGTGTTCCGGATTCGGCAGCGGCGCTTCGAAACCAGGGTCTTCCATCAATTCCCACGCCGGCAGATCGATACCCCAGGCTTTCGACAGCCCGGCCTGATTGCGGTATTTGTCGCGCAATTGCTTGAGAAACGCACGCTTGGCGGGTACGTCGGTGGTCATTTTCAACGTGCCGTAAGCCAGCGCATAACGCGACTTCGGATCATCACCGGGACCGGCCCAGGCCAGTTCGTTGTCGGCAAAATAGCCGATCAGCCACGGATCATCACGGTGATCGCGGGCGGCAATCGCCACGGCGCGTTCGGTGGCCATGGCGAAACGCGGATCGAACGGGTCAGGCATGCCGCCCCACCAGTCATTGCCGGTACTGATGCTGGTGTAATCGCCGACGATCGACAGCGGCAAGGTGTAAGGCACACGCTCGGCGTCGCCCAGTTGCGGTGCGCTCCAGTTGCCGACGGTGTTGAAGCCCCACGCCTGCAAACGGTCGAGGGTATGGCCGGTCCACTTCTGCTCGTCGATGGCAGCCTTGCATGGCGCAGCAGGCGCAGGCTCAGTCGCCGCCGGGGTCACGCAAGGTTCGCCGTACAGGCGCTGCAGGTTGGCACCATAGAAGTCATACCAGCGTCCGTTGCCGTAGCCACGGCCCTGATCGGCTCCGTTGCCGCCACGGTTGTCGCCTTCACCGAAGTGACGGGCCAGTGGCTCGTCGGGTTTGGGCAGGGACTCGAACATGTACTCGCGGCCAGCCACGTAGGTCTGGTTGACCTCGGGGCTGACCGTGTTCACGCCCAGGGAATAGAACGGATGCCCCTCAGGCGTCACCAGATACCAGCGACCGTCGAGTTTTTCGGTGCGGAAGAAGCCGCTGGCCTTGAACGCAGGCCCCTTCTTCAAACCACCGAATGTGTCCAGCGACGACTTTTCGCGCTCGGCCAACCAGGTTTTCAGCTGTTGCTGTTCCTTGGCCGCGGCGGATTTCAGCTGTTCGTCATTGGCGACTTTCTCCGGCCACTTGTTGCGGGTCGACTGGCCGTAGGCGTCCACCAGATTGCCGTAGGCGGCTTTGATCACATCGCCCTCGTCCTGCACGCCGAAACGCTCCAGCAACAGACTTTGCGCGGCTTTCGGCTGATCCATCGACAGGCTGACGGATACCACCTGGCTGCGATCCAGCTCACCGGAGCTGCTGGCCAGCAGGATGCGCTGCCCGTCGACCGTCATCGGCATCAACGGGCCAGCCTTCATGCCCTGGCTCAGCGGCGAGGTCGCGGTCAACGGCACGAGCAAGGTCTGCGCCGGACCGGCGGGCAGATCGACGCGGCTGACCAGGGTCTTGCCGTCGTTGCTCTGGATTTGTACGTAAACGGTCACCGCCCAGTTCATCGCGCTCTGGATGCGCAGGCTCATCATGCCGGACTGCGACCAGTCCCAGGCGCCGGTCTGTGGGGACAGACGCAAGGTCGGGCGGGCCGTCGGATTGAACGTCACTCGGCGCAGCACTTCGCCTTCGGGGGTCTGCTCGGCGTTGGCTTGCGGCAGGTCGGCGTTTTCGGTCGCCACTTTCACCACATCGGCGGGGCGGACAAAATTGAACAGGGTCTGCTGGCCGGCAGGCGCCGCCAGCAAAGGCGCAGCGAAAACCAGGGCAAAAATGGCAGGCAACGAACGACGAATCATGAGAACGGAATTCTCCCTAACGACCCGCAAGGGCCAATGGAAAAGCAATGACAGAGAGATAGACAACGCGGCGGGCAAAACTGCCCACCGATGTCTCAGGATATTTCACGACGGAAAGGCGGCAACGCATTGAGGATCGCCTTGCCGTAGCGCTGGGTGACCAGTCGCCGATCCAGCAAGGTGATGGTGCCGCGGTCTTCCTCGGTGCGCAGCAGACGACCACAGGCCTGAACCAGCTTCAGCGAGGCGTCGGGCACCGAGATTTCCATGAACGGATTGCCGCCCCGGGCTTCGATCCATTCCGACAGTGCGGCCTCGACCGGATCGTCCGGCACCGAGAATGGAATCTTGGCAATCACCACGTGTTCGCAATAGGCCCCCGGCAAGTCCACCCCTTCGGCAAAACTGGCGAGGCCGAACAGCACGCTGGAATCACCGCCATCGACCCGCGCCTTGTGCTTGTTCAGGGTTTCCTGTTTCGACAGGTTGCCTTGAATGAACACTTGCTTGCGCCAGTCGCGGTCGAGGCCGTCGAACACGTCCTGCATCTGTTTGCGCGAAGAGAACAGCACCAGACTGCCGCGAGAGCCTTCGACCAGTTCCGGCAGATCACGGATGATCGCGGCGGTGTGGGCGGCGGCATCACGCGGGTCGGCCTTCAGGTCCGGCACCCGCAACACACCGGCATCGGCATGATGGAACGGACTCGGCACCACGGCGGTGACGGCTTTTTTCGGCAGGCCGGCGCGCATGCGGAAACGGTCGAACGTGCCGAGCGCGGTCAACGTCGCCGAGGTTACCAGACAGCCGTAAGCCACATTCCACAAGCTGCGGCGCAGGGTTTCGGCGGCGAGAATCGGGCTGGCATTGACCTCGATGTCGAACAGCGAACCGCTTTCGGCGAGGGTCAGCCAGCGGGCCATCGGCGGGTTGTCTTCCGGGTCTTCGGCGGTGAACGCGGTCCACAGCTCCCAGTTGCCGGAGGCACGGGACAACAGGCTGCCGAACAGTGGATACCACTCTTCGGCCTGGTTGCTGGCGATGCCGATGTTGACCTCGCCATCCATGCCTTCCTTGAGCAGGTCGGTCAGACGGGTGAACAGGTCGTTGAGACGTGAGTAGCCTTTCTTCAGCTCGATGCCCATCTCGCGCATGTGCTCGGGAATCACCCCGCCAATGAAGCGATGGCGCGGGCGCTCGCGACCTTCGACATCTTCACCGGGCTTGAAATCGGCGATCTGTTCGCAGGCGGTGAACATGAATTGCTGCTGGGTCTTGATCTCCCGCGCCAGCTCCGGCACCTGCTCGATCAGTTTGCCGAGGTCCCCCGGCAACGGATGCTGGGCCAGCAGTTTGGTGAGGTTCTTGGCGGTGGTTTCCAGCCAGTCGGCGGTGGAGCGCAGGCGCGTGTAGTGGGCAAAGTGGCCGATGGCCTTGTCCGGCAGGTGGTGGCCTTCGTCGAACACATAAATGGTGTCGCGCGGATCCGGCAGAACCGCCCCGCCGCCCAGCGCCAGGTCGGCCAGCACCATGTCGTGGTTGGTGACGATCACGTCGACCTTGCCCATGCCTTCGCGGGCCTTGTAGAAGGCGCATTGGCCGAAGTTCGGGCAATGACGGTTGGTGCACTGACTGTGATCGGTGGTCAGGCGCGCCCAGTCGGCGTCTTCCAGCGCATTGGGCCAGCTGTCGCGGTCGCCGTCCCATTTATTGCCGGCGAGCTTTTCGATCATGCTGGTAAAGAGCTTCTGGCTGGCCTCATCGACCTCGATCTTGAAGCCTTCTTCTTCGAACAGCTGTGCGGTAGCGGTCTGTGCGTGGCCTTCCTGCAGCAGCATGTCGAGCTTGGACAGGCACATGTAGCGGCCACGGCCCTTGGCCAGGGCGAAGCTGAAATTCAGCCCGCTGTTGCGCATGAGGTCGGGCAAGTCCTTGTAGACGATCTGCTCCTGCAGGGCGACGGTCGCGGTAGCGATCACCAGGCGTTTGCCCGCCAGTTTGGCCGTCGGGATCGCCGCCAGGCTGTAGGCCACGGTCTTGCCGGTACCGGTGCCGGCTTCCACCGCGACAATCGCGGGGTCGCCACTGCGCCGGCCTTCGTCGTCGGTGTCGATATCCCCGAGGACCTTGGCGACTTCAGCGATCATCAGGCGCTGGCCGTAACGCGGCTTGAGGCTCTTGGCCTCTAGAAAACGCGAGTAGGCGCCCTGGATCGTGGTTTTGAGTTCAGTGCTGATCATTGAGTGTCGGGCGCTAAAAACGCTGGATAAATTTTCAGTGGTTCGGATGGGGGGCTATCATACCCCGCGAATCAATCCTGCGCAGATCGGAGTACCCCAATGACACCTTTTAGCCTCGTTTACCCCATCCATGTACTGGCCGCGCTGGTGTGGGTCGGCGGCATGTTTTTCGCCTGGATAGTGCTGCGCCCTGCGGCCGTGAAGGCGCTGGACGGGCCTGGGCGCCTGACGCTCTGGGTGGAAGTGTTTCAAGGTTTTTTCCGCTGGGTGTGGGGAGCGGTGATTCTGTTGCCGGTGACCGGGGTGGGCATGTTGCATCTGCAGCACATCGGCTTCGAAACCGCGCCGAAGTACGTTCAGGTGATGATGGGCTTGTACGTGGTGATGACCGCGCTGTTCATCCGGGTTCAGGGGCTGATGCTGCCGGAACTGCGCACGGCGGTGCAGGCGAAGGATTGGCCGGCAGGTGCGGCGGTGCTGGGTCGGATTCGCAAGGTGGTGGGGTTCAACCTGCTGGTCGGGGTGGTGCTGGTGGCCGTGGCTGCTGCGCGGCCGATGATTTGACCGTGATCGCTCCCGCGCACGGCGCGGGGGCGATCAGTTGACAGATTACAGGCGCTGCACCGTCACAGAACCCGCCGCACCCGCAGGCCCCGGCTGCCCGTCAGCCCCCGGCTTGCCGCTCTTGCCGCCATCGGCGCGATAGACCAGGCAGCCCTTGGACTTGCCACCGGCCCCCGGTTTGCCACCAGGCCCTGCCGCGCCGCCGGCACCACCGGCGACGTCGACCTTGATCAGCTCCGCCGGAAACTCCCGCGGCACTTCCAGCCGCACCAGCGCGCCCGGCGCACCGGGCTGGCCGTTGCTGCCATCACTGCCGTCGAAACCATGCCCGGCCTGGCCCCAGGTGCAGCCCGGTTCCTTACCGTTAGCCCCGTCGAGCCCGACGAAACCCGGCGCTCCGGTGCCGCCACGGGCATCGACGATCAGCCGCGGAGCCTCCAGCGCCTTGAATTGCAGGTTCAGGTTACGCCCGGCACGGGCCGCCTTTTCATAAGTGCCCGGTGCGCCGCGCGCCGTGATCCGGCTACCGTCGGCAAACCGGGCGCGGATGACTTTCATGTCCAGCGCCTGATCGCCCGGGACGATGGCAATACGCGCCTCGTGGCCCAACTGCAATTCGCCGACACTCAATTCGGTCACGTTCGATGGCACCAGCAAAGTGCCGTAATCGGCGACCACCAGTTTTTCCACCTGCAGCGTGCTGGCCGTGTTGGGCAGACGCATCAGGGAGTTGGCTTCGACACTGACCACCTGGGCACAGGCCAGCGGACTGATGAATGCAGCGAGCAGGCAAAGTTTACGCATGGGAAGCCTCCGGAGCGGCCGGGGCCGGGATGGTTTGCAGGTGGAAAACGCCGAACAGCAGAACACGGCCACGATCACGCCATGGGTGCGGCCGCCCCTTGAGGCTGGCGTTGCACAGCAGCACTTCAAGGAGGTGGATGGCCAGCAGCAGGACGCCAGCCACATTGACCAGCAGATGCAACGGATGAACAAACGGCACCAGCTGATTGGCCAGTACCACGCAGCAGAACACCAGGGTCAACAATCGCCCCAGCCCACAGAACACCTTCATACGCTCCCCCGTGTTGCGAATTATTCTTTGGGCGCACAGTAACGGCTTCCGTACGGGATAAGCCAGAGGGGCAAATAAAAAAGTTCCGGGCACTCGTCGGATGGCTGCCGGTCCGACGATGATCGTCGACCGACAGCTCTAACCTGCGGACTACAGAAGATTCCTAGCGATTGATGTGCAACTCCACGCGACGGTTTTGCGCGCGCCCCTCTTCGGTTTCGTTGTCGGCAACCGGTTCGCGCTCGCCACGTCCTTCACTGGTGAGTTTTTCCGGCGCCAGCCCCTGGCTCAACAGATAGGCCGCCACACTGCTTGCACGACGCTCCGAAAGGGCCTGGTTGTAGGCATCGGTCCCCTTGCTGTCGGTGTGGCCGATCACCTTGATGCTCACCACGTCGGCATTGCGCAGTTTGTCCATCAGCGCATCGAGCTGGCTTTTCGCGGCCGGGGTCAGGTCAGACTTGTCGAACGCGAACAGCACGTTGCCAGCATCGCTCAGGGTGATGACTTCGGATTGCGGGGCCGGTTCGGCCGGTTTTTCAGTGACCGGGTATTGCGGCAACGGACAGCCACGGTGGTCGACCGGGGTGTTGGCCGGGGTGTCAGGGCAACGGTCGCGGCGGTCGAACACGCCATCGCCGTCCTCGTCGCCATCCTGGGCATAACAGATCAGCCCGCCGGTGAGGATACCCAGTGCCGCACCGCCTGCGGCCCAGCCACCGTTTTCAATGGCGCCGAGACCGCCGCCGACCAGTCCGCCAATGACGCTGCAGATCGGCCAGGTACGTTGATTGAGGGGGGCAGTGCCATCGCTGTGGGTAGCGCAGCCGGTCAACAGGCTGCCTGCCAGCAGCACCGGTAAGACGGACCGTGAGAGAACACTCATATGAAAGCTCCTGTGTTACCGGCCCATACCGGTTACACAGGAGTAAAGACCCGCATCCGCGACTGCACAAGCCGCGGATGCGAGGGCGTCAACGCTCGATTTTGATTTCCGTGCGACGGTTGAGCGCGCGGCCATCGGCGGTTTTGTTATCCGCCACTGGCTGGCTTTCACCGGCACCGGTCACCGAAACGAAGCTGGCGCGCGGCACACCTTGCTGAATCAGATATTCCACCACCGAGTGCGCGCGACGATCCGACAGTTTTTTGTTGTAGGCATCGCTGCCGACGCTGTCGGTGTGGCCAGTCACGGTCAGACGCGCCGTGGACGATTCCTGTTTCAGGCGCGTGGCGACCTTGTCGAGTACTTGCTTGTCGGATGGCGTCAGGTTGGCCTTGTCGAACTGGAAGTGCACATCGCGGATGACGATGGTTTCTTCCTTGACCACTACAGCCTCTTCAACCACTGGCGCAGGGGCCGGGAATGGGCAGCCGTCTGCGTCGACCTTGGTGCCGCGAGGCGTGTGCGGGCACTTGTCGCGACTGTCCGGCACACCATCGCCGTCTTCATCGCCATCACCGTGCACCCAGCAATAGGCCGCTGCCGTGCCACCCACCAGCAACGCGCCGTAACCGGCCCAGGCCGAGCTTTCCGTCGCCCCGAGCCCCGCGCCGACGACACCACCGACTGCCGCACAGGTCGGCCAGTCGGTTTTCTGCAAACCTGCGCAACCAGTCAACACACTGGTTAGCAGAACCAAGGGTAATGCTGTCCGAACTATGCTCATCTAGTTTTCTCCTGAGGGATCGGCTTAGAACCGATTCAGGGAGTAAAGACCGGAGTTTTAATCTCCGCCAGCAATAGGCCACTGGTCTTTGCGAGCGTGTTCACAGGACTTCGAGGCATTTGCCGCAAACCCGCGGAACAGAGATCTAGGCCTCGACGCTCGGGCAGGCTAGTCTTGGCGCTCTGATTGAGGAGCTTCGATGAACGTTGCGATTTCTTCCCGCACGCCACAGCAGGCACTGGCCGCTCTGCTCGACCGCTACGCCCCGGCACGTCTGCTGCTGATCGGCGCCAGCGAATTTCCGGCGCTGGCCGCTTTCAAGGACGCGCATCCGGATACCTGCGTCGCTCACGCCGCGCCCGGTGCGTTGCCGGCAGAACTGGCGGCGCGCCGTTTCGACCTGGCGCTGGTGGTCGATTGCCTGGAACATTTGCCCAAGCGCGATGGCCTGAATCTGCTCGGCGGAATCCGCAACCTCAACGCCAGCCGCATCGCCGTGCTGGCCGACCTGCCGGCCAGCGGCTGGCAGGAAACCGATTTCTATTCGCTCGCCCTTCAGGCCAGCGAACGCTTCGCCCGGGATGAACAGGTGCTGACGCTGTTCACCTATGATCTGCTTGACTACAAACAAGTCCCCGACTGGCTCAACTCTCGGTTCTGGGCCAATCCGGAAAACTTCGGGAAATACTGGTGGTAATGCCATGAGTACAGCCATTTGCCCCTGCGGCAGCGGCAACCTGCTGGATGCCTGCTGCGGCCATTATCACGCCGGCCATCCGGCACCGTGCGCCGAAGCCCTGATGCGTTCGCGCTACAGCGCCTACGTGCTGGGCCTGATCGATTATCTGGTGACGACCACCCTGCCCGCCCAACAGGCCGGGCTCGATCGCCAGTCGATCAGCAACTGGAGTGCATCGAGCACCTGGCTCGGCCTCAACGTGGAAAGTTCGGAGGTCTTAGGCGGCCAGCCGGAACACGCCTTCGTCACCTTCACCGCCCGCTGGCATGACAGTCAGGGTGAGCACAGTCACCGCGAGCGCTCCTCGTTCGTACAAAACAGCGGGCGCTGGTACTTCATCGACCCGACCGTACCGCTCAAGGTCGGGCGCAACGATGCCTGCCCTTGCGCCAGCGGGCAGAAGTTCAAGAAGTGCTGCGCGGGGTATTTCGGCGCGTAAGGTGAGCGGCGACTAGACTGGGCGCAAAAGGGAGTTCTGCGATGGTCGGTCAATGGCGCATATTCAAAGCCTTCACACTGCTGCTGTTTCTGGGGCTCGGCGGCTGTGCCTCATGGTTCGCCGACGACACCCTCGACCCTGCCGTGCATCTGGTGAAGGTAGAAGTGGTGCGGGCCAAACTGCTCGAACAGAAATTCATCCTGCACTTTCGCATCGACAATCCCAATGACAGCGAGCTGACCGTGCGCGGCCTCGAATACCGCGTACATCTGGCGGACATGCTGCTGGCCGAGGGCGAGCACGAGCACTGGATCACCGTCGGCGCCAAAAGCAGTGCTTTCTATAAGGTGCCGATCCGCACCAACCTGTGGCCGAAGGTCAAGGACGTGGTGAAAATGCTGAAGAATCCACACCAGCAGGTTCCCTACCGGCTGCAAGGCGAGATGGAAACCGGTTTATTCATCGCCCACTACGTGCACCTGGAGCGCAATGGCGTGATAATCCCCGCCGATTTGATTACGGAGTGACCCCGATGACCCAGCAACCTCATGTCCATGGCCCTGACTGCAACCACGATCATGACCATCACCATGATCACGACCATGGCCATGTCCACGGCCCGAACTGCGGCCACGCTCACCAGGAACCGGTGCGCAACGCCTTGAAAGACGTCGGCCGCAACGACCCTTGCCCGTGCGGCAACGGCAAGAAATTCAAGAAGTGCCACGGCGCTTGATGCCTTGGGCGAAGAGCCTCTTCGCCTGAGACACCGCCTTCGCGGGCAAGCCCGCTCCCACATTTGACTGCATTCCGTCAGAAGGCATGCGATCTACTGTGGGAGCGGGCTTGCTCGCGAAGGGGTCGGCCTATTATCGGAGGCTTTCAGCCAGCCGCCAGAATCCGCACCGAACTGACCACCGTCGCATACTCCCCATGCAGATTCCCCAGCGACATGGCATGCACCTCTTCAGCCGTACGCAACGTACCGAAGTAATCAGCCTTGTCGAAGGTAAAGCACGCATCCTCCGCCACCCACGCCTCGAACCCCAGATTGCCCGCCGTGCGCGCCGTGGACTCCACCGAGTTGTTGGTCGCCACGCCGACAATGACCAGTTGTCCGATCCCGGCTTCACGCAACTTCACTTCAAGCTTTGTTGCACAAAACGCGTCCGGCACCTGTTTCTGGATCAACCAGTCGCCGTCCTGCGGTAGAAACCTGTCCTGAAATTCCACCCCGGACTGTTCTGGCCAGAACACCGAATCCGGCGAGCGCGACAGGTGCTGCACGTGAATCACCGTCAGCCCGCTGCGCCGCCAAAAGCTCAGCAGTTCGAGGATCCGCTCTTCGGCCAACGGATTATTCCGCCGCCCCAGACGCGGCTCCAGAATGCCCTTTTGCTGGTCGATGATTATCAGTGCAGCGTTGGCCTGAAGCTCCATGGCGATTTTTCTCACACGCGGTCATTGAATTTCCGAACTTAAGCATCACCTCCTGTGACTAAGCAAGCTATCGATCTGCGTGAGCGGGAAGAAATAACCGCTTGCCCCGCTTGCGCGGCCCCCTCCTGCTCACTAACGTAGCGGCTTTATTGCGCCCCCAGCCTCTACACCCCCGCAGGAGCTTTGCCATGGCCTCGCCAGCCCTTTCACATTTTCTTCCCCGGTTCGGCGTTGCCGCAGCAGTGGCCGGTGTTCTGAGCCTGACCGGTTGTCAGACCTGGAACGCCCAGGACACCCTCCCGCCCACCTCCGGTGTACAGCCGCTCAAGGGCCTGGCGCAGAACGTTTCGGTACGCCGCAATGCCATGGGCATGCCGCTGATCGAAAGCAACAGCTTCCACGATGCGTTGTTCGCCCTCGGTTATGTACACGCCAGCGACCGCATCAATCAGATGGTCACCCTGCGCCTGCTGGCCCAGGGTCGTCTGGCGGAAATGTCCGGGGCTTCGATGCTCGACGCCGACCGCTACATGCGCGCCGTCAATCTGAAGAAAAGCGCCGGCGAGCTATACAAGGCCTCGTCGCCACGGCTCAAGCGCTTCTTCGAAGTCTATGCGCGGGGCGTCAACGCCTACCTGTTCCGCTACGCCGACAAGTTGCCGGGGGATCTGGCCTCCAGCGGCTACAAGCCTGAATACTGGAAACCGGAAGATTCGGCGCTGATTTTCTGCCTGCTGAACTTCAGTCAGTCGGCCAACCTGCCGGAAGAAATCGCTTCGCTGGTGCTGGCGCAGACCGTCACCACCGACAAGCTCGCCTGGCTGACGCCGTCCGCCCCTGACGAAAACCTGCCGATGGCTGAAGTCGACAAACTGCAAGGCATCAAGCTCAACGGGCAGACTCCCGGCCTGAACGAACTGAGCAACGCCAGCGAACAACTGGCGGCGATGAACCTGCTCGGCGCCAGCACCTCGAACAACTGGGCGATTGCCCCGCAACGCAGCCGCAGCGGCAAGAGCCTGCTGGCCAGCGACAGCCATGGGCCGCTGGCCGCGCCGTCGCTGTGGAGTTTCGTGCAGATTCACGCACCTAAATACCAGGCCGCCGGCGTGACTGTCGCCGGCCTGCCGATGGTGCTCGGTGGTTTCAACGGCAAAGTGGCGTGGAGCGCGACCAGTGTTTTCGGTGACAACCAGGACCTGTTTCTGGAAAAGATCCGTCGCCAGGGCAGCAGCCTGACCTACGAGGTCAACGGCAAATGGCAACCGCTGGGCGTGCGCAACGAAACCTATTTCGTCAAAGGCCAGCGGCCGATTCGCGAAGCGGTGTACGAAACCCGCCACGGCGCGCTGCTCAACAGTGCTCAGGCCGCCGCTCAGGGCACAGGTTTCGGCCTGGCCCTGCAGACGCCGAGCTTCACCGATGACAAATCCCTCGATGCGTTTTTTGATCTAAGCCGCGCGCAAACCGCTGAACGCGCCTCGGACGCCAGCCGGGAAATCCGCGCCATCGCGCTGAATCTGGTATTTGCCGACGCCAGCAACATCGGCTGGCAAGTCACCGGGCGATTCCCGAACCGCCGTGAAGGCGAAGGCCTGTTGCCGTCGCCGGGCTGGGAAGGTCGCTACGACTGGGACGGTTACGCCGACCCGATGCTGCATCCGTACGATCAGGATCCGGCGCAGGGCTGGCTCGGCACCGCCAATCAGCGGGTCATTCCCCATGGCTACGGCATGCAACTGTCCAATTCCTGGGCCGCACCGGAGCGTGGCGAGCGCCTCGCAGAAATGGCCGGCAGCGGTAAACAGGACGGTCGCAGCATGATCGCCATGCAGTACGACCAAACCACCACGTTCGCCGCCAAGCTGAAGAAAATGTTCGAAGCCCCGGGCATGGCGCAGCCGCTGAAACAGGCGATCGACGCCCTGCCGGAAGCCGACCGCAGCAAGGCCCGCGAAGCCTACACCCGCTTGATGGCGTTCGACGGCAAACTCAGCCCGACCTCCGCCGACGCGGCGATCTACGAGCTGTTCCTGCAGGAAAGCATGAAGCAGATTTTCCTCGACGAACTCGGCCCGCAAAGCAGCCCGGCGTGGAAAGCGTTTATCGCCAATGGCGATCTGTCCTACGCCGCCCAGGCCGATCACTTGCTGGGCCGCGAAGACAGTCCATTCTGGGACGACGCCCGTACCCCGCAAAAAGAAGACAAACCGGCGATCCTGGCCCGCAGTCTGGCGGCAGCGATTACTGCCGGCGACAGTCAGTTGGGTGGCGATCACAAAGCCTGGCAGTGGGGAAAACTGCACCGCTACGAGTGGAAGAATGCCAACGGCCAGACCGTCCGCGGCCCGATCGCGGCTGGCGGCGATCACACGACGCTGAATACGGCGGCATTTGCCTGGGGCCAGGACTTCAACACCACGCGTGCGCCGTCGATGCGCTTTATCGTCGACTTCGGTCAGAGCGAGCCGTTGATGGGGCAGAACGGCACAGGACAATCCGGAAATCCGGTGAGCCCGAACTACCTGAACGGCATCGATCCGTGGCTCAAGGGCCAGTACATCGGCTTGCCGATGCAGCCGCAGAACTTTGACCGGGTGTATGGCAAGACACGGCTGACGCTTACCCCCGGGAAATAACCCCCCGCGCTGATCGTTCCCACTCTGCGTGGGAACGATCATGTGACAGTTCAAAAATTCGATAGAACTTCTGACTTCGCGCAATCCTCATACCTAACAAGTCCCTCCATTCCGGTAACGCCATGGACCTTGTTATCGCCCGCCCCGAAGGCCTCTACTGCCCCGCCGGGGACTTCTATATCGATCCGTGGCGCCCGGTGGAGCGTGCGGTCATTACCCATGCCCATGGCGACCATGCCCGTACCGGCAACACTCACTATCTGGCTGCCAGCGCAGGTGAAGGTATTCTCCGCGCGCGCCTGGGTCAGGACATCAACCTGCAAACCGTGGAGTACGGGCAGCGTCTGTCCCACCATGGTGTCACCCTGAGCTTCCACCCCGCCGGGCATGTCTTGGGTTCGGCGCAGATTCGCCTGGAATACGGCGGCGAAGTCTGGGTCGCGTCCGGCGACTACAAGATCGAACCCGACGGCACCTGCGCCCCATTCGAACCGGTGCGCTGCCACACCTTCATCACCGAATCGACCTTCGGCCTGCCGATCTACCGCTGGCAGCCGCAGGCGCAAGTGTTTGGCGAGATCAATCAGTGGTGGCAGGCGAATATCCAGACTGGCAGGACCAGCGTGCTGTTCTGCTATTCGTTCGGCAAGGCCCAGCGAATCCTGCATGGCATCGACGAAACCCTCGGGCCGATCCTCAGCCACGGCGCGGTGGAGCCACTGAACCGGGTCTATCGCGAGGCCGGCGTGTATCTGCCACCGACGATCTACGCCGGCGACGTGAAGAAAAACGATCCCATGATGCGCCAGGCGCTGGTCATCGCCCCGCCGTCGGCCGGTGGCAGCAGCTGGATGCGCCGTTTCGGCGACTACAGCGACAGCTTCGCCAGCGGCTGGATGCGCCTGCGTGGTCCCCGTCGGCGGCGCGGCGTGGATCGCGGTTTTGTGCTTTCGGATCACGCCGACTGGCCGGGCCTGTTGTGGGCCATCGAACAGACCGGCGCCGAACGGGTGATGGTCACTCACGGCTCGATCGGTGTGCTGGTCCGCCACCTGCGGGAAAAAGGGCTGGATGCTCAAGGTTTCAACACCGAATACGGTGACGATGAACAGGACACCCTCGCCGTCGAACCCACCGTGGCCGAGGTGCAACCATGAAAGACTTCGCCGGGTTGTACGCCGAACTCGACGCCACCACCTCCAGCAACGCCAAACTGGCGGCCATGCAGGCCTACTTTGCTCACGCGGCGCCGCAGGACGCGGCCTGGGCGGTGTACTTTCTGTCCGGCGGACGGCCACGGCAACTGGTGCCCGTACGGATCCTGCGCGAACTCGCCGTCGACGTGTCGGGACTTACGCCGTGGCTGTTCGAGGAAAGCTATCAGGCCGTCGGCGATCTGGCGGAAACCATCTCGCTGGTGCTCCCGGAAAACCCGTACACCTCCGAGGCCGGCCTTGCTCAATGGATCGAGCACAAACTGCTGCCCCTGCGCGGTGAAACCCCGGAATACCTCGCCCATCAGCTGCCCGCACTGTGGGCGCAACTGGATCGGCCGAGCCTGATGCTGTGCATCAAACTGATCACCGGCAGCTTCCGGGTCGGCGTGTCCAAACTGCTGGTGACCCGCGCCCTGGCCTCCATGGCCGGGCTCGACAGCAAACGCGTGGCGCAGCGGCTGGTGGGTTACACCGATTTGTCCAACCGGCCGAACGCCGCCAGCTACCTGAAACTGATCGCCCCCGAATCCAGCGACGAACATGCCCAGCGCGGTGGTCAGCCCTACCCGTTCTTCCTCGCCCATGCGCTGGCGCAACCGGTGGAAACCTTCGACGCGTTGCTCGGCCCCGCAAGCGACTGGCAAGTCGAATGGAAGTGGGATGGCATTCGCGCGCAGGTGGTCAAGCGCGACGGGAAACTGTGGGTCTGGTCGCGCGGCGAGGAATTGGTGACAGAGCGTTTTCCCGAATTCGACACCCTGCTGCACGGTTTACCCGACGGCACGGTGATCGACGGCGAAATCGTTGTGTGGAAGAACAACCGCCCGGTCACCGAAGACGCTTTTGCTCCGCAGTCGACAGAAGCGCCGGCGGTGCAACCGTTCGCCTTGTTGCAGCAACGGATCGGCCGCAAGTCGCTGGACCGGAAAATCCTCGAAGACGCGCCGGTGGTAGTACTCGCCTACGACCTTTTGGAGTGGCAGGGTGAAGACTGGCGCAACCAGCCTCAGGCCAGGCGTCGTGAACAACTGGAACACGTCATTGCCCAGTGCAACAACCCGGTGTTGCTGCCGTCGCCGATTCTGACGGGTGACGACTGGTTCGACCTCGCCCGTCAGCGGGAGGCCTCCAGGCGCCTGGGGGTCGAAGGCATGATGCTCAAGGCCCGGGACGCGATGTATGGCGTCGGCCGGACCAAGGACATGGGCGTGTGGTGGAAATGGAAGGTCGACCCGTTCAGCGTCGACGCGGTGCTGATCTACGCCCAGCGCGGGCATGGTCGCCGCGCCAGCCTCTACAGCGATTACACCTTTGCAGTGTGGGACGGCCCGCCCGGTTCCAGTGCACGGGCGCTGGTGCCGTTTGCCAAGGCCTATTCCGGGCTGACCGATGCAGAAATGCGCGAGGTCGACAGCATCGTGCGCAAGACCACTGTGGAAAAATTCGGTCCGGTCAGCAGCGTGAAGCCGAGTCTGGTGTTCGAACTGGGCTTCGAAGGCATCGCGCTCTCTCGCCGGCACAAGAGCGGCATCGCCGTGCGCTTCCCGCGCATGCTGCGCTGGCGTCAGGACAAGACCGTCGAGGAGGCCGACAGCCTGGCGACCTTGCAAAACCTGTTGGTCTGATCCTTGCCCTCACGCCTCCCCGATCGTTCCCACGCAGAGCGTGGGAACGATCCCTCCGAACCATCCTGGTGCAGCATTTGCGGCGTGCCCGTTTTCGTGCACTGACCGTCCCCGGCATGCACTTCATACACCTTTTAAAACACTTGTTCGGGACTCTGGTTCGGAAATTGCTACTTTCTATAAGTCGTAAGCGTTCCAGTAACAATCATTCTGCGCCACAAGCGCTCATATTGGTTCTTAGGGATTGAATAATGAAAAAAGCATTGCTGACCCTTTCTGCACTGGCGTTGTGCATGGCCGCCGGCTCCGCGCTGGCCAAGGAATACAAAGAGCTGCGTTTTGGCGTCGATCCTTCCTACGCACCGTTCGAGTCGAAAGCGGCCGACGGCAGCCTGGTGGGCTTTGACATCGATCTGGGCAACGCGATCTGCGCCGAGCTGAAGGTCAAGTGCAAATGGGTCGAAAGCGACTTCGACGGCATGATTCCGGGCCTCAAGGCCAATAAGTTCGACGGCGTGATCTCGTCGATGACCGTTACCGAAGCCCGCGAAAAAGTCATCGACTTCTCCAGCGAGCTGTTCTCCGGCCCGACGGCCTACGTGTCGAAGAAAGGTTCGGGCATTACCGACGACGTCGCCTCGCTGAAAGGCAAAACCGTCGGTTACGAGCAAGGCACCATCCAGGAAGCCTATGCCAAAGCCGTGCTGGACAAGGCCGGCGTGAAAACCCAGGCCTACCAGAATCAGGACCAGGTGTATTCCGACCTGACTTCCGGCCGTCTCGATGCGGGCATTCAGGACATGTTACAGGCCGAACTGGGCTTTCTGAAGTCGCCGCAGGGCGCCGACTATGAAGTCAGCAAGCCGGTCGACAACCACTTGCTGCCAGCCAAGACCGCTGTCGGTATTAAGAAAGGTAACACCGAGCTGAAAGCACTTTTGGATAAAGGTATCAAAGCGTTACACGATGACGGCAAATACGCCGAGATTCAAAAGAAACACTTTGGCGATCTGAATCTGTACAGCGGCAAATAATGCCCCGGCGCCCATCCTCGATGGGCGCCTTTTTCATTCAGTCAGGTTGCTGATTTATGTTCGAAAACCTCTTACAAAATCTGGGGCTATCCGCCTTCAGCCTCAAGGGCTTTGGTCCTTTGCTGTTGGAAGGCACCTGGATGACCATCAAATTGTCGGCGTTGTCGCTGCTGGTGGCCGTGCTGCTCGGCCTGCTCGGCGCCAGTGCCAAGCTGTCAAAAGTCAAACTGCTGCGCCTGCCCGCCCAGCTCTACACCACGCTGATTCGCGGGGTACCGGACCTGGTCCTGATGCTGCTGATCTTCTACAGCCTGCAAACCTGGCTGACGACGCTCACTGACTACCTGGAATGGGAATACATCGAGATCGACCCGTTCACCGCCGGGGTCCTGACTCTGGGCTTCATTTATGGCGCGTACTTCACTGAAACCTTTCGCGGCGCGATTCTCGCGGTGCCGCGCGGGCAGGTCGAAGCCGCCACCGCCTACGGCCTCAAGCGCGGCCAGCGCTTTCGTTTCGTGGTGTTCCCGCAAATGATGCGCTTCGCCCTGCCGGGCATCGGCAACAACTGGATGGTGATGCTCAAGGCCACCGCACTGGTTTCGATCATCGGCCTGGCCGATCTGGTCAAGGCAGCGCAGGACGCCGGCAAGAGCACCTATCAACTGTTTTACTTCCTGGTCCTCGCCGCGCTGATTTATCTGCTGATCACCAGTGCCTCGAACTTCATCCTGCGCTGGCTCGAACGTCGCTACGCCGCCGGTGCCCGGGAGGCCGTACGATGATCGAACTCCTGCAGGAATACTGGAAAGCCTTCCTTTATACCGACGGCCAGAACATCACCGGGCTGGCCATGACGATGTGGCTGCTCAGCGCCTCGATCTTCTTCGGCTTCATCGTGTCGATTCCGTTGTCGATCGCCCGGGTCTCGCCGCACTTCTACATCCGCTGGCCGGTGCAGTTCTACACCTACCTGTTCCGCGGCACGCCTCTCTATATCCAGCTGCTGATCTGCTACACCGGGATCTACAGCCTGGCCGCCGTGCGCGCCCAACCGCTGCTCGACAGTTTCTTTCGCGATGCGATGAACTGCACGATCCTGGCTTTCGCCCTCAACACCTGCGCCTACACCACGGAGATTTTCGCCGGGGCGATCCGCAGCATGAACCACGGCGAAGTCGAAGCGGCCAAGGCCTATGGCCTGACCGGCTGGAAACTGTATGCCTACGTGATCATGCCGTCGGCGCTGCGCCGGTCGTTGCCGTACTACAGCAACGAAGTGATCCTGATGCTGCACTCGACCACCGTGGCCTTCACCGCGACCATCCCCGACATCCTGAAAGTCGCACGGGACGCCAACTCGGCGACCTTCCTGACCTTTCAGTCGTTCGGCATCGCCGCGCTGATCTACCTGACCATCACCTTTGCGCTGGTCGGCCTGTTCCGCCTCGCCGAACGCCGATGGCTGGCCTTCCTTGGCCCGACCCACTAGGACCCTTTTGAGATGCGCCACCAGATACACGATCTGCTGGCCCCGCTGCCGGGGACTGCACGACAGATTCACAGCTTTCATTTCGGCCCGGACAAGGCCCAAGGCAAGATTTACATCCAGTCCTCGCTGCACGCCGACGAACTGCCCGGCATGCTCGTGGCCTGGCACCTCAAGCAGCGTCTGGCGGAGCTGGAAGCCGCCGGGCGGCTGATCAGCGAAATCGTGCTGGTGCCGGTGGCCAACCCGGTCGGCCTCGAACAAGTGCTGATGGACGTGCCACTGGGCCGCTACGAACTGGAGAGCGGGCAGAACTTCAATCGCTGGTTCGTCGACCTCAGCGAAGAAATCGGCAACGAGATCGAAGCGCAGCTGTGCGAAGACCCGCAGCGCAACCTGGAACTGATCCGTACCAGCCTGCGCAATGCCCTCGCCCGCCACACCGCCACGACTCAGCTGCAATCCCAGCGCTTGACCCTGCAACGGCTGGCCTGCGATGCGGACATGGTGCTGGACCTGCACTGCGATTTCGAATCCGTGGTCCACCTCTACACCACGCCCGAGGCCTGGCCGCAGGTCGAGCCGCTGGCGCGCTATATCGAATCCCAGGCGAGCCTGCTGGCCACCGACTCCGGCGGTCAGTCGTTCGACGAATGCTTCACCCTGTTGTGGTGGCAATTGAAGGAGCGCTTCGGCGAACACTTCGAAATTCCACTGGGCAGTTTCTCGGTCACCGTCGAGTTGCGTGGCCAGGGGGATGTCACCCATCCGCTGGCCAGTCGCGATTGCCAGGCGCTGATCGATTACCTGATCCATTTCGGTGCCATTGCCGGCGAGCCCAAAGCCTTGCCGGCGCTGCCACACCCCGCCACACCGCTGGCCGGCGTGGAACCGGTGGCCACTCCCGTCGGCGGCCTGCTGGTCTACACCGCCACGCCCGGCCAGCTTCTGGAAGCCGGGCAGAAAATTGCCGAAATCATCGACCCGATCAGCGACCGGGTCACGCCAGTCCATTGCACCGCTTCCGGTCTGCTCTATGCCCGCTCGCTGCGGCGCATGGCCACCGCCGGGATGGTGATCGCCCACGTCGCGGGCGCCGAAGCCTATCGCAGCGGCTATCTACTTTCGCCTTGAGGATGCCTGTCCCATGTACAAATTGACCGTTGAAGGCCTGCACAAAAGCTATGGCGACCATCAGGTGCTCAAAGGCGTCTCGCTCAAGGCCAAAACCGGCGACGTGATCAGCCTGATCGGCGCCAGCGGCTCGGGCAAAAGCACCTTTTTGCGCTGCATCAACTTTCTCGAACAACCCAACGACGGCGCGATGAGCCTCGACGGCCAGGCGATCCGCATGGTCACCGACCGCCACGGCATGCACGTCGCCGACCCCAATGAACTGCAACGCCTGCGCACGCGCCTGGCGATGGTGTTCCAGCATTTCAATCTGTGGAGCCACATGACCGTGCTGGAAAACATCACCATGGCCCCGCGCCGGGTGCTGGGCTGCAGCAAACAGGAAGCCGACGACCGCGCCCGACGTTATCTGGAAAAGGTCGGTCTGCCGGCGCGGGTGGCCGATCAATACCCGGCATTTCTTTCCGGCGGCCAGCAACAACGGGTGGCCATCGCCCGGGCATTGGCGATGGAGCCAGAAGTCATGCTGTTTGACGAACCGACTTCGGCGCTCGACCCGGAACTGGTCGGCGAAGTACTCAAGGTGATTCAGGGCCTGGCCGAGGAAGGCCGGACCATGATCATGGTCACCCATGAAATGAGCTTTGCGCGCAAGGTGTCGAGCCAGGTGCTTTTTCTGCACCAAGGGCTGGTGGAAGAAGAAGGCGCGCCCGAAGAAGTGCTGGGCAATCCGAAAAGCGAACGCCTGAAGCAATTCCTCAGCGGCAATCTCAAGTAAAACTATTGCCCGGCCGGCGCGGTCACTGAAGGAACACCTTCAGAGCACACGTCGCCGGCATGGGCACTTCCACCGACTTCGCCAAACACTGGTTCAGCGCCCGCGACTGGAAGCCGTTCGCCTTTCAGAAGCAGGTATGGGCCGCGGTTAAACGTGGCGAGTCCGGCCTGCTGCACGCCAGCACCGGCGCCGGTAAAACCTACGCGGTGTGGTTTGCCGCGCTCAATCGCTTTGCCCGCTCCGGGCCTGTTGCTGAAACCACCCGTAAACGCAAACCACCCGCCGAACCGCTGACTGTCTTGTGGATCACGCCGATGCGCGCACTGGCCGCCGACACCGCGCGCGCCCTGCAAACGCCGCTGGACGATTTGCTCATTCCCTGGAGCGTCGGCCTGCGTACCGGCGACACTGGCAGCAGCGAACGCGCCCGGCAGAACCGGCGCCTGCCGACCACGCTGATCACCACCCCGGAAAGCCTGACCCTGATGCTCGCCCGCGCCGACGCGCAAACGGCGCTGTCGACCTTGCGCATGGTCGTGGTCGATGAGTGGCATGAACTGCTCGGGAACAAGCGCGGCGTGCAATTGCAGCTGGCCCTCGCCCGGTTGCGCCGCTGGCATCCTGAGCTGATTGTCTGGGGTGTTTCCGCGACGCTCGGCAATCAATCCCATGCCGAACAGGTACTGATCCCGCAGGGCGGTGGCGTGAGTGTTCAGGGTCAAAGCGAAAAAACCCTGCGTGTCGATACCCTGCTCCCACCACAGATCGAGCGCTTTCCCTGGGCCGGGCATATCGGTCTGAAGATGTTGCCGCAGGTGGTCGCCGAACTTGAGGTTTGCGCCAGCAGCCTGGTGTTCACCAATACTCGGGCACAATCGGAAATCTGGTATCAGGCCTTGCTGGAAGCGCGGCCGGACTGGGCCGGGTTGATCGCCTTGCATCACAGCTCGCTATCCCGCGATACCCGGGACTGGGTCGAGCAGGCGCTGAAGAATGGCCAGCTCAAAGCCGTGGTCTGCACTTCGAGTCTCGACCTGGGGGTGGACTTTCTGCCGGTGGAGCGGGTTCTGCAAATCGGTTCGGCCAAAGGCGTGGCGCGCCTGATGCAGCGGGCCGGCCGTTCGGGCCATGCGCCCGGTCGAACGTCGCGGGTCACCCTGGTGCCGACCCACAGTCTGGAACTGATCGAAGCCGCTGCCGCACGCGATGCCGTGGCGCAGCGCAGAATCGAGCCGCGTCTGTCACCGCACAAACCGCTGGATGTACTGGTGCAGCACCTGGTGAGCATGGCCCTGGGCGGTGGTTTTATTCCCGATGAACTGTACGAAGAAGTCCGCAGCGCCTGGGCCTATCGTGACCTGTCGCTCGCGGACTGGGCCTGGGCGCTGGCGTTCGTACGCCACGGCGGGATGTCGCTGACGGCGTATCCGGATTACCGTCGGGTCGAGCCGGACGAGCACGGAATCTGGCGCGTCCCCGATGCCCGGTTGGCGCGTCGCCATCGGATGAGCATCGGCACCATCGTCAGCGATGCCAGCATTCACCTGAAATTCTGGAGCAAGGGCGGTGGTGGCAAGCAACTGGGCAGCGTTGAAGAAGGCTTCATCGCCCGACTCAAACCCGGCGACGGTTTCCTGTTCGCCGGACGCTTGCTGGAACTGGTGCGGGTGGAAAACATGACCGCCTACGTCAAACGCAGCACCGCGAAAAAAGCCGCCGTGCCGCGCTGGAATGGCGGGCGCATGCCGCTGTCCAGCGAACTCGCTGACGCGGTGGTCAGCCGATTCAGCGCGGCGGCGCAAGGCGAGTTTGCAGGCCCGGAAATGCAGGCCTTGCAGCCGCTGCTGGAAACGCAGATGCGCTGGTCGGGCCTGCCGACCGTCAACAATCTGCTGGCAGAGGTGCTGAAATCCCGCGAAGGCTGGCACCTTTTCCTCTACCCGTTTGCCGGACGTCAGGTGCATCTGGGGCTGGCCAGCCTGCTCGCGTGGCGAGTCAGCCAGCGCCTGCCTGTGACTTTCTCGATTGCGGTCAATGATTACGGACTGGAATTGCTCAGTGCCACGCCGGTTGACTGGTCTGCGCAACTGGATGGCGCCCTGCTCAGCCCCGAGGATTTATTGAGGGATGTGTTGGCCAGTCTAAACGCGGGGGAGCTGGCACTGCGCAGGTTCAGGGAAATCGCACGGATCGCCGGACTCGTATTCGCTGGCTACCCCGGCGCGCCGAAAAGTACCCGTCAGGTACAGGCCTCCAGCGGGTTGTTCTTCGAAGTGTTCAAACAATACGACGCCGACAACCTTCTACTGGCCCAGGCCGGGGAAGAAGTCCTGCGCGAAGAACTGGATATTCATCGACTGGAACAGGCACTGGAGCGAATCAACCGGATGAAACTGGACATACACCTGATCAAACGCCCGACTCCACTCGGCTTTCCATTGCTGGTGGAACGCATGCGCGAAAGCATGAGTTCGGAAAAACTCGCCGACCGTATCCGGCGCATGGTCGGCGATCTGGAGAAAACCGCCGACAAGGGCCAATCCTGATGAACGCGCCCTATCCTGTGCGTCTGGCGGGTGAAGAACTCTGGCTGTTGCCGGAAAAGGCATTGTATTGGCCGGCGCAACAGGCGTTGCTGATTGCCGATGTGCATTTCGGCAAGGCTGCCGCTTACCGTCGCCTGGGGCAGCCGGTGCCGCAGGGCACCACGGCGAGCAACATCGCGGTGATCGAGCAGTTGCTGGCGAAACTGCCGTGTCGACAACTGATCTTTCTTGGGGACTTTCTGCACGGGCCCGGCTCCCATGCCCCCGACACTTTGCAGGCATTGGCGCAGTGGCGGGCGCGTCATGCCGATCTGCCGATCACGTTGATTCGCGGTAATCACGACAAGCGCGCCGGTGATCCACCGCAGACGCTGAACATTCGGGTGGTGCCGGAGCCGTTACTGCTCGGGCCCTTCGCATTGCAGCACGAACCCGATCCGCACCCTGAACGCCACGTACTCGCAGGACATGTGCATCCGGTTTATCGATTGAACGGCAAGGGGCGTGAGCGTCTGCGGCTGGCGTGTTTCAGTCTGGGAGAACGCATCAGCCTGCTGCCGGCGTTCGGTGCCTTCACCGGCGGCTATCCGGTGGAGAAGGACGAGCGTTGTCGGATCTTTGTCATTGGCGACAACGAAATATGGCCCGTCGGCTGACGTCCTGTTCAGGATTCAGCCGACGGGCCATGCATTCAATCACGCGACAGGCGCAGGTGGCGGTTTGTCCGGCAACGTCGGTTCGCCGGGCTCGGTCGGTTCTTCGTTAGGGGTATCGGGATCGGGCTGGTGAGGAATTCCGCCAGCCAGGGTGACGGGCGGGTGTGCCAGCAACGACCAGGCCAATACGCCAACCTGATTGGGCTCGAGCCTTGCCAGTTCGGCAGTGATTTGCGGATCGATCTTCATGGAGCACTCCTCGGCGAAGGCCCGTCCCGCTGTTCGCGAAACGGGCAGTACACCCCATAGAGTGTCTACCCGCCGAAGAATTCCCGGTAACTGCCGGATGGACGGATCAGGTGCGTGGCAAGGTCACGCCACGCTGGCCCTGGTACTTGCCGGCGCGGTCCTTGTAGGAGACTTCGCATTCCTCGTCGGATTCGAGGAACAGCATCTGCGCCACGCCTTCGTTGGCGTAGATCTTCGCCGGCAGATTGGTGGTGTTGGAGAACTCCAGGGTCACCTGGCCTTCCCACTCGGGCTCGAGCGGGGTGACGTTGACGATGATGCCGCAACGGGCATAGGTGCTTTTGCCCAGGCAGATGGTCAGGACGTTGCGTGGAATACGGAAATATTCAACGGTCGTGGCCAGGGCGAAGGAGTTCGGCGGGATGATGCAGACGTCGCTGTGGACGTCGACGAAGCTGCCGGCGTCGAAGTTTTTCGGATCGACAATGGCCGAATTGATGTTGGTGAACACCTTGAAATGGTTGGTGCAGCGCACATCGTAGCCGTAGCTCGACACGCCGTAGGAGATCACACGGCTGTCGTCGCTGCCGCGTACCTGGCGCTCGACGAACGGCTCGATCATGCCGTGTTCCTGCGCCATGCGGCGAATCCACTTGTCCGATTTGATGCTCATGGCGGGGTGTCCTGAATAGCGAGGTGGAAAAAACTGTCCGGCATCTTACCGGGCGCGCCGCCCGGTTCAAAGTCCGTGGTGCAAATCTCGCCGAACATGCAGGAATTACACTGCTTCGCGACGAACCGTCACACCGCCGATCCTTAAAACGGAGAAACCTTCGCAAGAAGCATTGGCACGTTCCGGAAAAAGGGTTAAGGTGGCGCCACTGTGCTGCTTGTGTCACTGAGAATCTCTACACGATATGTTGAATTTCGATCCAACCATCTACAAGAATTTTTCCTGCTCTTTGCACTCAGTCTCGGCCAGGGTTCTTCCTGAGTCGCAGTTATCTTTGTTCAAGGAGTTACACCATGTCTAATCGCCAAACCGGTACCGTTAAGTGGTTCAACGATGAAAAAGGCTTCGGCTTCATCACTCCACAATCCGGTGACGACCTGTTCGTTCACTTCAAAGCTATCCAGTCCGACGGCTTCAAAAGCCTGAAAGAAGGCCAACAGGTTTCTTTCATCGCTACCCGCGGTCAGAAAGGCATGCAAGCTGAAGAAGTACAAGTTATCTAACTTGTAGCTTCTTTGGTAAAAAGCCCCGCCCTTAAAAGCGGGGCTTTTTTGTGGGCGCCTGTTTTGTACAGGCAAAAAAAATCGCAGCCTGTCGAAGGCTGCGATTTTTTCGGCCGGGCGTTACCAGGCCACGCCAAATCCTGCGGTGTAGCGGGTCTTGTTCAGATCCGCGTCCTTGGTACCACTGATGATGTCACGCTCGGCCTTGAGATTGAGCGAGGCCCAGTCCGTCACCTTGTAGCGCAGGCCCACTTCCGAATCCAGGGCATAGTTGGCGACGTCCGACAATGGCTTGCCCAGTTCGCCGGTGGTGAAGAACTGTACCTTCTTGCCGATCAGGTAGCGGTTATAGTCCCACTTCATGGCAACGGAATAGAAGTTGTCCTTGCCGCCGTCGCTGTACTCATAATCGGTGCGGTTGAGCAGCGAGCCGAGGGAAAATGCGCCCAGCTCATCATCCCAGAACTGATAGCCAGGACCCGTACCGACCACACGCTGGCGTGACAACTCTTCGACGTAGTCACGCTTGTAGTTCAACCGCCCCTGCCAGAACCACTTGTCGGTCAGGAAGCGGTCCAGGGCATATTCGGCGCGCCAGTTGTTGGTGGTCACCACCTCATCCTGAACTTCACGGTTGTACTCGCCCTCAGCGGTATGACGCCAACGGCCATGGCGCGCGGTGGTCTTGAAGCCGACGTCGTAATCATCGGTGTCTTTTTCGGCACGCTGATAATCCAGGGCCAGGTCGACATTGCCCTTCCATACCAGATCCTCGACCACGGGTTTGGGCTTGAGAATCTGCTGAATGCTCGCCAGCTCGACGGTTTTCGGCGCTTCGCCGTTGGCCAGAGTGACCTTGCCGTCTTCGGCGGCAGTCAGCGATTTGGCCTTCTCACCGCTATAGGCATCCTGCTTGACCAGCAGCTCTTGATCGCTTTCCAGGGTCTTGACCTGCTTCCAGTCGATGGTGACCGCGCCGGCGTACTGGGTCTGGACCAGCAACTTGCCGCCATCGAACAGGGTGATTTTGCCGCTCAGCTTGTCACCGTTCTTCAACCAGACGGTATCGGCAAGCAAGGGCGTGGACGCACTGAAGACAGCAAGGCACAACAGGGTTCTGGACAACATAAGCGAATCGGAAACTCGGATTTGCGAAAAAGGGTCGGCATTATCCGTAGGAATAATCCTCTGACAAGGAGTGACCCGGCTATTTCTGTTGAGTTCATTTCTCAATTGCCCGATCACGGATTACCCTTGAACCCATGAATCGATCTTGTTCAGGAACGGCGCCCGTGACAGACCCGATACCTGCCTGCGAAAACGACCCGCAAATCCGACGCACGGCACTCTATTCGACCCTTGCCCAAGTGCCCGAAGGCAAGGTCGTCAGCTATGGTCAGTTGGCCGAACTGGCCGGGTTGGGGCGCGCCGCCCGCTGGGTCGGCCGTACCCTGAGCCAGTTGCCCGGCGACACGAAGCTGCCCTGGCACCGCGTGCTCGGTGCCGGCGGTCGGCTCAGTCTGCCGGCGGGCAGCCCTTCAGGCGATGAACAGCGGGCACGATTGCGTATGGAGGGCGTTACGATCCTGAACAATCGTGTGGATATTCAGCGTCATGGCTGGCGCCCGGTAGAGCACAGCGGTTAGAGTGCGCGCTTTGTTTTCGCAATCTTGAGGCAGACTTCAGCCCATGCCCCGTAAAACCTGGCGCGCCGCGCTCGCCGCCTATGCCAGTCCTTCGACGCTCGTGCTGTTGTTGCTGGGTTTCGCCGCCGGCCTGCCGTACATGCTGGTGTTCTCGACACTTTCGGTCTGGCTGCGTGAAGCCGGTGTAGCCCGCGAGACGATCGGCTATGCCAGCCTGATCGGTCTGGCCTATGCCTTCAAATGGGTCTGGTCGCCCCTGCTCGATCAATGGCGCCTGCCATTGCTGGGCAAGCTGGGTCGACGCCGTTCGTGGTTGGTGCTTGCGCAATCGCTGGTAATCCTCGGCCTGATCGGCATGGGTTTCTGCGACCCCCAGAAACATTTGTCCTGGCTGATCGCCATCGCCGTGATCGTCGCCTTCGCCTCCGCCACCCAGGACATCGCAGTCGACGCCTACCGCCTGGAGATCGCCGAAGACAACCGCCAGGCCGCGCTGGCCGCCAGTTATATGTCCGGTTATCGGGTCGCCGCCCTGCTCGCGACGGCCGGTGCCCTGTTCTTCGCTGAAGGTTTCGGCTCCACCGGGTTCAACTATCAGCACTCCGCCTGGACCGGCACCTATGTGCTGTTCGGCGCCTTGATGGTCCCCGCCCTGATCACCACCCTGCTGATGCGCGAACCGCCGGTACCGCTGCGTACCCAGCTGCAGGCCGGGCGCTACACCTTCATGCATCAACTGATGTCGGTGTTCGTACTGATCGTCCTGCTGGTTTCCGTACCGGCCATGTTTACCCAGCTCTACAACACCGATTTCGCCAGTGTGCTGTTCGGCAGCATGAGCCCGCTGGACCTGCTGCTGGAAGACCGGGCATTCCTGCGTGCCATCCTCTACACCCTGCTGACCGGTCTGTGCCTCTCGGCCATGGGGCGCCGTGGCCTGGCGCCAGTGCTGACGCCAGTCAATGACTTCATCCTGCGTTACCGCTGGCAGGCCCTGCTGCTGCTCGGTCTGATCGCCACCTATCGCATGTCGGACACGGTGATGGGCGTAATGGCCAACGTGTTTTACATCGACCAGGGATTCACCAAGGACCAGATCGCCAGCGTCAGCAAGATCTTCGGCCTGATCATGACCCTGGTGGGTGCCGGGATGGGCGGTCTGCTGATCGTTCGCTTCGGCATCCTGCCGATACTGCTCATCGGCGGTGCGGCGTCTGCGGGCACCAACCTGTTGTTCGTGATGCTGGCGGACATGGGCCCGAACCTGAAGATGCTGATCGTGACTATCTCCCTCGACAACTTCAGTTCGGGCATGGCCACTTCGGCGTTTGTCGCTTACCTGTCCAGCCTGACCAATCTGAAATTCTCCGCGACCCAGTACGCGCTGCTCAGCTCGATCATGCTGTTGCTGCCTCGCCTCATCGGCGGCTACTCCGGGGTGATGGTGGAGAAGTTCGGCTACCACAACTTCTTCATGATCACCGCACTGCTCGGTGTGCCGACCCTGGTGCTGATCGCCCTGCACTGGTTCCAGGAGAGTCGCCGCGAAGGCCCGACGCCGACACCGGACCCCGTGCCGACGCCCGTCGCCGAAGAGTCGTAAGACATCTCGCACCCGGCGCAGGGTATTGCGCCGGCCCTGCGCTTCTGTACGTAGGCAGCTCTCGCCGGTACACTGCTCCGTCATTTCCAGTCATAGCAACCGACAACGGCCAACCATGCGCACCAGTCAATTTTTGCTCGCCACACAGAAAGAAACGCCTTCCGACGCGGTCGTCATCAGCCATCAGCTGATGCTGCGCGCCGGCATGATCCGCAAACTCGCCTCGGGCCTGTATACCTGGCTGCCGATGGGCTTGCGAGTGATGCGCAAGGTGGAAGCCATCGTTCGCGAAGAGATGAACGCCGCCGGCTCTCTGGAAGTGTTGATGCCGAGCACCCAACCGGCCGAGCTGTGGCAGGAATCGGGGCGCTGGGAAGAATACGGCCCTGAGCTGCTGCGCATCAAAGACCGCCACGGTCGCGATTTCTGCGCGGGCCCGACCCACGAAGAAGTGATCACCGATCTGATGCGCAACGAGTTGAGCAGCTACAAGCAGCTGCCGATCAACCTGTACCAGATCCAGACCAAATTCCGTGACGAAATCCGTCCACGCTTCGGCCTGATGCGCGGTCGCGAATTCATCATGAAAGATTCGTACTCGTTCCATGCGGATCAGGCGTCGCTGCAGATCACCTATGACCGCATGCACGAAGCGTACTGCAACATCTTCACCCGCCTGGGCCTGAAGTTCCGTCCGGTGGAAGCCGACAACGGTTCGATCGGTGGCGCCGGCTCCCACGAGTTCCACGTGCTGGCCGAGTCCGGCGAAGACGATATCGTCTTCAGCAACGGCTCCGACTATGCGGCGAACATCGAGAAGGCCGAAGCCGTACCGCGTGAAACCTCGCGCGCCGCGCCAAGCGAAGAGCTGCGTCTGGTCGATACGCCAGACACCAAGACCATCGCGGCCCTGGTGGAGAAATTCAATCTGCCGATTGAAAAGACCATCAAGACCCTGATCGTGCATGCCGAAGAAGAAGGCAAGCTGATCGCCCTGATCATACGTGGCGATCACGAGCTGAACGAAATCAAGGCCGCCAAGCAGCCAGGCGTTGCCAGCCCGCTGGTCATGGCCTCCGATGCCGAACTGCGTGACGCCATTGGCGCCGGCGCCGGATCGCTCGGCCCGCTGAACCTGCCGCTGCCGATCATCATCGACCGTTCGGTCGAGCTGATGAGCGACTTCGCCATCGGTGCCAACATCGATGACAAGCACTACTTCGGCGTGAACTGGGAGCGTGATCTGCCGGTTCCGACCGTAGCCGACCTGCGCAACGTCGTGGCCGGCGACCCAAGCCCGGACGGCAAGGGCACCCTGGAAATCAAGCGTGGCATCGAAGTCGGGCACATCTTCCAGCTGGGCAACAAGTACAGCAAGGCGATGAAGTGCGAAGTGCTGGGCGAGAACGGCAAGCCGGTCACCCTGGAAATGGGTTGCTACGGCATTGGCGTGTCCCGCGTGGTGGCTGCCGCCATCGAGCAGAACAACGACGAGAACGGCATCATCTGGAGCGACGCCCTGGCACCGTTCCAGATCGCCCTGGTGCCGCTGCGCTATGAAACCGAGCAGGTGCGCGAAGCCACCGACAAGCTGTATGCGGAACTGACCGCGGCCGGCTTCGAAGTGCTGCTGGACGACCGCGACAAGAAAACCAGCCCGGGCATCAAGTTCGCGGACATGGAGCTGATCGGCATTCCACACCGGATCGTGGTCAGCGACCGCGGCCTCGCCGAAGGCAACCTGGAATACAAGAGCCGTACCGAAGGCCAGGCGCAAGCGCTGCCGGTTGCCGACGTACTGTCCTTCCTGCAGGCCCGTATCCGCCGCTGAAACCAGATAGAGTCCTCATGTTCAAGCGAAACACCTTAGGCCTCGGTGGTGCCGCCCTGTGCGGCACCCTGCTGGTCAGCGGCTGCGCCAATCACATGTCACAGCGCAGCGAGCACGAAGAGCGGGTCGAGCGAAAGTTGCTCGATCACAGCCTGCAGATCGATGTCGGTGAGCCTAAGGTGCTTGAGCTGCCGCAGCGCCGCGTGAAGATCAACGAGCAGAAAACCTTCGAGGTCACCGAATACGAAGTGACCCGTCGTTATGACCGCTACACGCCTTACCAGCCCTGGCGCGAAATCTACGAGATTCCGCTGGGTGCCGTAGCGGTGGTGGCCGGCGTCGGCGCCAACGTGGTCAATGTGTTCGCTCTCGGCAACCTGCCGGACAGCGTGACCAAGGACTGGCTGAGCTACGGATTCGCCGGGCTCAATCCGTTCATGAACGTGCAGTCCCACGGTCGTGCGCAACAGAACCTGGCCGGTATCGATGAAGTTCAGCGCGACAAGCGCATGGAGTATTCGAGCCTGCCGTGGAGCGAGCGCCCGGTGCAGGTCAAGGCCGGCAAGCAGACCTTCGACATGACCACCGATCGTAACGGCGTGCTGCGTCTGAACCTGCTGGACAGTCCGTTCGCCGAAAACGATCTGAATCACGTGGGCAAGCTGCAGATCAGCGTCGAAGACGCCAAGGATGACGTGCATTCCGACTCGTCCCTGACCATCAGCAGTCACCTGCGCGGCAAGCTGCTGGAAGCGCATGGCCTGATTTACGACGATCTGGAAGACGACGAAGTGAGCCAGTGGGTGCACCGGGTCAAGCGCCTGTCGGAACTGGGCCTTGAAGAAGAAGCCAGTGAGCTGGAGCAAAGCCTGATCGAGCTGACGCGCAACGATCCCGAGTTGCAGGCCGAGTTTCTCAAGTCTCTGACCAAGGATGCCGGGCGACTGGTGGCGGACCCTGGTCCGAACTGACAACACTTATAGAAGAGCCCGAACCTGTTTCGGGCTTTTTTATGCGCGCTACCGCTCGAACAACTCCATCTGCTCGAACCCGCCGCGCAAATCCTCAAGCCGCACCCCGACCCCGAGCAGTCGCACCGGTTTGCCACCGCGATTGAACGCCTGCGTCAGCATCAATTGATAACTGCCCAGATCCCGCCCTGCCCCGGCCTGCTCCAGCGTGGTCTGGGTGAAATCATGGAATTTCACTTTGACGAACGGCTTGCCCGGCCGATAGCTGCTGTCGATCCGAGCCATGCGGGTTTTCAGGGTCTCGAGCAATTCAGGAAGCTTGTCCAGGCAACTGCGCAGGTCGGGCAGATCGACGTCGTAAGTGTTTTCGACACTGATCGACTGACGACGACTGTCGTTATGCACCTGCCGCTCATCTATCCCACGGGCCAGACTCCAGAGTCGCTCGCCAAAACTGCCGAATTCGCGCACCAACGCCAACTTGTCCCACTCGCGCAGTTGCGAGCAGTCGTTGATTCCAAGCTTGCCCAATTTGTCCGCAGTGACCTTGCCAACGCCATGCAACTTGCTCACCGGCAGGCCGCTGACGAAGTCTTCGACCTGATCCGGGGTGATGACAAACAGGCCGTTGGGCTTTTTCCAGTCGCTGGCGATCTTGGCCAGAAACTTGTTTGGCGCGACGCCGGCGGAGACGGTGATGTGCAATTGATTGGAGACGCGGCGCCTGATGTCCTGGGCGATCCGAGTGGCACTGCCACCAAAATGCGCACTGTCGGAGACATCGAGGTAGGCCTCGTCCAGTGATAGCGGTTCGATCAGGTCGGTGTAGTCGCGAAAGATCGTGTGAATTTCCTTCGATGCCTCGCGGTAGGCGTCCATCCGCGGCTTGACGATGGTCAGGTCCGGACACAACTTCAACGCATGCCCGGAAGACATCGCCGAACGCACCCCGTAAGCCCGCGCCTCATAGTTGCAGGTAGCAATCACCCCGCGCCGGTCTGCCGAACCACCCACCGCCAGCGGTTTGCCGGCCAGACGCGGGTCATCCCGCATCTCGATGGCGGCGTAGAAACAGTCACAGTCGATGTGGATGATTTTTCGCTGAGTCATGGCAGAAAAGGAAACATGGCAAGCCGGACGGGCAGTATCTCACTGACACCTGTATATAGCACCAGTGGTATGAAGGTTCTTTTCCATCAGTAGGAAACTTCCTTTGAATTTATTTTTTCAATCGAAATTCACCACCCGATAGAGCTGAGACCCACGTCCTGCCTGACCTGCGGCCCCGCGAGCACCCTCCAAAAAGAGCTAAGCAATTGAACCAGAACAGATTTCACCCGGATACAAGGTTGACACCCCGGCAATTCTCTGTAGAATGCCGCCACACAGACGCGGGATGGAGCAGTCTGGTAGCTCGTCGGGCTCATAACCCGAAGGTCGTCGGTTCAAATCCGGCTCCCGCAACCAAACATCAAAAAAGGCTACTCGAAAGAGTGGCCTTTTTTGTGCGCGTCTGTTTTTCATTTGGCAATCATCCGGGCCAAACAGGAATTCGTTGCAATTCCGAAACTTACCCCCTCTCCTGCGGCGGATTGACGCGATTTCACACTTATTTGACCCTTCCCGGGATTATCGGTTGACACCCCGCCGTTCGCCTGTAGAATGCCGCCACACAGACGCGGGATGGAGCAGTCTGGTAGCTCGTCGGGCTCATAACCCGAAGGTCGTCGGTTCAAATCCGGCTCCCGCAACCAAACATCAAAAAAGGCTGCTCGAAAGAGTGGCCTTTTTTGTACCTGTGGAAAAAGTCCTTTCGCAACAATGATCTGTCATCGTGCAGTGAACCGTTCAGGATCGTCAGACCCGCGAGTTGCGACTATGCTTGAGTCGCAGGCAAGAGGTCTCCAATCCGAGACCTGCCCTCGCCGATACCCGACGAGAGGCGTAGTATTTTGTGATTATTTTTTTCTACAGGGATTGGTAACTTGGCTGGATACCCCCATCCTGTCGCGCACAATCCAAGAGGTGATTGATGCGCGCCAACTCGTCTGATCCACAAGACACCCTCACCGAGAATCCATCGATCAAGCCCGAGCGCATGCGCCTGCTGGATCGAATCAGCAAATACCGGCAACCGATCGGTCTGGCGGTCACGTTGCTGCTATTCGCCATCGCACTGATCGCCTGTCGTCATCTGCTCAGCGAACTCGATCTCTATGCCTTGCACGACTCGATACTCGATGTGCCCAAGCCGGCCCTGCTGGGTGCTTTCGGTGCAACGGTCGTGGGTTTCATCATTCTGCTGGGCTACGAATGGTCGGCCAGTCGCTACGCCGGCGTGACCATCCCGCCGCGCACGCTGGCGCTCGGCGGCTTCACCGCATTCGCGATCGGCAATGCCATCGGTCTGTCGATGCTGTCCGGCGGCTCGGTGCGCTACCGTTTATATGCTCGGCTTGGCCTGGGCGCTTCGGAAGTTGCGCACATGACCTTGTTCGCCAGCCTGTCGCTGGGTTGTGCGCTGCCGCCACTGGCGGCGCTGGCTACCCTGAGTGACCTGCCGGCAGCCTCCCAAGCCCTGGGCCTGTCCGAGGGCCTGCTGGCCACAATTGCCTCTGCCGTGCTGCTGCTCGGCGCTATCCTGGCCGTCGGTATCTATCGTCGGCGCCTGCCGGAGCAGCCTTATCGCGACAACCTGCTGGTCAAGGTCGGCCGCCGCACCCTGCGCTTGCCGGGCCGACGCCTGACGTTCCTGCAACTGGTCATCACCGCCCTCGACGTGGCCGCTGCCGCTACCGTGTTGTACATGCTGCTGCCGGAAGCACCGCCATTCGGCGCGTTCCTGTTGGTGTATCTGCTGGCCCTTGCTGCCGGCGTGCTCAGCCACGTGCCGGGCGGGGTCGGGGTTTTCGAGGCGATTCTTCTGGCCGCGTTCGCCGACAAGCTCGGCGCGGCGCCACTGGCCGCCGCCCTGCTGCTCTATCGCATGATCTATGTAGTGCTGCCATTGCTGGTGGCTTGCGTGCTGCTGCTGATCAATGAAGGTCAGCGCCTGTTTCAAACCCAGACCATGCGCGCCGCTTCCGGTCTGGCGGCACCGATCCTCGCGGTGCTGGTGTTCCTGTCCGGCGTGGTGCTGCTGTTTTCCGGCGCGACACCTGAAATCGACACGCGCCTGGAACACATCGCCTACCTGATTCCCCATCGCCTCGTCGACGCCTCGCACTTCGGCGCCAGCCTGATCGGCGTGCTGTGCCTGATGCTCGCACAGGGCCTGCGTCGCCGACTGTCGGCTGCGTGGATGCTGACCACCATTCTGCTGCTGGTGGGCGCCCTGCTCTCGCTGCTCAAGGGTTTCGACTGGGAAGAAGCCACGCTGATGACCCTCACCGCCGCACTGCTGGGGGTGTTCCGCCGCTCGTTCTATCGCCCGAGCCGCCTGACCGAAGTACCGTTCTCGCCGCTGTATCTGGTGGCCAGTCTGTGTGTCCTCGGCGCCTCGACCTGGCTGCTGCTGTTCGCTTACCAGGACGTGCCGTACAGCCATCAGTTGTGGTGGCAGTTCACCCTCGACGCCGACGCCCCGCGCGGTCTGCGCTCGCTGCTGGGTGCGGCGGTGCTGTTGCTGGTGATCGCCCTGACCTGGTTGCTGCGTACCGCCCGCCCGGTGATTCATCTGCCGACAGCGGACGAACTGGAGCGCGCCACGAAGATCCTGATGGCCTCCTCGCAACCGGACGGCGGCCTGGCCCTGACCGGTGACAAGGCGCTGCTGTTCCACCCCAACGACGAAGCCTTTCTGATGTACGCCCGTCGCGGCCGCAGCCTGGTGGCGCTGTACGACCCGATCGGCCCTGGTCAGCAACGCGCGGAAATGATCTGGCAGTTCCGCGACCTGTGCGACATCCACCACGCCCGTCCCGTGTTCTATCAAGTGCGTGCCGAGAACCTGCCGTACTACATGGACATTGGTCTGACCGCGATCAAACTGGGCGAGGAAGCCCGGGTCGACCTGCATCGCTTTGACCTGGATGCCAAGGGCAAGGAGATGAAGGACCTGCGCTACACCTGGAACCGCGGCACCCGCGACGGCCTGTCGCTGGAAATCCACGAGCCGGGCCAGGCACCCATGGATGAGCTCAAGGTGATTTCCGATGCCTGGCTGACCGGCAAGAACGTACGCGAGAAAGGCTTCTCGCTCGGCCGTTTCAGCGACGATTACCTGAAGCATTTCCGCATCGCGGTGATTCGCTTCGAAGGCCGTCCGGTGGCGTTCGCCAACCTGCTCGAGACTTATAGCCATGACCTGGCCAGTCTCGACCTGATGCGCTCGCACCCGGACGCCCCCAAGCTGACCATGGAGTTTCTGATGGTCGGCCTGATTCAACATTATAAGAGTCACGGATACGCGCGTTTCAGCCTGGGCATGGTGCCGCTGTCGGGGTTGCAACCCCGTCGTGGTGCACCGCTGACCCAGCGTCTGGGCTCGATGGTTTTCCGCCGTGGTGAGCAGCTGTACAACTTCCAAGGCTTGCGCCGCTTCAAAGACAAGTTCCAGCCTGACTGGGAACCCCGTTATATGGCGGTGCCCGCCGGACTCGATCCGCTGGTGGCACTGGCCGATACTGCTGCCCTGATCGCGGGCGGCTTGACTGGATTGGTGAAACGCTGATGATTCAACGCTCCCTGAAGTACATCCTGGCCGCACTGATCGTGCTGGCCGTGATTGCCGGCGGCGGTTACTGGTACCTCAAACGCCCGGCACCGGAACCGACCCTTGAAAAGCTCACGCCGGCTGACGGCACCGTCATGACCCGGCTCATCCCCGGCACCAAGCCCAAGGCCCAGGTGCTTGTGGCGGTCGAGGACGACAAGAAACTCACCGACAATCAACTGACCACCCTGAGCCGCAGCGCCTCGGCGCAGATCGTTCAGGTGATTCTGCCCAAGGATTGCCTGCTGCAGAGCCGCGCACTGCAAAGCGGTCTGCGCGAACTGAACGGCCCGGCGACCCTGGTCAGCGGCATCGGCCCTGGCGCAGTGCTGGCCTGGCGCTGGCTGTCTGAACAGAAGGACGACAAGGCCCAGGCCGTGTCGGTCGACCTGGCGCTGGAAAAAGGTGGCTGCACCCACCTGCTGCCAAAATCCGCCGCCCACGGCCACTGGCTGGTGGCCTGGAACGACAACCCGGACGACACCAGCGCCGGTTTCGTGCGCGACCAACCGAACGCCGAAACCAGCATCAGCGACTACGACATCAACCTGCCGCAAGTGCTGAACAACGAACTGCGCAAGATTCTTGTCGGTGGTGACAAGGCGGCCGGCGGCCTGCAGATCCCGGTCGTGGAAGTCCCGGCCGGCCAGGCCAAGGACACCGTGACGCTGTTCCTGTCCGGTGACGGCGGCTGGCGAGATCTCGACCGCGATGTGGCCGGTGAGATGGCCAAGATCGGCTACCCGGTGGTCGGCATCGACACCCTGCGCTACTACTGGCAGCACAAGAGCCCGGAACAGAGCGCGCTGGACCTGACCGAACTGATGCAGCACTACCGCCAGAAGTGGGGTACCAAGCGCTTCATACTGACCGGCTACTCGTTCGGTGCCGACGTCCTGCCGGCCATCTACAACCGCCTGCCGGAAACCGAGCAGCAACGCGTCGACGCAATCATCCTGCTGGCCTTCGCCCGCACCGGCAGCTTCGAAATCGAAGTCGAAGGCTGGCTCGGCAACGCCGGCAAAGAAGCCGCCACCGGCCCGGAAATGGCCAAGCTGCCACCGGCCAAGGTTGTGTGCATCTACGGCGCCGAAGAAACCGATGAGAGCGGCTGCACTGACAAGACGGCAGTGGGCGAAGCGGTGAAACTGCCCGGCGGCCACCACTTCGACGAAAACTACCCGGCGCTGGCCAAGCGTCTGGTGGATCTGATCGAGAAGCGTCAGACCAAGGATCAGCCGGCAGAGTGATCTGAAGCGCACCAACGAAAAGCCCCCGCCAGTCGCAAAACTGACGGGGGCTTATTGTTTAAAGGCGCCTTTCAGCAGCGCCATACACCTCTTTGTCACGTCGAACCCCCACCGCAACGATCAACACCTGGATTTCCCGACCATCGACTCGATAAACGATTCGCGTGTCGCCCGTTCGAATTCGTCTGCAACCCGCAAGACTGGCTCGCAGAGGCTTACCACTTTTGTCTGGCTCGCCATGGATGATCCGTTCTTCGATCACATCCAATATCCGGTTGGCAGCTACTGATCCCAATTGATCAAGATCCCCTTGGACTTCCGGATGATAAATCACTCCCCAAACCATCCAGCGCTCCCTTAATCCTTCCGAGCGTACCTTGCCCGCATATCCTCATGGCTGACAGCCTTGGTCTGATCAAAATTGCTCAGACGTTCACGGGCAGCCGCTTCGATGCGAAGGTTCTCAAGTTCATCCAGCATTTCCTGATAGGCCTGCACGTTGATGATGACCGCTGCCGGTTGATTGTCCTTGAAGATGACCAGACGCTCAGTGGCACGACTGGAAATCTCCTTGAGCTTCGCGCTGAAGCTCCTGACCATGGCAGTCACGGAAATTGCCTGGTCAGCACGCTCTAATAATGCCGTCATAATCACCTCTCACTCACATGCTGATGCGTACGTTAATGCACAGAGTATTGTGCTGAATTAAACATAGTGCAACTTGCTGTTTCCACTATCCGACCAAGCCCTCGTAAACCGAACACGCACAAAAAAGCCCCCGCCAGCCGCAAGGCTGACGGGGGCTTTTTGATGACGCCGGTTTACATCTCCACCTGCGTCCCCAACTCAATCACCCGGTTCAGCGGCAGATTGAAGAACCGCAGATTGCCGTTGGCATTCTTCAACATGAACGCAAACAGCGCTTCACGCCAGCGGGCCATGCCTTCGAGTTTCGAGGCGATGACCGTTTCGCGGCTGAGGAAGTACGTGGTGCGCATCGGGCTGAAGTCCAGGTCGTCCAGATGGCAGAGTTTCAGCGCCTGTGGCACGTCCGGCTCGTCGGTGAAGCCGAAGTGCAGGATCACCCGGAAGAAGCCTTCGCCGTGGGCTTCGACTTCGAAGCGTCGTGATGGTGGAACGCGCGGAATGTCTTCATAGACCACGGTCAGCAGCACAACCTGCTCGTGTAATACCTGGTTATGCAGCAGGTTGTGCAACAGCGCGTGCGGCACCGCGTCGGAGCGGGCGGTGAGGAACACGGCTGTACCCTGCACGCGATGCGGCGGCTGGACGCGGATACTGCTGATGAAGATCGGCAGCGGCAGTGCGCCTTCGTCCAGGCGCTCGACCAGCAATTGCTTGCCGCGCTTCCAGGTGGTCATGAGGATGAACAAGGCGATACCGGCGATCACCGGGAACGCACCGCCCTGGACGATTTTCGGCACGTTGGCGGCGAAGTACAGACCGTCCACCAGCAAGAAGCCGATCAGCACCGGCACCGCCAGCACCGGTGGCCACTTCCACAGCAGCAACATGACGGCCGACACCAGAATCGTGGTCATCAGCATGGTCCCGGTCACAGCTACGCCATAGGCCGAGGCCAGTGCGCCCGAGGACTCGAAACCGATCACCAGCAACACCACGCCCACCATCAGCGACCAGTTCACCGCGCCGATGTAGATCTGGCCCTGCTCATCGCTGGAGGTGTGCTGGATGTACATGCGCGGGATGTAACCGAGCTGGATCGCCTGACGGGTCAGCGAGAACGCGCCAGAGATCACCGCCTGGGAGGCGATCACCGTGGCCAGGGTCGACAGACCGACCAGCGGAATCAACGCCCAGCTCGGGGCCAGCAGGTAGAACGGGTTGCGCGCGGCGTCCGGGTTCTCCAGCAGCAAGGCGCCCTGACCGAAGTAATTGAGCACCAGCGCCGGCAGCACCAACAGGAACCACGCCCGGGCAATCGGCTTGCGCCCGAAGTGGCCCATGTCGGCATACAGCGCTTCGGCACCGGTCAGCGCCAGCACCACGGCGCCGAGGATCGCCACGCCCATGCCGGCATGCACCATGAAGAAACGCACGGCCCAGATCGGGTTCAGTGCCTTCAGCACTTCCGGGGAATGGCTGATGCCATAGACGCCAAGGGCTCCGAGCACCAGGAACCAGGTGACCATGATCGGCCCGAAGAGAATGCCGATCCGCGCCGTACCGTGACGCTGGATCAGGAACAGGCCCACCAGCACCACCAGTGACAGCGGCACGACCCAGTGGTCGATGCCATCGAACGCCAGTCCCAGACCTTCAATGGCCGAGAGCACGGAAATTGCCGGGGTAATCATGCTGTCGCCGTAGAACAGCGCCGCGCCGATCAGGCCGCAAACCACCAGTAGCGAACGCAACGTCCTGCGCTTGCCCGCCGCCCGCCGTGCCAGCGCGGTCAGTGCCATGATCCCGCCTTCGCCCTGGTTGTCGGCGCGCAGGACGAACATCATGTACTTGATCGATACGACCCAGATCAGCGACCAGAAGATCAACGACAGAATGCCCAGCACTCCATCGTGATTGACTGGTACGCCGTAACCGCCGGAAAACACTTCTTTGAGGGTGTACAACGGGCTCGTGCCGATGTCGCCGTAAACTACCCCGACTGCCGCGACCAGCATGCTCAGCGGTTTTGCAGCCGAATGCTCGGCGCCCGCCGCCTGACTACTTGCCTGACCCATCCAACACTCCTGATTCTCGAACCGGCTTCTTTGAATGAAGCACTATGCTTTGTGGTGCAGCATGCGCTGTTTTACCTGTTGTTACAGACGTTTTGTTGACTGTAAAAAATCGGTAAAGCTTCACGGCGCGAAGCATAGCGCAGCACTCGTCGTATTTCCCTGCATAAAGCTGGTCAAGTGCGTTGCTCATCGCTAGAATTGCGCACTTTTTGATCAGAGGCGCGTTTCAAGCGCCCGTCCGTCGGCTTCCGAACCAGGCAAGCGACGTCACAAAACACCGAGGTTAGACATGTCCACCACTCCTGCGCCGGCCAATCCAAAGGTTGGCTTCGTATCTCTGGGTTGCCCGAAAGCACTGGTCGACTCCGAGCGCATCCTGACCCAGCTGCGCATGGAAGGCTATGACGTGGTGTCCACCTATCAGGACGCCGACGTGGTCGTGGTCAACACCTGCGGGTTCATTGACTCGGCCAAGGCCGAATCCCTGGAAGTCATCGGCGAAGCGATCAAGGAAAACGGCAAGGTCATCGTGACCGGCTGCATGGGCGTGGAAGAAGGCAACATCCGTGACGTGCACCCGAGCGTGCTGGCCGTCACCGGTCCGCAGCAGTACGAGCAAGTGGTCAACGCCGTCCACGAAGTCGTACCGCCGAAACAGGATCACAACCCGCTGATCGACCTGGTGCCGCCGCAAGGCATCAAGCTGACCCCGCGTCACTACGCGTACCTGAAGATCTCCGAAGGCTGCAACCACAGCTGCAGCTTCTGCATCATCCCGTCGATGCGCGGCAAACTGGTCAGCCGTCCGGTCGGCGACGTGCTCGACGAAGCTCAACGTCTGGTCAAATCCGGCGTGAAGGAACTGCTGGTGATTTCCCAGGACACCAGCGCCTACGGCGTTGACGTCAAGTACCGCACCGGTTTCTGGAACGGCGCGCCGGTGAAAACCCGCATGACTGAACTGTGCGAAGCACTGAGCACCCTCGGCGTCTGGGTCCGTCTGCACTACGTTTACCCGTACCCGCACGTCGACGAGCTGATCCCGCTGATGGCCGCCGGCAAGATCCTGCCGTACCTGGACATTCCGTTCCAGCACGCCAGCCCGAAAGTCCTCAAGTCGATGAAACGCCCGGCGTTCGAAGACAAGACCCTGGCGCGGATCAAGAACTGGCGCGAGATCTGCCCGGACCTGATCATCCGTTCGACCTTCATCGTCGGCTTCCCCGGCGAAACCGAAGAAGACTTCCAGTACCTGCTGGACTGGCTGACCGAAGCCCAGCTCGACCGCGTCGGCTGCTTCCAGTACTCGCCGGTCGAAGGCGCACCGGCCAATGACCTGAACCTCGACATCGTCCCGGACGACGTCAAGCAGGATCGCTGGGAACGCTTCATGGCGCACCAGCAGGCCATCAGCTCGGCCCGTCTGCAGATGCGCATCGGCCGCGAGATCGAAGTGCTGGTGGACGAAGTCGACGAGCAAGGCGCGGTCGGTCGCTGCTTCTTCGATGCTCCGGAAATCGACGGCAACGTGTTCATCGACAACGGCAGCAACCTCAAGCCGGGCGACAAGGTCTGGTGCAAAGTGACCGACGCCGACGAATACGACCTCTGGGCCGAACAGATCTAAACGCGAAAAATACGAAAAGCCCCGCTCTCTTTTACGAGATGCGGGGCTTTTTTACGGCTATCGTTTGTGAGGGGAAGGACTCCCTCATTGATGACAAAGAGGCTAACGGGCATGCGTCACCATTCGGTCATCCACACACCGAAACTCAGCGATTATCAGGAACTGACCCGGGTCTGGGAGGTCTCGGTTCGCGCGACCCATGATTTTCTGCCGGACAGCTATATCGAGCTGTTGCGCAATCTGGTGCTGACCCGCTACCTCGACGCAGTGATGCTGATCTGTACCAAGGACAACCACCAGCGCATCACCGGGTTTGCCGGCGTGGCGGCGGGCAAGATCGAAATGCTGTTCATCGACCCCGAGCATCGCGGCCAGGGCCTGGGCAAAAAGCTGCTGAGATACGCCATGGAACACCTGAACGCCGATGAACTGGACGTCAACGAGCAGAACCCGCAGGCCCTGGGTTTTTACTTCAAGCAGGGCTTCGAGGTGATCGGACGGTCGGAAGTCGATGGCATGGGCCAGCCGTATCCGTTGCTGCACATGCGTCTGAAACAACCGGAACAGCGCGCCGTACGCGGCTAAAAGCCACACGGTACAAATGCAATCGCGATTAACCGGCGCCAGGCAGGTACAATGCCCACCCCTTTTTTGTTACGGCCCCTGTCATGACTGACCCGATTCGCCTCTCCAAACGCCTCATCGAACTGGTCGGTTGCTCCCGCCGGGAGGCCGAACTGTTCATCGAGGGCGGCTGGGTCACCGTGGACGGCGAAGTCATCGACGAGCCGCAGTTCAAGGTCGGCGACCAAAAGGTCGAACTCGACAAGGACGCCAAGGCCACTGCGCCGGAGCCGGTGACCATTCTGCTCAACGTGCCGGCCGGCATGGATGTCGATACGGCGATGCAGTCGCTGAGCGCCGACACCCTCAGCGAAGAACACCGCTACGGCAAGCGACCGCTGCGCGGGCACTTCCTGCGCCTGACCGCCAGCGCCGACCTGCAACCCAAGGCCAGCGGCCTGCTGGTGTTCACCCAGGACTGGAAGGTGCTGCGCAAGCTCACCGCCGACGCGGCGAAGATCGAGCAGGAATACGTGGTCGAAGTCGAAGGCGACATGGTCGCCCACGGCCTCAATCGCCTGCAGCATGGCCTCACCCACAAGGGCAAGGAGCTGCCACCGGTCAAGGCCAGCTGGCAGAACGAAAACCGCCTGCGCTTCGCCATGAAGAACCCACAGCCGGGGATCATCGCCCAGTTCTGCGAAGCGGTCGGGTTGAAGGTCGTCGGCATCCGCCGTATCCGCATCGGCGGCGTATCGATCGGCAAGGTGCCAGCCGGCCAATGGCGCTACCTGTCCGGTAAAGAGAAGTTCTAAGGCCCCCGTTGCCGCCATACATTCCGGCATCGCGCCTGCGCGGTGCCCACAGCGAACGATCAGGATTGCAAACATGGTTCATAACGACGTATTGCGTAGCGTGCGCTACATGCTCGACATCAGCGACAAGAAAGTCGTCGAAATCATCAAACTGGGTGGCATGGACGTAACTCTTGCCGACGTGGTGACCTGGCTCGACAAGAAGGAAGAAGACGAAGAAGGTTTCGTGCGCTGCCCGGACGAAGTCCTCGCGCACTTCCTCGACGGTCTGGTGATCTTCAAGCGCGGCAAGGACGAGAGCCGTCCACCGCAGCCGATCGAAGTGCCGGTGACCAACAACATCATTCTGAAAAAACTGCGCGTGGCCTTCGAACTGAAGGAAGACGACATGCACGCGATCCTCAAGGCTGCCGAGTTCCCGGTGTCCAAGCCTGAGCTGAGCGCGTTGTTCCGCAAGGTCGGCCACACCAACTACCGCCCGTGCGGCGACCAGTTGCTGCGCAATTTCCTCAAGGGCCTGACCCTGCGCATTCGCGGCTGATCCTTGAAAAAACGGCGACTTCGGTCGCCGTTTTCATGCATGCCTCTCCATTCCCTCAAAAAATAGTGGCTCCGCTTTTCGCGGCCGGCGACTAGGGTGTACTGAACCCTAGCCCTCAGGATTCGCCATGCACCCGTATTTCTCCCTGCAAGGCCGCACCGCCCTGGTGACCGGCGGCACCCGTGGTATCGGCAAAATGATCGCCAAGGCGTTTGTCGAGGCCGGCGCCCGTGTGTACGTCTGCTCCCGTGACGCTGAAGCCTGCCATCAAACCGCTGAAGAACTCAGTGCTCTGGGCACTTGTCTGGGCATGGCGGCGAATCTGGCGACGGAAGAAGGCGTAAAAGAGCTGGCCGCGCGACTGGGCGAGCAGATCACTCATCTGGACATTCTGGTGAACAACGCCGGTACCACCTGGGGCGCGCCGCTGGAGAGCTACCCGGTCAAGGGCTGGGAAAAGGTCATGCAGCTCAACGTGACGTCGGTGTTCAGTTGCATCCAGCAGTTTCTGCCGTTGCTGCGCAAGGCGGGCTCGGCGGCGAATCCGGCACGGATCATCAACATCGGTTCGGTGGCCGGCATCTCTTCCTTCGGCGAACAGGCCTACGCCTATGGGCCGAGCAAAGCGGCGCTTCATCAATTGTCACGAATCCTCGCCCGTGAACTGGTGAGCCAGCACATCAACGTCAACGTCATCGCGCCGGGGCGTTTCCCGAGCAAGATGACCCGGCACATCGTCAGCGACCAGCGGGCGTTGGCCGAAGACACCGCGCTGATCCCGATGAAACGCTGGGGCCGTGAAGAGGAAATGGCGGCGCTGGCGATCAGCCTGGCGAGCACTGCCGGGGCCTACATGACCGGAAATGTCATTCCGCTGGATGGCGGGTTCAGTCTTTAGATCGGCGACGCGGCCGGACGGGTTATCATGCCCGCCCTGCTCCGCTTCGAATGCAAACCATGACTTACAGCGTCTCCCCCATCGGCTTCGTCCGCTCCTGCTTCAAGGAGAAGTTCGCCATCCCGCGCCAGCCGCAACTGGCCCCCGCCGCCCGTGGCGTGCTGGAGCTGGTGGCGCCGTTCGACCAGGGCGACGCAGTGCAGGGGCTGGAGCAGGTCAGTCACGTCTGGCTGCTGTTCCTGTTCCATCAGGCGCTGGAGGAAAAGCCGCGACTGAAGGTCCGCCCTCCCCGTCTGGGTGGCAACAAGTCCATGGGCGTGTTCGCCACCCGCGCCACTCACCGGCCGAACGGCATTGGTCAGTCGGTGGTGAAACTGGACAAGGTCGAAGCCAATCGCCTGTTCATCTCCGGCATCGATCTGCTGGACGGCACGCCGATTCTCGACATCAAACCCTACGTGCCGTACGCCGACATCATTGCTGACGCCTCCAACAGCATCGCCAGTGCCGCGCCGCAACTGATCGACGTGCAGTGGACGGACGCGGCGCTGCAACAGGCGCACACGCACGCTCAGCGCCTGGCCGAGCCGCTGGTCGAGTTGATCGAGCAATGCCTGGCCCAGGATCCGCGTCCGGCGTATCAGACGCCCGTGCCTGAACGCGAATACGGCGCGCAGTTCTGGGATCTGGACGTTCGTTGGCACTACCCGACGCCCGAACAGATCCGCGTTCTGGAAGTGATTCCCGCCGCTGACTGAATCGCGGAAACGAAAAAGCCCGCGCTGCCTTCTCAGGCAACGCGGGCTTTTCTATCGGCATCGTCGGGATTATTTCTCGACGAATGCACGCTCGATCAGGTAGTCACCCGGCTCGCGCATACGCGCCGAGATCTTCAGGCCGAAGCTGTCGAGCACTTCGCTGGTCTCGTCGAGCATGCTCGGGCTGCCGCAGATCATCGCGCGGTCGTCCTGCGGGTTGATCGGTGGCAGGCCGATGTCGCTGAACAGCTTGCCGCTGCGCATCAGGTCGGTCAGACGGCCCTGATTCTCGAACGGTTCACGGGTCACGGTCGGGTAGTAGATCAGCTTGTCACGCAGCGCTTCGCCGAAGAACTCGTTCTGCGGCAGGTGCTCGGTGATGAATTCGCGGTAGGCGACTTCGTTGACGTAACGAACACCGTGAACCAGGATCACTTTCTCGAAGCGCTCGTAGGTTTCCGGGTCTTGGATCACGCTCATGAACGGCGCCAGACCGGTGCCGGTGCTCAGCAGGTACAGGTGCTTGCCCGGGTTCAGGTCGTCGAGCACCAGGGTGCCGGTCGGTTTTTTCGAGATGATGATCTCGTCGCCTTCCTTCAGGTGCTGCAGCTGGGAGGTCAGCGGACCATCAGGCACCTTGATGCTGAAGAACTCGAGATGCTCTTCCCAGTTCGGGCTGGCGATCGAGTAAGCGCGCATAAGCGGGCGGCCGTTGGGCTGTTGCAGGCCGATCATCACGAACTGACCGTTCTCGAAGCGCAGGCCCGGATCGCGGGTGCACTTGAAGCTGAACAGAGTGTCGTTCCAGTGATGAACACTGAGGACACGCTCGTGGTTCATGTTGCTCATGTACGTGGGACTCCTGGAGATTGATCTGCGCTTGCCCGGCTCGCATTAAAGGATGCCGACGGTGCGCAATTGCATCGCATTCTAATAGCGCCGACAATATCTGTTAACTGGATTATTAAGATAAGGGTTATCGGTTATATCGATATGCGATTTACTCTTCGTCAACTGCAAGTCTTCGTCGCTGTCGCCCAGCAGGAGAGCGTGTCCCGTGCTGCGGGCCTGCTCAACCTGTCGCAATCGGCCGCCAGCACTTCCATCACCGAACTGGAGCGCCAGTCCAGCTGCCAGCTGTTCGATCGCGCCGGCAAACGCCTGAGCCTCAACGCCCTCGGCAAACAGTTGTTGCCGCAAGCGGTGGCCCTGCTCGATCAGGCCAAGGAAATCGAGGACCTGCTCAACGGCAAATCCGGTTTCGGCTCGCTGTCGGTGGGCGCGACCCTGACCATTGGCAATTACCTGGCCACCCTGTTGATCGGCGGCTTCATGCAGCGTCACCCGGAAAGCCAGGTAAAGCTGCACGTGCAGAACACTGCCAATATCGTGCAACAGGTGGCGCATTACGAAATTGATCTGGGTCTAATCGAAGGCGATTGCAGCCATCCGGACATCGAAGTGCAGAGCTGGGTCGAGGATGAACTGGTGGTGTTCTGCGCCCCGCAGCATCCACTGGCCAAACGCGGTAGCGCGACGATGGAGGAGTTGACCCACGAAGCGTGGATTCTGCGCGAACAAGGCTCCGGCACCCGCCTGACTTTCGATCAGGCCATGCGTCACCATCGCAGTGCGCTGAACATTCGTCTGGAGCTGGAACACACCGAAGCGATCAAACGCGCCGTGGAATCAGGTTTGGGGATTGGCTGTATTTCGCGCCTGGCGCTGCGTGATGCCTTTCGGCGCGGCAGTCTGGTACCGGTGGAGACGCCGGATCTGGATCTGGCGCGGCAGTTCTACTTCATCTGGCACAAACAGAAGTACCAGACCTCCGCCATGCGCGAGTTTCTCGATCTGTGCCGCGCCTTCACCGCCGGGGTCCAGCGCAGCGACGAGATCGTCCTGCCGACAATCGCTTAAAGCAGAATCACCGCCCACACCAGGGCAATCATGCTCAGTGCCACGAATTGCGCGGCGCTGCCCATGTCCTTGGCATTCTTGGACAGCGGGTGCAGTTCCAGGGAAATGCGGTCGATAGCCGCCTCCACTGCGGAATTCAGCAGCTCGACGATCAGCGCCAGCAGGCACACGGCGATCAGCAACGCCTGCTCGACACGGCTGACATTCAGGAAGAACGTCAGCGGAATCAGTACTACGTTAAGCAGCACCAGCTGACGGAACGCCGCTTCGCCGGTGAAGGCAGCGCGCAGGCCGTCCAGCGAGTAACCGGAAGCGTTGAGGATGCGTTTGAGGCCCGTCTGGCCCTTGAAAGGTGACATAAAATACACAACCGACCAAAAAGAAGTGGGGAAGCTAGTTCAACGAAAGTCAAAAAAGCGTGAAGAGGCCTGGTATTACTGGCTCGGAATTGACTCAAGTTGTTGCAAGAGTAAAGCCGCCTGGGTGCGGGTCCGCACGTTCAGCTTGCGAAAGATCGCCGTGACGTGGGCCTTGATGGTCGCTTCCGATACGCTCAACTCATAAGCAATCTGCTTGTTGAGCAAGCCTTCGCAGACCATGGTCAGCACCCGGAACTGCTGGGGCGTAAGGCTCGCCAGGCCATCGCTGGCAGCCTTGGCCTCGTCGGAAACACTGACGGCCTCGAACGCCTGGGGCGGCCAGAACACATCGCCGTCCAACACTTTGCGTACCGCTTCCTGAATCACGCTCAGGTCGCTCGACTTGGGAATGAAACCGCTGGCACCGAACTCCCGCGACTTGACCATCACCGAAGCTTCTTCCTGCGCCGAGACCATCACCACCGGAATCTGCGGGTACTGTCCGCGCAACATCACCAGCCCGGAAAACCCGAAAGCGCCCGGCATGTTCAGGTCCAGCAGCACCAGATCCCAGTCGGCCTTCTCGGTCAGGCGCGCCTCCAGCTCGGCGATGCTCGCCACTTCCACCATTCGTACATCCGGACCAAGGCCCATCGTCACCGCTTGATGCAGTGCGCTACGAAAAAGAGGGTGATCATCGGCAATCAGGATGTCGTATGTGGCCATTTTTCAAATGATCCTGTTTTTGATGGCAGACCCGATGCATTCGGGACTCGCCAAGGCAACTCAAGATGCCGACGCTTGTGCGGCGGCATCCACAGGGGCACGTTCAACGCCAATCACGGACAAAAACGGCGTTTCAAACCTTGGCCGTACCCCAATCGGCGCCAAGCATGCCCAGCGAAGCCGGGGTGGTCAAGCAACACGGCCACTGCTTTAGCAGTATGGGCCAGGATCAGGCCGGCACCGGCTGCGGGTTTGCTATAAAAGGCAACAACTCGGCATGGGCCGGTGTCGATACATTCACCTCAAGCTGCTGCTTGGCGCCCAGGTAATGCTGGCTGAACACATCGAAATAGGCGTCCAGCGCCGAGGCGGCATCCGTATCACCTGCCAGTTCCAGGCACAGCGCCGCGACTTCGGCGGTGCACAGGTGCTCGCTGCGGGTCGAGCGGCGCAGGCGATAACGCGACAGCTTGTCGGGCAGCAGACTGAGGATCGGCAGGCGATCGAAGTACGGGCTCTTGCGGAAGATCTTGCGCGCCTCGGTCCAGGTCGCGTCCAGCAAAATGAACAGCGGACGCTTGCTGCTATCGAGATCCACGGTATTGGTCACCCGCGACGGCTCGACGTACTCGCCGGGAAACACCAGATACGGCTGCCATTGCGGGTCGTTCAACAGCGCCAGCAGTTGCTCGTCCGGTTCGGTCCGCGACCAGATGAAGGCGTGATTGTCCCGCACGATGTCGGCGATCAACCAGCCTGTGTTGCTTGGCTTGAACACTTCCTTGCCGGTCATGATCAGGCAGACACCGGAGCGGGTTTCAACGGTCGGGCGCCAGGCGCACAGGCAATGGCTGATGATTACCCGGCAGTCGCGGCAACGCTCGGAGCGAAAACCACGGGCCTGGATCGGCTTGATTCCCTCGTCCTCGCGCTGATCGCGCAGGCGGGCCACGGCGTTGGGGGCATGGTTCATTGCGGGCGACGCCGACTGACAGGAAAACTCGACACGAACAACTCTCGGCAAGGCAATAAAGGCCGGCAGTTTATCAGAGCAACGAGCACAAGCCTGTACCCTCCCGACCGGCTCCCCTATAATTCGCCGCCACTGAACGCACAGCCCCGGGGCTGGTCGAACCACCAGTCACTGAATCAGGAGAGTTTCATGCTGCGCCTTATCGTTCCTACCGCGGCCATCGCGCTGGCGTTGTCCTTCAGCGTACAGGCTGCGTCCCTGAAAGAGCAGAACCTGAACAAAGAGCTGCAAAACGTCGCTGCACAAAGCAGCGTCGGCACGCCACGGGCGATCAACGAAGACATCCTCGATCAGGGTTACACCGTCGAAGGCACCACGCTGATCAACCACCTGAGCGTCCAGGCAAGTCATGCCGACAAGATGCGTGCCGATCCCAAGGCCGTGTATTTCCAGCTGGGTGCTTCGGTCTGCAACAACCCGTCGTACCGCAAGTTGATGGCCAAAGGGGCCGTCATGCGTTATGACTTCAGCGAAGTGAAGACCAACAGGGCCATCGGTTCGGCCAGTTATCAGGAATCGGACTGCCCGAAAGCGGCTCCGGCGAAGAAAAAGTAATCATCGCGAATTGGCGCGCCGCTGTTCATCCTCGGCGCGCAGTTCGGCCAGTAAAGCCTGCAGATAGCGCGAGCGGCGCTCCCCTCCCGAAAGACGTCGGCAGCACTCCTCTTCGAGACTCACATGATTGGTCTCGGCCGATGCCTTCAACATTCGATACAGTTGTGTATCGATCTCCAGAATGACTCTGGTCATGTGTCCTGCCTCCTTGCCACCCGCAAATCCTTGAATCGCATGCACCTTGCGTACGCTCGCTGACGCAAAGTTGTCGTACGGCGCCTTTAACTTAGTAAATCAGAGCATTTTGCCCTCGGTGCGACATCGGACGAGCGGTGAAAGCACTTCGCAAAACGACAATAAGCAGTTGCCAGGCAAGACTTTGTGGCGCAATGCTGGATGCAGCGAAAAATGCTTCGAGGGTCTAGATTCAAAGTATTCACGTTGATCACTTCACGGCAGGAAAGGAGCTGCCGGGCGTTTGTTTTTTCTTGCAGCGCGGCACTGACGCCGCACGTCAGGGCCGAAGGCTCTGTGCAGAAGGAGAAGTTGCATGCCTTACCAACCGAATGACCTGCTCAGCCGTCATTTTCAGGAAAGCGGCCACGACCTCACCGGCAAGGTCGAAGAACAACTCAACCTGGTTTCACCCAACAGTCCGAATATTCCCATCTACCGCGACATGATCCTGACCGTGCTGCGCATGGCCCAGGAAGACCACAATCGCTGGAACGCCAAGATCACCCTGCAAGCCCTGCGGGAGCTGGAGCAGGCGTTCCGCACGCTCGAGCAGTTCAGGGGCCGGCGCAAGGTCACCGTATTCGGCTCGGCGCGCACCCCCGTCGAGCATCCGCTGTACGCCATGGCCCGTGAACTGGGCGCAGCCCTGACGAGATCGGACATGATGGTCATTACCGGTGCCGGCGGTGGAATCATGGCGGCTGCCCATGAAGGAGCGGGCCGCGACAACAGCCTGGGATTCAACATCACCCTGCCCTTCGAACAGCATGCCAATCCCACCGTGAATGGCACCGGCAATCTGCTGCCGTTTCACTTTTTCTTCACGCGCAAACTGTTCTTCGTCAAAGAAGCCGACGCGTTGGTGCTGTGCCCCGGTGGCTTCGGTACGCTGGACGAAGCACTGGAAGTCCTGACCCTGATCCAGACCGGCAAGAGCCCACTGGTGCCGGTGGTATTGCTGGATGTGCCGGGGGGCACGTTCTGGCAAGGAGCACTGGATTTCATCCGCCAGCAACTGGAGGAAAACCGCTACATCCTGCCAACCGATCTGAAACTGATGCGGCTGGTCTACAGCGTTGATGAGGCGGTGGAACAGATCAATCAGTTCTACGGCAACTTCCATTCCAGCCGCTGGCTCAAGCGCCAGTTTGTCATTCGCATGAACCACAAACTGAGCGATCAGGCCCTTGATCATATGCAGGAAGCCTTTGCCGATCTGTGTCTGAGTGACCGGTTCCATCAACACGCCTACAGTGGCGAGGAACACGACGAGGCGCAATACAGTCATCTGGTCCGGCTGGCTTTCGCCTTCAACGCCCGGGATCACGGGCGCCTGCGTGAGCTGGTGGATTTCATCAACCTGCCGGAAAACTGGGCCCAGTCCAGGCCTCAAACGACGCAGCACAACCGCGAACCGTCGAAGGTAATCTGAAGGCAAAAAAAAACGGCCCGCTATCGAAATAGCGGGCCGTTTTTTATTGAATCGTTTTAATCGTCCATCCCTCTGCCGCTGAACAAGCGGTTGATCATCTCCATTGAGAACCCCCTGTATGCCAGAAACCGGCCTTGCCTGGCTCGCTCCTTGGCGTCGACGGGAAGTTGTCCAGAGAACTTCCTTTGCCACGTGTCTGTTAGCTGTTCCTGCCAACTGATACCGCTCTCGCGCAAGGCAAGTTCGATATCGGCACGCTGCAGGCCGCGCTGGCTGAGTTCTTCTCGAATCCGCAACGGGCCATAGCCTGAACGGGCGCGGTAAGAAACAAAGCTTTCCAGATAACGGGCTTCGGAAAGCAGGCCTTCTTCCGTCAATCGGTCGAGGGCTGTTTCGATCATCTCGGGTGGAGCGCCACGCTGACGCAGCTTACGCGTCAGCTCGACTCGACCGTGCTCGCGGCGTGCGAGCAGGTCCATGGCAGTTCGCCGCACCGCGACGAGGGTATCGAGTACGGCGGTTGTCATCGGTGCAATCAGATGTCAGCGTCAGCCAGGTCATCTTCGGTCTCTTTGACCGCAGAAGCCTTGGAATCAGCGATCACGGCTGGCGACAGCAGCTTGTCACGCAGTTGCTTCTCGAGCTTGGCCGCGACTTCCGGGTTGTCTGCCAGGAACTTGGCCGAGTTGGCCTTGCCCTGACCGATCTTGGTGCCTTCATAGGCATACCAGGCGCCGGACTTCTCGACGAAACCGTGCAGCACGCCCAAGTCGATCATCTCGCCGTTCAGGTAGATACCCTTGCCGTAGAGAATCTGGAACTCGGCCTGACGGAACGGCGAAGCTACCTTGTTCTTCACGACCTTGACGCGGGTTTCGCTACCAACCACTTCGTCGCCTTCCTTCACCGCGCCGGTACGGCGGATGTCGAGACGAACCGAGGCGTAGAACTTCAACGCGTTACCACCGGTGGTGGTTTCCGGGCTGCCGAACATCACGCCGATCTTCATGCGGATCTGGTTGATGAAGATTACCAGGCAGTTGGCATTCTTGATGTTACCGGTGATTTTACGCAGCGCCTGGGACATCAGACGGGCTTGCAGGCCCACGTGCATGTCACCCATTTCGCCTTCGATTTCAGCCTTCGGCACCAGGGCGGCCACGGAGTCGACGATGATCACGTCAACGGCGTTGGAGCGCACCAGCATGTCGGTGATTTCCAGGGCCTGCTCGCCGGTATCCGGCTGGGAAACCAGCAGGTCGTCGACATTGACGCCCAGCTTGCCGGCATACTCAGGGTCGAGGGCGTGTTCAGCGTCGACGAAGGCGCAGGTCGCGCCGGCTTTTTGAGCCTGGGCGATCACGGACAGCGTCAGTGTGGTTTTACCGGAAGATTCAGGACCGTAGATTTCAACAATACGACCTTTTGGCAGGCCGCCGATGCCGAGCGCGATGTCCAGACCCAGAGAGCCGGTGGAAATGGCCGGGATCGCCTGACGATCCTGATCGCCCATACGCATTACGGCACCCTTGCCGAATTGACGTTCGATCTGACCCAGGGCCGCAGCCAAGGCTTTCTTCTTGTTGTCGTCCATTAAAGTCCTCACGTAATCAATAAGGCCTGACGGCCAACACCTGTATAAGTAGCCAGTATTATTCCACAGCGTTCGCGGATCGCCTACCCCTGATTTTCGATTTCTCGTGCCGCTAGTCGCAAGAGCCCCTCTAGCGCGGCCTTCACCGTTTGTCGGCGGACTTCATCGCGGTTGCCGGGGAAGTGCTGAACCTCGCTGGAAACCGCATCACCCACACCCCAGGCCAGCCACACCGTGCCCACCGGCTTGTTCGGTGAACCGCCGTCCGGCCCGGCGATACCGCTGACCGCTACGGCAAAACGCGCTCGACTGTGTTTCTGCGCACCGCGCACCATGGCTTCGACCACTTCGCGACTCACGGCACCCACCGTGCCGAACAGTTCGGCGGGGACATTCAGTTGCTGGGTTTTCTGTCGGTTGGAGTACGTCACGTAGCCGGCCTCGAACCACGCCGAACTCCCCGGAATGCGGGTGATGGCTTCGGCAATCCCGCCACCGGTGCAGGACTCGGCCGTAGTGACGTGGGCATTGAGCAACTGCAGACGTCGGCCAAGTTCGGCCGCCAGTTGAGTGATTTCTTTCACGGCGCGCTCCGGATCGGATGGAATGGGTACCACCGTACACGAGCCGGTTGCGCTTTCAATACACAAGCTTATTCAAAATGTGCAGGCGCCAGCGCCCTGATATAGGCCTGACAGGCCTGCAAGGCAATCAGTCCGCGGTCGCCTTCGCCGGTGATGGCGACAATTCGTCGAGCATGCGCCGGGTCAAGTCGGGCGCGTACGGCTGCATGATCCACGCTGCTGGCGCCGGTGGAGGCTGGCACACCGCAGCCTTGGGCAGCGTCGCCTGCGTCGATGAGGACTGACAGGCGCAGATCAGCAGTGGCAAGACGATCGCGCAGGCGATCCTGATCACGTTGGGCATCGTTCAGTGCTCGGTAGTGGGTTTGTTCACTGGCCGCGAGCCGTTGCTCCAGGGCCAGACGCTTGTTCTGCTCGGCCTTCTGCGCCGAGGCGGCAGCCTGAGTCAGTTGATTGAGGGTTTCGGCATGCTGTCGGGCCTGCTCGGCCAGTTGGCGGCCGTAGCGCCAGTCCTGAAACTGCCAGGCCAGCTCCGCCGAACCTGCGGCCAGCAGCACCATGCCCACTAGCCGCCAGACGCTCAGACCGAAGGCAGGCATAACACCGCCCTCGCCCGCCCCCAGAGTTCCAGGCGATCCTGCAATCCGTTCAACCCGCCGTTGATACGCCGGGTGATGCTGTTGAACTCATCACGGTCGGCCAGCGCGTTCAGGCCGTTCTGCGCCCAGAACCACGCCGCGGATTCGGCCGCCCATTGCGGTTGTTCCAGCAGTTCCGGCAGCGCCAGCAAGCGCTCGTCACCGAACAGCCCGAGGCTGCACTGGCGATAGTTGGTGCGGCCGGTGATCTGGATCAGTCCGCGCCCTCGATACTTCTGCCCGTCGCCATCGGCCTCGGGCGTGTTACCCAGACGCAAGGCCAGCGTACCGGTGTCGTACTTGCTCAGGTATTGGTTGTTACCCAGCTCGCGCACGTACTGCAACTGCCCCGACTCGTGTCCGATTTGCGCGAGAAACGCCGCCACGCGCTTGGGCGTGTCGATACGATGGCGAGACATGGCATCGTTGAGTGCAGAAACAAAAACGCCCGCTTGGCGGCGGGCGTTGGGCATGATGGTGAGTAGGTTGTCTTCAGTAATTTGCATAATGCTCGATCCTCCCTGGATACGCCGATTGAATCACGGTTGGCGACCAACGCCCCCCAGCCATTTTTTTGCCAGAGTTGTCAGGGTGCTGTTCGGTGCAGATTCCTCAAATGCTTCATTCGAGGGCAACACCTGGCCACCGGACAACAGCCACGCTTGATATTCCAGCCAATCCCGATTGGCAGGATCCTGTGGAACATATGCCAGGTCGCTCAGACGAAGAACGCCGTTGGCGGTCAATTGATAACTCATGGTTTCTCCTAAAATTCGGCGTCGGCAGTCCATTCGATCTGCAAGGTCTGACCGGGCAAGCTGCCGACCGGGGTAACGGTGGCAAACGAAATGGCACGCTCCGTCAATCCCTGCACAATACTGCCGGTACATGGCCCCACGGACTGATTCCACACCTGATTGCTGGTATTGCCAGGGCAATACATGACGACGGTAGGTAACACCCTCTTTTGCACCAACATGCCTGTCGTCATCGCGAACTGACCGCTATTGGCAGGCGCCGCTTGCGTGAACGTTGAAATGCAGGTGCTAGAGCCATTGTTCGCCCGTACCGGCAACGAAGTGGCAAAGGACTTCTCGAAGTAACGCTGGCAAAGCATCAACTCTTCAGCCACTGGACGATACTCGAAAGGTGTGGATACCGGTCCTTCCTCCATTTGGATCTGCGCCAGATCCACGGTCTGCAGCACATTCAAAGGCAGGTCAAACGCAAGCCTCAGAAAGTTGCTGGCGCCCAGCATTTTCCCGGCAATGCCCGAGACTTGAAACGTTGCGCTGTACTTCTTCCACGATGTGCCCAACTGGAAAACATCGATGGTTCTTTCAACAGATTCGGAGCCTGCAGAACCGAAGTTCTGAGTAACCGACACTCTTAATGGCCGGGCCGCATCGGACCGGGCCCAGAATGTAACGGTGGCGTTTTTACCTGCCAGGGTTCGTACCGACTCAATAGCTTGGGAGATTCTGTGTACGGTGGCTCCGGCTCCCGCCTGGGTTTGTTGCCACCGCAGGAAAAACCGCGGCTCGTCGGCGACTTCCGTTTGACCGGGTGCAAAACCCTGCTGAGATATGGCGACTCCTGCACTGCCATTCCAGTCGCAACGAAAACGATCAGCCACATAGCCGCCAATGTTTGGCCCGAGGTTGGTTGGACCGCGTTGCCAGATATCAAACCCGCCATTGATCAGTACGTTCCGGCGATACACCTGCACCGGAAATTGTTGCAGCGGATCGGGCTTTGCCAATTGACGAATTGCCTGCGCCAATTGATCGGTCTGCTGCTCGTCAGGCTTAAGGCCTGCGGCGGTAATCGCGCCGAGAATTTCCTGAGTAACGCTGTTGCCCCAGCTCGCAGGTATCAACGATCCAGGGGTGCCGGCGATCGCGTCTTCGTCGACGAATCTGCCGTCGACCAGACCTGACCCAGGGACACTTTTGGGGTAGTCCATAATGATTTTCCTTGATAGTCCGGTGTTGCCGCATCGGGCAATCCGCTCAGTTGTTTGCTCGCAGCACACCTTCCAGCCAATCCGGCTCTAGCGGACGCGAACGCGCATCCGGAAACTCCGGATCATTGGGCCAGTCGCGCAGGTCCTGTCGGTAGGCGAGCAGTTGTTTGAATTCTTCGGCGCGCAGTGTGGTGCCCTCGCCGATTTCCAGCTCTTCGGCATCGCGAAGAACCAGCCACTGAGTGCGATCCAATACCTTGTCTCGCCAGGCCCGTTCTGTGGCATCAAGAGTTTGTTCAGCCAGTAGCACCCGTTCCGGGCGTCCGTTGGCAGTCAGGCCAAGCACGGTTCCTTTTGGAGCGTTCGAGACCAGCGCGCAATACTCGCCTTCGCTTAATTCAAACGCGTCCGCGGGGATGTTGGTGCCGTGTAGATCGGAGTGATAAAAGCCGGAAGTGGCCGGAGAAAAGTAATACATACTCAATATCCTATTCCGATGACACGAGCGGCAATGGAGCCTGACGGCCATTCAGGACAACGAACATTGATGCCTGCCTGCCGACTCACGGTCGCGTTGTTGTTCCAGATCAGCTGCGTTCCGGCTGCCGTGCCTTCATGGGTAGCGACTGCAAGGAACAGTGCGTTGGGAAAGACCAGCGGCCATAGGTTCAGATCGCCGTAACCGTTATTCCCCGCCTGGCTGGCCCCCCCGGTGATCCACTGGATAATCACTCCACCCATCCACGAGGGGAAAACGACGTAACCCGATGCCCCCAGCCTCACCATGAACCCGAGCCTGAGTTTTTTAGGGGTCACGACAGAGGTGTCACTGACACCGGCGTTGACCTCTGCCTGAGAAGCAACTTTTGCAATCCCCATCAGCGACTCTGTCGCCTGTTGCATCTTTTTCGCTATGGATTGAAACACTCGTAACGGCGTCATCAACCGGTTGTTGCTGATCCCCGCCTCAGCGTCTTCCTGACTGGCCAGACTGTCGCTTTGCTTCTTCGAGATCAGCGTATCGATTGCCGCCCTGAGCTGAGTGTTATCACTTTCATCGGCGGCCGTCCCTGCGCTCTTGATGACTTCAAGAATCTCTTGCGTCACGCCATTTCCCCAACTCGCCGGAATCAACGAACCTGGTGTTCCGGTCAGAGGGTTTTCGTCAACAAACCTGCCATTCACCAAACCTGCGCTGGGAATGTTTTTTGGATAATCCATTACCTGTCTCCTGAATGTGAATACATCGGCATCCGGTTGCGTCAGGCAGAAACTGCCGTGAACCCTGCTGGCTCCGCCGGCCGTTCAGCGAAGGTCTGAAACGGGCTCGCGGCAGGATCATTGGCTCACCGATTTCAACGTTGACGCCCTCGGGCACCGGAACCATCGCCGCGACAAACTCAGGCGCGAAGAGTTGGTCGATCGCGTAGATGCTGTTCCCTGTGCTGCAATCAGTTGGTTACGCTTGCGCCGGGCACCGTCGGCCAAGTGACTTCGCCGGGAAAGCCGGCCTGTTTTTCGATGCGGTTCAGCTCCACGCTGTAGAGCTTCCATTCGAGCAATTGCAGTTGCTCTTCGTGGCTGGCATCGCCGATGTCTTCGGCGTATTGCAGGGGGGCGATGCGCAGGACGGCGTCGCGCAGCAGCGTGTCGCGTTGATTGAGGACTTTGGTAGTGAGATCCGACCGGTGTCGTTGCTCATCGAGCACCCACCCGTTGTCCTGCCAGACATGAAACTCGTCCGGGCAAGGTTGCGCGGTGAACTCATCCGTCAGCGCACCCAATTCGCTCCAGGTCTGCTGGGCACCGTTGTCCTTGCGGTACACGATGCCGCGCAGATCAATCAGTTCACGCGGAACGCCGTTGGACATCGCCCACGTGCGCCCCTGCTCTGCCGCCGGCAACTCGTAAGCCAGTTGAACGGCATTGGCTGGTAATTGAACGCCGATTCCGGGCGTCACGAAAAACTCCACCGGCCCCACCAGGGCGCCAGCGTCATCGACCAGATAATTGAACATTGAAAAAACCTCAGATGACTTTCATGCGGCCGGGATAGGCAACGTTGCGGGGACGGGATGAGAAGGAATACAAAAGCGTGTTGGCCGTATCCATCTGATAGCTGGTGCCGGCAGGGTAGATCGGGCCTCCGTTGGTAGGCGTGGAGTAGGTTTTCGTTTCGTGAGTCTGCGCGCCGACCGCCGCCAGACTGTCAGACCAACGTGAGCCAATGGCTCCCCCGCCCTGAGCCCCCATGGCATACGAGTGCACCGTACCCGCCTGGTTGCTGCCCATCATGCGGCCCGAGTCGACGTTGCGGCCTTCGTCCAGTACGCGCAGGAACTCGCCACGCAACTCCGGGCCTCGAAATGTCAGAGCACCATCACCCGGCGTCCAGTTGCCCTCGTTGCCCACGCGGGTGGCTTCGGTATTGAGCATTCCGGAGCGCTGCGCGTGGTCCCACAGCCAAGGCCATTCGGCACGATTCATCAGCGTGCCGTTCAGCGCACCATATCCACCAGGACTGAGCACGATGGTGGTTTCAAAAAACGGCCGCCCCAGTGGCGTGTTGTCGAAGCGCCCCACAGGCCACCAACTGCCAGCACCGTCGCTGCGCAAATGCCACCAGTCACCGCCGCCCATCAATACGAAGAATGGATAACCACTCGGCGAGAGATGGGTGTGAAAGCGTATGCGGTCAGTGCCGGAGGCCTGGATGACCATACGGTTTCCGCTGTTGTCCACGCGACGAACAATCACGTCACGCACGCCAAGAGCGACGTCGGCGGGAGGCAACAAAAGGGTCAAGGCTCCGGGACTGCCGTCAATCAGCACCAGGCCGAGCTCTTGCGCGGACAATGTTTTGGAAGCCGCCAATCGTGTAATGACTGATCGCATCGGACTGGTGTTGCCGACGATCGACTGAATCGCCTTGTACAACTGAGCTGTATCGGTCTCGGCGGCTGCCAGCCCGGCGCCGGTAATCACGTTGAGAATCTCTTGTGTAACGCTGTTGCCCCACACCGCCGGAATCAACGAACCGGGCGTTCCCGCCACCGGGTTTTCATCGACGAAGCGGCCATCGACCAGGCCGACGCTGGGGACACTTTTTGGGTAATCCATGGGTGCTTGTTCCTCTGTAATGACAAATGAAACGTGGCGGCACGAAGACTTTCGCAACGGCGCTAGCGTTTCTGTTCCTGAAAATAAAAAGCCCACAATGAAGTGGGCTTGGGTGAAGCGAATGGCGATTACGGAGCCGGGTTGGCCGTCAGCTGACGAATGGCCTGCAGCGCCTCATCGGCGGCAGCGCGAGCCTGATCCATCTGGCTCTTGCTCGCGTACGCACGTATCTGGCTCTTGGCTTTCAGGCGCAAGGTGCGCAGGGTCAGAAGGTTCTCGCTGAGTTGGGCAGCCTTGTCGAGGATCTGCTCGGCCGACTGTTTGGCCGACCGGCCCTTGGCAACCCAGGCAGCAACGGACAACGGCACTTCCTTTTTCGGGTAACCGGCGTCCTGATAGGCCTGAGCGTCAATCGCCGCCTGGGCGTACTCGAGGGCTTTGAGCGGGTCACCGGCCAGTGCGGTGCGTGCGCTGTCGGCGACTGCATCGAGATTGACGCACAGACGTTCAGTTTCTTCCTGCTGCAGTGCGGCGACTCTGTCGTCACTCAGTTCCCACTTCTCGCCATCCCAGACATGTGCGGTGGAGGGTTGTGCAGGACGCAAGCCTTCCTCGAACTGATGCAGTTCATGAATGATGATCATCGGATCAACTCCCAGGAAAAATTTACATTGACGGCGGCGGCAAAGTTGACCGCGATGCCGCTGGCGTAATCGGCCGGACCGACGCTCTTGAGCCCCATGCTGAACAGCAATTCGTCACTGGCGGCATTGCCCGCGCCCCAGGTATGTTCGGCCTGATACGCCTGCCACAGTGAGCGCAATTCGTTATGGTCGAAGCTGGCGGTCAATGTCGAAACCGTCGTATCGCTGACCACGTTGCTGGAGAAAATAAGCGCAGCGCCGCCGGCCGTTGCCCAGCCATCCCAGTTGCTGGAGGTGCCCACGGTCGGGTTGAGGAAGCAATAGTTGCCACCCAGCCATCCGCCCGGCGCGAAGTTCACACTGGTGATGCCGGTCGGGTGCGGCGTGGGATTGCCCACCACCAGACGCGCCGCTCGCGCATGTGGATCCAGCGGCAGATACACCACTCCATTGCCATTGACCGTCTGCGTCCACGACAACCGGCTTCGGTTGTAGATCAGCCTGACAGTCGGCACCGAACCGGGGCCGGCGGTGACAACCCAGGCCAGACAGATATCCAGGGGCGTCGACTGGAAGCCACCACCCGCTGCGCCATTTACCGTGCCCTTCAAACCTTCCGGTGTCGCGTCATAGACCGTGCCGCGCTGCGTGTAAAAGGTCAGCGCACCGCCAATCACCTGAGCGCGCAGAAAGTAACCCGAACTCGGCAGCAGGTCGGCACTGCTCCAGGCCTGAGTGGTGAACGTACGCGAACGCCCCAACTGCCCTGCCACGACTTCCTGTCCGAGGCTGACCAATACGCCTGCCGGGATCGATACTCGGCCGCCACTGGTCGACACCGCGGCTGGCGTCACCGCCAGACGCCCGTCCGCTGTGGCCACGGTTGCCGCAGGCAAAGACCCGATCGGCAACGCCGAATCCAGATTCCAGCCCTTGGCCGTCACCGTCTGAATAGCCTGCAACAACTGATCGTATTTCTTCTCGTCCGGGGTCAGATCCCCGGCCTTGATCACATTGATGAGTTCTTGCGTAACGCCGTTGCCCCAGTCAGCGGGGATCAGCGATCCCGGTGTCCCGGTCAGCGGGTTTTCATCGATAAACTTCCCATTCACCAGACCGGCGCTGGGCACACTCTTCGGATAATCCATTGCGTTATTCCCTAGTCATAATTGATGTGCACCCTGGTGTGCGCCGGCGCCGCCCGATGGATCAGGCATTCCAGCGCCGAGCCCGGATTCACGCCAAAGCGCTCGCCCCAATAGCTCGCGCCGAAACGCCGGCCGAGCAGCAGGCGGCCGCCGGTGTTGAGCGTCCACATGAACTGCGCCTCCCAAGTGCCCCAGTGCGCCGCACCGAAGCGCGAACGGCCCATGCGCGGGGCTTCGAGTTCGGTGATGGTGGCATTGGGATAACCCTGGCTTTTGGCGATTTCCAGGTAGTAGCCGACGGCCTGGCTGCCGACCGCCAGCAAGCGGCGGCGCACAGCGAGGCGACGGTCGTCGAACAGCGGCGTGGCGCCGAGGCACGGGTCGGGCAGGTTCATCACCTGCTCCCAGTCCGGCACCAGTTCGCTGACGCCGGCCGGGTCCATCTCGTTGAGCAGGTCGGCGGCGCGGGCATCGAGGCGTGCCAGTTCGACGGCGACGCCTTGCAGCACTTGCTCAAGCTCCGGCACCCGCTCCGGATCCCATGCCGGGCCACTGGGCAGCAATGCGCGAAGCTGCGCCTGATATTGAGCCGCGGATCTTATGCCCCCCATACGCAACCTCCGAAGGTGAGCAGCTCGCTTTTACCGGCAGGCACGTCAGCGGCCGGCGCGGTCAAGGTGTGATCGTACTCACCGCCGGCGCTGCTGATGGCTTCGCGGATATGGCTGATCAGCAACGGCACACCCAGATCGGCTTCACGGTTGTGCAGGTCCCGCAGTTGCGATTCGATGGCAGCGCGCACGGCGGTGGTGTCCGGGTTGACACTCTTGAAGCTGTACACCACCGGCACTTGAATCGGTCGCTGCACATTCACTTGCGCCGTCACCGGACGCAGCGGTTCGATGTAATCCTGAACTTCCGCCAACTGCTCATCGTTGGGCACCGGTTGCGGATCTTCATCACGCATGATGAACACCGTCACCGTGCCCGGCCCGAGCTGGCCGCCCCGGCACCAGGCCCGTGTCACGCCCGGCACTTCCAGTGCCCAGGTTTCATAGTCGCTGGCCGAACCGCCGTGAGGAATGACGCGATAGGACCGGATCACCCGCGAACGCAGCGACTCCAGACTTTCCCGCGCCACGCCGCCGCTGAGGCCCGGCGCCAGCACGACAAAGCTGTTGCCGACCACACCGGTGACCGGCTGCACCGGAGCCAGCGCCAGTCCGGCATCGGCATTACCGAGACTGCCGGCATCCAGCGCCGCAATCGTGGTGGTGTTGCTGCCATTGACGGTAGTGCGCGCGGTGGTGACTCTGTAGGTACGGCCATCGCTCGATTGCAGCAGCGTATCAACGTCCAGCACAGCGCCCGCGGTCGCGGTAAAACTGACGCTGCCGGTAGCGACTTGCGCCGGTTTGCGCGGCTGGTTCAAGCGCAGCGCGGCGATGCGTTCCAGGGTCGATTCGTCGGCGGTGTCGGGCAGGATCTGCTCGGCAATCCAGTCAAGGTAGCCATACAGACCGTAAGCCGCACCACCGACGGTGCGGGCCAGGACTTGCGCATCGGACTGGCGCAGCGAATCGCCGGCCAGGTCGCTTTGAGTGCGCTTGATCAGCACCGGCAGCGAAGGGGTTTCAAACGGCATAAATCACCTGCCAACTGTTATCGGGGTTGATGTCCAGGCGCTCGCCGTCGGCCAGGGTCAGGACCGTGCGCAGGTTCAGGCGCTGGGCGTCGAGGCGTTCGCTGATGATGTCGATGGCGCTGCAATGGCCGTCGTCGATCAGCCATTGCAAGGCTTCGCGGGCATAGAACTCGGCGTCCATCTGGGTCTGGCGGGTCAGCTTGACCCGGCGCAACAGCCACAGCCTTGAGCCGATGCGGTCGTCAGCCACGGTGGGAAAGGTGTCGCCCCACCAGCCGAAACGCTCCTCGTCGTCGAGGGCATCGTCGGCGGCGGAGCGGCGCCAGGTGAACAGGCTGATCAGCACCGAGCGGGTCAGCGCGGCGTGAAGGTTCTGACTGAACAGCATCACTGACCTCCCGCCGGCGCGCCGGTCTGGCCACTGCCCGCCTGCACGCCAACGTGCACGTGCTTGATCTGGCTGATGCCGCCGGCCATTTGATCGCCTTTGGAAACGATCTTGCCGGTCTGGTTGATCACCGGCGTCTCGAAGTTCACGGCGGTGCTGGCGCGGATGTTCAAAGTTGAGGTTTCGATGTCGATGATCCGCCCGCGCCTGAAGTGGATCTTGTCGCCTTCGTCGGTGTAGATCGCCACTTCGCCGGCCGCCAGCGATTGCAGGCGGTAACGGCGGTCGGCGACCACCAGGGCGATGGCGTGGGAACGGTCGCCGCCGAGAAACGTGACGACGCCTTCGGCACCGGCCAGCGGGTGGCTGGTGAAGCCGTAGGGTTCGAAGTGCTCCATGTCGTCGTTCACTTCACCGGCGGTGAGGCGCATTTGCAGCGATTGCAGCTTGGAGGCCGAACTGGCGAGCACGACAGTGCCGCGCGCCAGCAGGCGTGTCAGTAGGCTCATAGGGTTTCCTCTAGACCTCGGCCAGACACTGGCAAACCCTGTGGGAGCGGGCTTGCCCGCGATGGCGGTCGTTCAGGCAAAGATGTGTTGCAGCCACCACAGCTTTCGCGGGCAAGCCCGCTCCCACAGTGTCCGGTGGTGTTTGCAGAACTTGGGCTCAGGTTTTTTTCGGGGGAGTCGGGTTCGCGTCGAAGGTATGCGGTGGCGCTACTTGCAATGTGGTGACCGAGCCTTGCGCCGACAGCGAATACGTCACCTTGGAAATCAGCATGTCTTCATCGAAGCCAAGCACCGGGTCCTTGACCCGCACCAACGTGTTGTGACGCCACAGATCGCCATTGGACTGACGCCAGCCCTGCACCTGATACGTGGTGGTCAGCGCCCGGCCCATACGCGTGGCGCTCTCCCACTGTGCCCGTTGCTGGGCCAGTTCGAACGTCAGTTGCGAGCCTTCGTTGATGATCGTGGTGCGCCGGCGCTTGAAGCTCAGGTCCGTCGCCGTCGATTCAACTTCGCTGACCGCCGCCCCGCTCTTCTTGTCGTTGCCCTTTTGCTGACCGATCACCCGGTACTCGGAAAACACCTGGCTGAAGTCCATCGGTGCATTGGCCGAAAGAATGTTCTTGCCCAGCTCCAGCGCATCGCTGGCGCGGCCAGCGCTGCCGGGTTTGGCGAGCACCAGCCGGCCTTCGGCGTCATCGGTGGAAAACACCCGGTACAGCGAGAGCAGACGGTCGATCGACTGAAACACTGTTTCACCCGGGACGATCGTGTGTTTGCTCAGACGTGCAGTCTCGGGAATTTCGTTGACCACAAACTGCGAGTATTCCCCGGCCAGGGCCTGGACGATGTTCAACAGCGACTGATCCTGCCATTGGCCGGGGATGTTTCGGGCCGCACAATCCACCAGGTCCTGAGTTTTGGAACTGCCTTCGATGCTCAGGCTGATCTGCCGCCCGTCATAACTGATCGGCGCCTTGAACACATAACCGGTGAGCACCAGATCCTGGCCGATCCTCACTTCACAGGGGTCACCGGCCTTGATCCGCTGATCCACGGTCTGCCCCGGCCATTGCCAGGTGATGTCGAGTTTGAAGGTGCGGAACTGGCGCTCCAGGTCCGCGGTGATCTCCACGCTTTTCCAGCCGCCGTATTCCATGCTGTTGACGGTCAGCGTCACGCGGTTGTCAGTCTCGTTCATGACTCACTCCCTGGAAACCTTGACTTCGTTGGGTGAGAAGCTCGGATGAGACAGACCATTGCGCTGAATGACCTCGGTCACCCGAGTGGCGTCGCCAAACTGCTTGTAGGCCACGACCAGCGCCGGAAAGGTTTCCTGGAAGGTTTTGCTGACCAGCCGCACACCGGACGAAGCCACAGCCTTGAGGTGCGCGATCAGCGCTTCCTTCACATCGGCGATGGCCTGATAGTGCGCGGGATCGGCCTTGTCCTGGGCCTTTTGCAGCGCTTCGATCAGCTCTTTTTGCAGCGCTTGCAGATCGTCGGTGACCGGCACTTCCTGACGGCTGACCGGCTGTTTCGACTGTTGGTCCAGCGAAGGCGTCGACGACAGTTTCACCGGTGTCGACGCCACCGGCATCGAGGCTACCCATTGCGCCGCTTTGACGATCAGGGTGTCCTGCACCAGATTGGCCAGGGCCTGCGCTGCGGCGGTGGTGTCCTTGCCGGTGGTGATTTTCGGGGCGTCGGCCTTGCGGATGGCTTCGATCTGTTGGGACACGTCGGCAATCACGCCACGGTAGCCCTCCTTCGCGAATGCCTTCAGCTCCTTGATATCGCCAAGCAAGCCCTTGAACTCCGCTGCCACTTCCTTGGGCAGCTCCTTGACGGCCCTGACCAGTTCGGTGATCTGCTTGTACTGCGCGATCAGCGGCTTGAGCTGCTCCTTGATCACGTCGTACACGCCGGTAAGGCTGTTGCGCAGATTGGCGATGCCGATCCGCGCCGCCTTGATCAGGGTCATGGCCTGTTCGAAGCGCGCCACCGCCGAACCGAGCAAACCGTCGGCCTTGATCAACAGGACTTTTTGCGTGCTGACCGTCGCCGTCGGAAACGGCAGCGGTCGGTCCGGGTAGAACTTCAGGGTGAAGGTCACCATCCCGCCGTCCTGGCGAGTGTGGGTCATGTCGCATTCGCCGACCTTGACCTGCAGGCGGCCCAGCCACGGATGCACCAGTTCGCCGCTGCCCTGCTCCAGAGCCTGGAGCAGCTTGTCGCGCTGCTCCAGGCAATCGGCACCGATGATGAACGCCGTCAGATCGTGGGTCTTGGCCTGCTGGCCGAGATCCTCGAAGAACGGCAGGTCCCGTTGCGGGTATTCGTGCAACTGCCCCTTGCGACCGACCGGAGTTTTCGCCTGGTCGATCCAGAAGCCGACACCACGAAAGGATGCCGGCAACAAACGGTCACGCCAGTTCATTGGAACCTCCTGCCGATAGCGAGCGATAGCCGATGCGCGAACTGAGCGCCAGCCCCGGTTGATTGGTTTGCGGTTGATCGGTGCGCAGCCCCGCCGGCGCGTTTTCGAAGCGCACCGTCAGGCCGCCTTCGAGTTGCGTGCGGTTGTTGGCGGCGCTTTGCTGGATCAGGGCGCTGGAGGATTGCGGCAACGAACCGCCCTGCAACGCACTGCCGCCCTCGGGTTTCGAGCTGGCACCGAAGAATGCCGGCGCCAGTTCACCCTTGCCTTCGGCATTGGTCTGGCGCTGCGCCTGGGTCAGGGTTTCGACCTTGCCGGTGACCTTGGCGATCAGCCCGGCGAAGCCGCCGTCGAACAACTCCTTGATCGGCGCGATGACGGTTTGCAGCTTTTGCCACAACTCGCCGAACCACCCGACAATCGGCCCCCAGCTCTCGATGATCTGATCCAGGGGTTTCCATTCGAACAGGCCGTGCAAAAAGTCCACGACCGGCGCGGACAGCGCCAGCACAACACCCCACAGCGCCGAGAAAACCTCACCGATCGGCTGCCAGTACTGCGCAACCTGCTCCAGCGGCGACCACTCGAACAGACCGGTGAAAAAACCTTTGACCTGTTGCACTGACGTTTGCAGTGCCGTCCAGATCGGTTCGAAGAATCCGACGACACCACCCCAGGCGCTGGTGATCATTTCCATCGGGAAAAAATCGAACAGTGCGCGCAACGTATCCCGGGTGCTTTGCACGGCCGATTGCAGCGTCGTCCACACCGGCTGGAAGTACGCAACAACACCGCCCCACGCACTGGCGATCATCTGCATCGGCGAGAAGTCGAACAGGTTTCTGAGGAACGCCATCATCGGCACACTCAAGGCCTTGAGCAGCTCCCAGATCGCCGAAAAAAGACCGGTCAACGGCCCCCAGTTTTCCAGGATCATGCCTGCGGGCGACCACGAGAAAACCGACTTGAAGAAGTCGATCACCGGCGCGGTCACGACCTTGACCTTGTTCCAGATTCCCGAGAAGAACCCCGTGACCGGCTCCCACAACGCCGCCAGTGCCTCCAGCGGCCGCCAGTCGAGCACCGAGCGCAACGTCGCCATTGCACTGGCCCCGGCGTTTTTCACGCCCTCCCACAATCCGGTGAAGAACGCGGAAATCGGTGTCCAGTTGGCCACGATCAAACCGGCCGCCAGCGCAACGCCCATGGCGATCAGCATGATCGGATTGGTCTTGAGCACCATGCTCATAACGTCCATCACCTGGGTCATGCCGGTGACGGCGGTCTGCATGGCGGAAAACGCAATCGCCCCCGCCGCCAGCCCTTCGACCAGTTTCGGGTTGTCGGCCAGCAGACTGCCGACCTGGGTCAGCATCGGCTCCAGCCCGACCACCAATGCGCCCACCGCCGGCACCAGGGCGGCGTCCACCGCAGCGGACACCTTCTCCATGGATGCGCTGAACACATTCATGTTCTGCGCGGCGGCTTTCGGTGTTTCCGGCAGGTCGACGGTTTTCGCCGCCTCGCTGACCTCGGCAAGCTTGCCCTGAAACGCCGCAGCCGATTTGATGCCGTCCACGAACGGCGTAATCACGCTGCCGCCCTTGAACAGACCGCTGATGTCCAGTTTGCCGAGGCCGGTCTGTTCGAGGTTTTTCTTGAAGTCATCGACCTTCACTCGCAGGGCGCCGAGTTTGGGTGACAGTTCGTCGATGCCGGTAAGCAGCACCGACGCTTTAGCTTTGGTTTCTTCTGCCATCACTGCACCTGCTGCATCGCATTGATCCGTTGCGCGTGCTCCAGCGATTCGCGAAGCACATCCAGTGGCCTGGCCATCATCTGTTCGGGGTCAACCTTCCAGAACCAGGCCAGGTCATAGGCGACCGAAATCAGGTCGGTGATGGCTCCGACGCCGCACTCATGAAAAAACTCGCAACGGCCCAGCTCAGCGCGTTGAGGTCAGCCAGATCGAGCTGGTTGACCGACGACGGCGGAATGCCGGCGCACACGGCGATGTATTTGGCCGCCACGTCCATGTCGAGGCTGACCTCTTCGCTCTTGTCGATCTTGTACGGCAGCGCCTTGATCGCTCGCACCTCCTGCACCGTCGGACGGCGCAGGACGAGTTCGGTCAGGGGCTCGCCGTGAGCTTCGATCGCAACTTGAAGCTTCACGGCGCCGCTCATTGCCAGGTCCCCTTGATGCCTTCGAATTTCAGTTCGATGGTGGCGTCATCGCCCTTGGAGACTGGCTCTTCGACCAGGTACGCACCGGCCAGCACGTAGACTTTGCCGTTGCTGAATTCGCAGGTGACGGTGATGTCGGTGCCTTCGATCAGCTTCTTCAGCGGGAAGTCGGCGGTGTGCAGCGCGGTCACCTTGAACGATGGCGCGATGTCGGTTTCCTTGTAGAAACCCGGTACGACGGTTTCGCGTTTGACGGCCATCAGCGGGGCTTCGCAGCCGCCGTTGATAGTCAGTTGTGCACCGTCGACCTTGACGTAGCAGGTGCCTGCAATCAGTTGACCCATGGTGTTACTCCCTTCAAATAAAAAGCCCACGCGAGGTGGGCTGAAATCACAGTGTCAAACGAGCCGATCAGGCGACGTCGTCGTACTGCAGACGGAACTGGTTGAGCAGTGCGAACACGCGCAGACCGTTGATGTAATCCGGCGGGAACAGCACGTTCACGCGGCTCGGGTCCTGCACGTCGCGCTCGACGATCAGGTGCTCGGCGAACAGCTCGGCGTTTTCCACGTGGCCTTCGAGTTCGAGCTTGGCGTACTGGGCGATCAGCTCACCGCGAATGGTCGCCGGGGTGACGATCGGCTGGCCGGCGCCGAAACGGGTGCCGTCGGAGGCCAGTTTGTGGCGACCGTATTTGCTGGTGATCACGCTTTGCAGGCGACGCACGATGAACGCCGACTGGTGCATGGTTTCGCTGTCCAGGTACGAGTTGTCGGCCTGGCCGTAAGCGTTCTTCTGGTAGGTCGTAATCGAGCGCTGGATACGCACGTAGCCGCCTTCGTAGTACGCGGTGGCGATGCCGTAGTTAAGCAGCGACTGACGCTCGGTCAGGGTGAAGCGTTCGCTGGCCGGGGCCGGATCGACGCCTGGCAGGCTGCCGCTCTGGGTCGGACGGCTGGCGTCAGCGGAGATGAACACCGCGGTGCGCGCAGCCAGTGCCGCAGCTTGTACCCACACCGGTTGCGGAACGCCCGGCTCCAGCGCCTGAATGGTCATGTGCTGGTCGTTGCGCGCCTGACCGGCCGCCACCAGAGTACCGACGGTGCCACGCTTGGCGCTGTAGACATGACCGAACAGTTGCTTGGCCCACGACCAGCGACCGGTGCTGTCATCCATCACCGCTTGCCAGGTGTTGAGGGTGGCCAGGTCGGACCACGGCAGTGTGATGAACTCGAACGGCTCGTCGCCCAGTGCCGCAACCGCTTCAACCTGGTCAGGCACACCGACGCCGCCGGTCATGGCGGTGATGGCGGTGGTCAGGCCAGCCGGGGTTTCTTCGCCGTTGCTCTTGCCCAGGCGATTGAATTGCAGGCTGATGTCGTTGCCGCTCTCGCCAGTCCATTTGGCGCTCAGAGTGACGACGCCTTCGGCGGCGGCTGCGCTCACCGGCAGATCGGCGGTGGCGTTGATTTTCTGTGCCAGGGCGGTGGCCGCCTGGGCAGCAGTGGCACCGTTGACCACGGTGGCCTGGACGCGAACGCCGCCGACATACAGGTTGAGCACGCCCGCCTGAGTCGCGGTGCCGGTCAGGGTCAGCACGCCTTTGGCGATGGCGCCGGTGGCGTTGTGCAGCGGCAGGCACCAGATCTCACCGATCGGGTCGGCCTTGCGGAAGGTCTCGTACATCGAGGCCAGCATCGAACCCTGGCCGCCAATGCTCTTGGCCAGTGCCACGCTGGAGACCAGCACCAGTTTGCCGACTTCGCTCGGGGCGATGTTGTCGTTGACCTGCGCCACGATCAGGCGGCGCATGGACGAGGACGCGCTATTGGCGGCCGAGTTGTCCATTTCGGCATAGAACAGCGGTACACGAATGTCCGCAGGGATGTTGCTGAATCCGATCGCCATTATTTGGCTCCCTTTTGTTTGGCTGTTGCGGTTTTGAGGGTGATATCGCCGTCGGCCAGACGTCGGCGCCACCAGGCGCTGTCCAGCACTTCACGGCCTTCCAGTGGCAGCAGGTCGCCGGCTTCAGGGTCCGGCACGGCACGGCCGGCGGCCGGCACTACGGTGATGCGGTTGCTCATGGGGTTACGTCTCCAGAGAAAGTCATTTCCACGCGCCCGTCAGGGCCCGGGCGTTTCAGATTGGGGTCGGCCGGGTCGATCGCATCGACCCGCACGGTGACCCCGGTAAAGGACGACAAACCGTCCAGTTCGCGTTCGTGCCAACTCTCCGCAGGCTGACTTGGCAGATTGCGGCCCAGCTGGAACTCGGCAAAAAAGCGCAGCCGGTAGAACGCGCGGCTGCTGTTGATCGAGACCGTTTCGCCGCCGTCGTAAACGATGGCGCTGTCGTTGGAATCGGGTTTGAAACCCACCAGCGCACGCCACAGTTCGGCGCGCAGGTCGTGCAACAGATCCAGCGCTTTTGTGCCGTCCGTGGCATCGAGTGCCAGGATGATTTCGAAACGGTCGCGGATCGGTTGGCTGGGGGAGTTCTGGGCGGTGCTGGCGCTGGCTACGTCAGCCAGCGGTAAAACATGGGCCGAGGGCACCGGCAGATTCGGGTCGCCTTGCAGCAGCGCCAGGTCGACACCTGTCGCGATATGGCCGGCAAGGCTTGGGCATTGCGCACGCAGCTGCGTGAGGATCGGGGAGATCTTCATGGGGAGCGTTCCAGGATGTGTGAGTGGCCACAGTGATGCGTGTGGCGGGTGAGACCGGGGGGGATCAGTCCTTGGCTTTTGCCTCGGGATCCCGGCCGTTTGCTTCGATCAGGCAGCGATAACTTTCTTCGGGCTTGCCGCTGGCAGTTACCTTTTCAATCGACCAGCGACCGCGCATGAAGTCCGGCCAGGTGTCATCGAGCACCAACAAGCCTTCGGCTGCCAGCAGCGGATCGCCCGGGCAGGTGACCTTCAGCTTGTATTTCTCGCGCAGCATCTTGCGTACTTCGGCCTCGCCGATGGCTTTGGCTTCTTCTTCGCTGGCCAGTTTCTGACGCATGACCTTGTAGGGTTCGGACCCGGTGATCACCTCCCGCAGCTTGCCGAGAGCACCGTCCCAGAATGAGGTTTTGCAACCCTGATTCTGGGTGCGGGCAGTCTCTTCCAGCGTGGCGCTGATGAAGGCGTGATCGCCCGGCCGATTGTTGTGGGTCACCGACAGCCTGACATCCGGTATCACCTGGCCCGACAGGTTTTTCAGTTGCGCCGGTTTCGCCAGTACGTAGAGGTCGTTGAACGGTTTGGCCACCGCGTCGTACTTTTTCGCCAGGCGTGTGATGAAGCTCATGTCGGTTTCGTTCGACTGGTCGACATGAGCGATCCTGATCAGCGCCAGTTCGGGATCCACGCGCGGCGAGAATCCGTGTCTCGAGACCAGCTCGCGAAACAGTCCGCCAAGGGTTGTAGGGCCATGACTGGCCGTGCGCCGCTCCTTGAATCGGGTCTCGTCCTTGCCGCTGAAAGGCGCGGCGGTCGCGACCAGCGTCAGGCGCAGCGGGAACAGCGTCGGTGTCAGTCGAGTCACCTTGAACTGGCCCTTTTCGACCAGTCCGGTCTCCAGATAGCCCACCCGCAGGCCGATTGTTCCGCCCAGGGTCGGCAAGCCTTCGAGGCCTTCCAGGTCGAGCACCAGCGTCAGTTGATCGGACTCCATACCGGCGGCATCGATGTGTTCCCAACTGATCAGGCGCTGATTAAGCAGAGCCGCGTTGGCGCCGTAGATTTCGATCGCCGGCGTAAATCCCTGTGCCATGCAGCCTCCTTAATCCCAGGCCAGAACCGGTTTGATCGCGGCGGGTTTCGAGTCGAGTTCCGGCAGCGTCACCCAGACACCCGCCGGCAGGATCGGGCCCTGCTCGGCCAGGGTCGGGTTGAGTGTCCACAGGGCTTCTTCGGCGGTGTCATCGCTGCGACCGGTTTCGCGGTACAGCAACAGATTCACCGAATCACCGGCCAGGCTTCGTACCTTACGCATTGTTGAACTCCGACAATCCGATGACCCACTTGATCACCATCGCGGTGCCGTCATCGATGACCTCGCTCTGGTTTTCGTCGATGCTGTTGATCCGCCACAAACCCCAGTTGCGACCAATGCCGTCAATCAACGGCAGCGGTACTCTCAACGCTTGCAGCGCACGCAGTTCATCGAGCCGCTCCATCGCCACGGCGTACATCGAGGTGCCGGAGATGGTCAGGGTTTCAGGCTTCTGTCCTGTCTGATGGGACCTGGGTTTGCTGTTGAGAATCTGCAGGTCAGTCCAGCCCCCCTCGGATTTTCGCGACAGCGTGCTGTAGGCAAAATCCCGAGACAGGCCGAAGATGAAACTGCCCAGTGCCATTTGTTGTTTCATGTACCGGCTCCGTCAGTCAGGGCTGCATCACGACGCGTCCCGAGTGGGTTTGCGCCCATCAGCAGCGGCATGAATTGGCCATGGAATTGACCGGAAATCTGTTGCTCGATAATCGACTGAATCTGTTGGGCAGTGTCGGGGGCAGGACAGGTGACCTGGATCGTCGGAGAGAAGGAAACCTGCTGGTTTTGCGTCTGTGCGCCAGCCAGGTCTTTGGCGACTTCGGCCGGCGGGGCGAGTTTGTCCGGCGCGCTGGACATGAGCTTCTCACCTAAAAAGCCTCCTCCCTCAGCGCCCAGCCATCCCCCGACCAGTCCACCAATCAAACCGCCAAGTGCAATGCCCGGCGCCAGCCCCACACTTCCTATGGAGGCGCCGATCGAGCTGCCGGCGACCGCACCGGCCCAGGCGCCACCAGCGGCACCGAGACCTTGCGCGATCTGCTGTTTGTCACCGCTGGCAATACCTGCGGCGACAGCCGAAGCACCAATCGCCGCCTTCGCCTGCCAAGGCATCCAGCGCGAGGCCGGCTGCACCGATGCGAGCACAGGCTCCAGCCCCGGGGCAGCAACCCTTGCAGTCTGTTCGAGTATTTTCAGACCGTTGCCAGCGCTGGCACTGCGACTGGCCAGAGCCAAGCCCTGAGTTTCAACCACGGCCGTCGCAGAGGTTGCTGCAGACAAGCCGAGCTTTGAACGACCGGGAAGGTAACTGGCAGCTTTATCAACGATCCATTTACCTCCCCGATCTTTTAGCTCACCGACCACCGCATCGGTCACGGCGTCGAACACCGGTTTGATCCAGGCCGTCGCCGTCAGAACAGCACCCGTGGTTTTCGGGTAGGTTTCGGCCAAATCGCTCAGCGCGTCTATCGAATGGCTCTCACCGGTTTTTTCGATATCCGGCGCCAGTGCATTGCCTTTGGCGACCGACAAACGTTCCTCACGGGCATTCTTGATGTTCCACTGCCCCTGCTGAGTATCGGCAAGTGCCAGTGCGGACTGTCTTACCGAGCTTTTGTCACCCAGCTTCGATGTCGCGTATTGGCTTTTGTCGCTCACAAGGAAAAAGGCTTCATTCACCTTGCCCAGGTCCTGGGACAGCGACAACGCGGCCTCTCCACTGTCCGCGAACAAGGTCCGGGCCAATGTCGAGCGCTGTTCTACCGGTCTGGCATTCAGCGCCGCAAGCACTGATAGAACGGCGCCTTGGGCATTCTGTTTGTCAGGATCACGCATGGCTTCGGCCACTGCCTTGGGATCCAGACCCAACTGCTTCCAGGCACCTTTTTCGGCTATGGATGCTTGATCGCCCTTGCCCAGCGCACTGGAAATGTTCTTCAGCGCATTGCCAGCATCGTCTTTTTTCGCGCCGCTGTTAAGCAACGCTGCCGTCAACGCCGCAGCCTGTTCAGGCTGCAAGCCTGCGCTGATTGCCGCCTCGCCCGACTGCTGCAAGACAGTACCGATATCCGCTGTCTGCACATCTCCGGGCATTTTGCCGAGATGGTTGGCCGCATCCGCAAGATCAAGGGCTTGATCGCGCGAGAGCTTCATCGAGGTGCGCCAGACCTTCAACATTTCGCCGGCTTCCAGCCCCGAAACCTTGAATGCCGATGCAGTGATGGCCGCATCGCTGGCAAAGGTCAGCAACTCGTGCTTTCTGCCCTCCTCGTTCACCGCTTCGCTGCCGATTCCCGCCTTGGCTGCCAGGGTTTCAATCCTGACCAGTTCGACCCCGGTCGTACCTCCGGCAGCCACCAGGGTGGCACTGGCCATTTTCAGGCTCGTGAGCGCCATGTCTTTCCCGCCATCGCGGGAAAGCTGCGCCACACTGGCGAGAGTGGCCGCCGCCGAATCCATGGCCATCGCGGCCTTGCGCATCTCGGGAAGCTCAGCTCCCCCGGAGGATTTTTCCGGTGTTTTCTGTCCGCCGGACGACTCACTCCTGGCTCCGGCACTCACTGCCTGCGGCAACGCACGCAAGGCGGACAGTGTCACGCTCAATGCATCGATTGCCGTCGTCAGCAGCTCGATTTTACCGCTGGCCGTCATCAGTGCCTGGCGCAGGCCGCTGGTCTGTTCCACGGCAAACTGCCCGGCTCCTGCGTTCAGCGCGGCAGTGCTCAGGGTGATACTGCCGAATCCTGCGCTTGTGCTGTCACCGGCATTCATGAGCGTATTTTTACTCTCTGCCATGCCGCTCTACTCCCTTTTCACGCCAAGGCGAGTGATCGCTATGTCGTAGCGGCGCAACGCCTTTTCGGCGTCCCACTCCAGAATTTCCGCCTCACTTACCGGGTAAATGAGCGGCACGATATCGAGGATTACTTCGATGTCGCGCTCTGAAAGAAGGCCGCCGGCTGGTTTAAAAAATCGTCGATGCGCACCTGCAATTGCGTCCAGTCCGGCACGCTCAACAGGGCCAGATCGGGGATCATCAGGCCGGTGCAATGGGCGGTGATGAACTCGGCGCGTTCCTTGGCCGTTTTCAGTTTCTTCATCACTTTGGTGGCCCGCAGCGCCGGCATTTCCAGGCTCAGCGAAGTCACGGTGCGGCCGGTGACGGCGAGCGGTTGCAGCAGTTGCACCTGATCGGGATCGTCGGATTTTTCCGCGTCTTCGACCTGGTCGAGAAAGTACGACGCCGGACGGGTCGACATCTCGTGCACGTATTGCGCGATGGTCACGTAGTCCGGACGCTTGAGCTGGTCGAGTTCCTTGACCGACAAGCCGGTGGCCAGCAGCACCAGTTCGAAGAACTGATCGTCTTCATCGTCGCCAGCGCGTTCCAGCGCTTCTTTCTGGGCGGCGTAGAACAGCGGCTTGAGCTGAATCGATTCGATCTGCGAGCCGTCGTCACCGGTAATCGGCGACAACAGGTCATGCTTGGGTGGCATCCACGACATGTATGAATTCCTTGGTGATTCTTGAGGGGGTGTTGCTAAACATCGGCCAGTCACACTGGCCCAATGTGGGAGCGGGCTTGCTCGCGAAGGCGGCCTATCAGATGAATGTGTGGCGACTGTCACACCGCATTCGTCGGATCGCCACCCGGAGCAAGCCCGCTCCCACAGGGGCAAGTGCCTGGTTTGCTTACAGCGTTACGGCATCAGCACCGCACGACGGGCATCACCGAGGATATCGACGCCGTTGAGCACGAACTTCTGGGTGCGCACGTCGATGTCGATCACCGGCACGCCGTTTTCCAGGCGGTTGTAGGTGCGGCAGGAGAACTCAAGAGTCGTCAGGGCTTTGCTACCCATTTTGATTGCTTCTTCACCCATGGTTTTGAGCTTGCCGCCAATGGTGTGATAGGTGAACCAGGTGTTGCCGTCCTGATCCTGACCGGCTTCACGCACGTTCAGCAGAATGTCGTCGCCCAGTTTCACGCCCATCGCCAGCAGCACTTCAGCGCCGGTGCCTTGCAGCTTGAGCGTGGCGTTCAGCGGCTTGGCGCTCTTGGCCATTTCCTCGACGATGAAGCGCCCGCCCGTCATGCTTTCCATCTCGAAGTCGATCTTCGGCGGAGTGAATTCCTCAACGGTCGCCGACAGCGGCAGGCCTTGCAGGGTGGCCGCGATGGCCTGTCTTACGCGGTTGGTAAACATTAGAGAACGTCCTCCAGGAACTGCTCGATGATTTCATCGCGGGCGTTGAGTTGATAAACCATGTGTTCGTTCGGCGCGTAGCGGCCGTAGTCGATGACCACGTACCAGGTGCCGTTCTTGTACTTCTCGACGCTGTTGAGTTCCGGATGCAGATACACGCTGCCGCCGGGAATGGTTTCGTCGGCGACCAGGGTCTGCAGCCAGTCGTTGATGCGTTTGACTTCCTGATCCATGAACGACTTGGTCAGGTTCTTGGCCATGGCTTTCTGGCCGGCCTTCACCAGCTTGCGGCTGATGGCGTCCTCCAGACCGACGTAGCTGATGAACTTGCCGGTAATCGAGCGGTTGCCCAGCAGCGAGAAGCCGCCAAGGATGGTGCGGGCGTAGTAGCTGACGCCGTAGCGGTTGAGCAGATCGCCTTCGGTGGAGGTGTCGAGGATGTTGTATTCAACGACCCGCGACACGTCCTCGGCGTAGGTCACCTGGTTGCCCGGGCTTTCCCACTGCTTGACCTTGGCCAGCGCGGCAATTGCCAGACTGGATGGCGCGAGGAACACGTTTTTCTTAGCGGCTTTCGAGTACACGGCCGGCATGTTGTGCACCACCAGGCAACGGTCGAAACCCAGATCCGCACCGCCCAGTTCCTGGCTGTACAGCACCTGATCGGCGACCGAGACGTCCTTGCCGTCCAGCACCACACGGGCCTTGATGCGTTTGCCGAACGAGGCGAACTCGCTGGCCACAGCCTTGGTGCCGGTGAAACCCGGCGCGCCGATGATGGTCAGGTCTTCCGGGACGCTGCCCAGTGCCGCCAGACCGAGCTTGCGGCCGGTGGCCGGTTCAACACCGCCGATCACGGCGTTGACGGTATCGGCCGGGGTCGCGCCCGCTTCGACGATCACCACGTATACCGGCACCTTGACCACTTTGAGGATCTGGTAAACGGCGTGGTACAGGGTGCCCTCTTCCGAACCGGTCGGATCGAGCAGCGCGTGGGTGGTGAAGCTGTTGATGCGAAACGGTGCGTTACGCGGAATCAGCGGATCGGCTTTCGGCGCGGTGCCGACCAGACCGATGACGTTGTCGCCCAGGCCACCCATGGCCTCGGGGGATTCGGTGGCATTGACGGTAATGCCGTTGTGCTCGAAGTTCAGAACCTCAGCCATAGTCAGTCAGCCTTCTTGGCAGCGGCCTTCACGGCCTTGGTGGTAGATGTTTTCAGCTCCAGTCGACCGGCGCTGTGCAGGGCACTGGCCTCGACATCGAGCAGATCGAGTTCCTGGCCGACGCTCGACCAGTGCCCACCGCCGGTGGGGAATGGAACGAGCACGGTGTAGGTTTGGCGGGTTGCCATTTTTCGTTTCTCCATAAACGGGAAAGCCCCTCAAAGGGAGGGGCTTGGCGGGTGTTTAACCGGTAAGAAAACGCCCCGACGGTGCGGGGCGCCAATTGAAATTCAAAGGAACGTTATGGCGTCGGGATTGAATCCGGCCAGCCTTGCAGAACCATTTCCTCTGTGCACTCTCCAGCTTCAACGGCTGACAACAGGGCTCGCTCGCGATCAAAACAATCTTGAACATGGGTGCGAACCAATGTCGCCAGTGCAATGAGCTTCGCAGCCTCCAATTCGACAAATCCCTGAGCAAACTTCCAGGCGCACTTGTAGGCCGGGTCGAGTAACGCCGCTATGACTGCACTGGCAATCAACGCCTGGCCGTCTCGTGTGGTATCGGCTGTATAGCCTTCAAAAAGCACACCAGAACTTTCGCGACGATAACGCTCAGCGGCTATCCGCTGTGCAAAATCAACTTTGACCTCAGCAGAAACCCGGGTAAGGACTCCGTCGATCAGGCACCAACGTCCAGCCGTGTCGGTCGCGGATTGCATCCAGAGTTCTTCACTGATGCGCAACGCCCCTTCAGGAATGTCGCAAACGCCCTGAATCAGGCGCTCTTTGATATGCCCGGACGCATCGAATGTCATGTATTTGTTAGTCATGTTTTCCCCTTAGCAACCGACTGCCAGCCATCGAGTAGAAGTACCGGAAGAAGACCGAACCGTAAAACCAGCCTTGTTCAGAGCCCCCATCGCAACGAATCCGACTGACCCGGAACCGGGGGTATAGTCACTGAGCGCGACGGCTGATAGCGCCGTAGAGGGAAACGTGAGAGGAAAAGCGATTGTTTGGTCAGTCGTACTGGAGACGATGGTGTACACCCCCCACTGAATAATGAATCCACCCAGCCAGGACGGAAAAACGCAGTAACCGATGCCGCTTTTCTGAAACTGAAAGCCCCACGTCAATTTTTTCGGCGTGACAATGACGCTGTCATCGGCACCGGCATTGGTTTGCGCCTGGGTGGCAACTTTTGTTGTGCCTTGATTGGTTTCAGACGCTTGCTGTGCGAGCACGGCAAGCGCTGCGACATCAATGCTTCCCTGATTGACCGGAGCATTCCAGGCTTTGATGCACCACATGACGGCGAGGTTGCGGGGGCGGGTTTCACCACCACCAGTGTTGACTGTGTTCTGGGCATTCACCATTTGCATGGCGATGCCGGAATCTACACTGGACAGAAATGCACCGGCGGAGATTGATGCCGCCGCGCCGTTGATCGTGCCAGCCTGCCATCCTCCGGCGGGATCCATCGTCGCGGCAGTACCGTCAAAGTAACGATGGTTGTGTGCCTTGAACTCCTCGGCCTGTGCAGTACCGATTGCTCGACCTGCATCAACGCCACGACCATGATCCCACCCACGCAGGAACTCGCCACGAGACTCCGGCAATCGGAAGTTACCTGCGCCCTCATTGCCCTTGTTGTAAGTCGTACCGAGATAAGTTGCCAGATCCGGATAGGTCGCAATGCTTTGCACACTGCCATCCAGCTCCAGATAACCCGGCGCAACAATCCCCGTCGGGAATGCCAGAACTGCACCCACTGGAACGGCGGACTTGAGTCGTTCGACTTCCTTGACCAGTGCCGCTACGTCGATGTTGCCCTGATTGACCGGGGCGTTCCAGGCCTTGATGCACCACATGACGGCGATGTTGCGTGGTCTCACAACACCGCCATCGACCAATACAGGCGAAGATACAGCACCTGCAGTGGTGTACGATCTGGCGACGCCGGGATAATCAGCGGGTATGAATACATCTGCCTGAGCTGCCGCCACCGTTGCCTGAACAACTTCAACCGTAAGGTTCGGATTCGGGTTGCTGTCAAAGGCTGTCACTGTCCCCATCTGAGATGACCCAATCGCCCGACCGGCATCCACCCCCCGCCCATGATCCCAACCCCGCAAGAACTCCCCACGCGCCTCAGG
>NZ_JAFGYZ010000015.1:0-155472 GCF_017491585.1 Pseudomonas sp. 58(2021)
GGCTGGGGTGAGGGGGTAAGGATCTCCAGTCGAACAAAAAAACAAGCAACACCCGAAACATTCGCCGAACTCGGCCTCTGCCATAAATCCAATAAAATCCGGAGTAAGTCGCCCATGGCTCGTTTGCAACGCACCCTTTCGCTGGGGTCGGTGGTGCTGTTCGGCATCGCCTACATGACGCCGATCATCGTCCTCGGCACGTTCGGCATCCTCGCTCAATCCACCGCCGGCATGGTGCCCGCCGCGTATCTGGCGGCGCTGGTGGCGATGTTTTTCACCGCCATGAGCTACGGGCGCATGGCCGCCGCGTTCCCGGTGGCCGGCTCGGCCTACAGCTATGTGCGCAAGGCCATCAGCCCGAAACTCGGCTTCATCGCCGGTTGGGCGGTGCTGCTCGATTATCTGTTTCTGCCGATGGCGATCTGGCTGATTGGCGCCGCGTACCTCGCTTCGGCCTTCCCCTCGATCCCGCAGTGGATCTGGGTGCTGGCGTTCATTGGCATCACCAGCGCCATCAACGTCATCGGCCTGAAGCTCGCCAACGGCATCAACGCCTTGCTGATGCTGGTGCAATTTCTGGTGCTGGTCGCCTTTGTCGCGCTGTGCGTGCACTACGTCGGTGGCGATGCCAGCACGCCGCTGTGGTCGATCAAACCATTCTTCAATGGCGACATGCAGATGCCGCTGATCATGAGCGGGGCTGCCATCGCCTGCTACTCGTTCCTCGGTTTCGACGCTGTCAGCACCCTCACCGAAGAAACCCGTGATCCACGCCGCACCATCCCTCGGGCAATCATGTTGATCACCCTGATCGGCGGGCTGATTTTCGTCGGTGTGTCGTACTTCGTGCAGATCGCCCACCCGTCGTTCCAGTTCGACAGCGTCGACTCGGCGGCCTACGAGATTGCGCGCAACATCGGTGGCGATCTGTTCGTGTCGATCTTCCTCATCGGCCTGATCGTCGGTCAGTTCGCCTCGGGACTGTCCGCCCAGGCCAGCGGTTCGCGACTGTTGTTCGCAATGGGGCGTGACGGTGTGTTGCCCAAGTCGTTTTTCGGCACCTTGCACGAGCGCTTCGGCACGCCGGTCAACAGCATCCTGCTTTGCGCCGTGGTGGCCTTGCTCGCATTGAAACTCGATGTGACCACCTCGACCTCGTTCATCAACTTCGGTGCTTTCCTGGCGTTCAGCCTGGTCAACCTGTCAGTGATCTTCCATTACTGGATTGGCGGCGAGAAGAAAGGCCCGCGCGAGCTGCTTCTGTTTCTGGTCTTCCCGTTCATCGGCCTGGTCGCGGACTTGTGGCTGATGGTGAGCCTCGATCACCTGGCGGTGTATCTGGGCCTGAGCTGGCTGGCGATTGGTGTGGTGTATCTTGCGGTGCTGACCGGCGGTTTCCGTCGCCAGCCACCGGAGATGGATTTCCAGGAGGCGACCTGACCTCAGGCCGCAGGCCGGGTCTGGCGTAACGGCAATTGCACGCGAAACGTCGTGCCGGCGCCCAGGGTGCTGCTGACTGAAATGTCCCCGCCGTGCTTTTTCACGATGCCGTAGGACAGGGACAGACCCAGGCCTGTCCCTTGGCCTACCGGTTTGGTGGTGAAGAACGGGTCGAAGATTTTCTGCAGGGTCTCGGGGGCGATGCCCGAACCGGTGTCGGCCACTTCGATGATTGCCGTTTCGCCCTGCACCCCGGTGCGCAGGGTGATGGTGCCGCGCTCCGGACCCATGGCCTGCGCCGCGTTGACCACCAGGTTCATGATCACCTGATTGATTTGCGAGGGCAGGCATTCGATGTCCGGCAGATCCTGGTATTCCTTGATCACATCGGCCTTGTACTTGAGCTCGCCGGCAACGATGTTCAGAGTCGATTCGATGCCCTGTTGCAGATTGGCCCACTGCCATTCCTGATGGCTGTCGACCCGGGAGAAATCCTTGAGATCCCGGACGATCTGTCCGACGCGGCCGATGCCTTCCTTGGATTCCCGGATCAGCGTCGGGATGTCTTCCAGCAGATAGTCCAGTTCCAGGTGCTCGCGCAATTGCTGCAACTGCGCGGCGGCTTCGGCGGGCAATTCCTGCCCGGCGCTGTGATAGGCGCCGAGCATGGCCAGCAGTTGCTGGAAGTAACCGTCGAGGGTGCCGAGGTTGGAGGAAACGAAGCCGATCGGGTTGTTGATTTCGTGGGCCACCCCGGCGGCCAGTTGCCCCAGCGAGGCGAGCTTTTCCGACTGCACCAGCTGACCTTCCAGTTGCTTGCGTTCATCGATCTCCCGCTGCAAGGCTTCGCTGGCCTGCTTGAACTGAGCGGTGCGCTGGTCCACCAAGTGTTCCAGGTGATGCATTTGCAGCGAGGCGCGTTCGGTCATCTGCCATTTGGTCAGCAGGGTGTTGGCCATCTGCTGGACTTCGATGTTGTCGAAGGGCTTTTTCAGGATCAGCAGCCGGTCATGGGCGTGCAGGCGATCCAGCAGTTCGTCCCAGGAATAGTCGGAATAGGCGGTGCAGACCACCACCTGCAGTTGTGGATCCTGCAGCCACAATTGCTCGATGGTCTTTGCTCCGTCCCAGCCATCGGGCATGCGCATGTCGACAAAGGCCAGGGCGTACGGGCATTGCTCCTGCAAGGCCAGGTTGAGTTTGGCCAAACCTTCTTCGCCGCCATAGGCCGAGTCCAGTTCGAACATCGCCCGTCGGGGCTTGGCAGGGGCACCGAACAGGGCGGCTTCCATCTCGTCCAGTTCCGCCGACTGCGCCCGGTTCGGGGTGAGGATCTTGCGAAAGTCTTCATGGATCGACGGCATGTCGTCGATCAGCAGGATGCGGCGGTTCGACAGTTCGCTCATGCGTTCTCCGTTACCGTGATCAGCGGGATCTGCAAAGTGAACAGGGCGCCCTGGCCAGGCCCGTCGCTGTGGGCGGTGAGATGGCCGTTCATCTCGATGGCCGCCAGGGCGCAGCTGTGCAGACCGAAGCCGTGGCCGTCCTTGCGGGTGGTGAAGCCGTGGGCAAAGATCCGCGTCATGTTCTCCGGTGCTATGCCCTCGCCATCGTCCCTGACGCTGATCTCCAGAAAGCCTTCATCGACGATCTTCACCCCCAGGGTCATGGTCCGCGGGCGGTTGCTGAGATCGGACATCGCGTACTTGGCGTTGCTGATCAGGTTGATCAGGATCAGCAGCAGACGGTGCTTGTCGCCCATCACCTGGGGCACGTCGCCGTATTCCTTGACCACCGTGACGTGATGTCGGGTGAGCGCCCCGGCATTCATGCGCAGGGCGTCTTCGAGCAGTTCGTTGATGTACAGCGGCTCGGTCATGCTGTTGGCCCCGGCATAGGATTGCTGGGTGGCGACGATGTCCTTGATGTGATCGACGCTCTTGTTCATCTGGGTCAGTTCGTCGGCCATTTCCTGCTGTTCCTGGGCGATGGCGCCCACCAGTTGGTTGAGGTAGCCGGGCAGCAGCTTGCCCTTGGCGTCCTCGGTCAGAAACGACCCGAGGTCGTCGGGGTGTTCGTTGATCAGCTGCATCGCCTTGCCGAGTCCCAAGGCCTTGCTGCTGCGCAGTTTCCGCGAGATCAGGTCGGAGGAAATGTTCACGCTGTTGAGCACGTTGCCGACGTTGTGCAACACGTTGGTGGCGATTTCCGCCATGCCGGCCTGGCGTGCGGCGTCGAGCAGTTCGCTCTGCACGTTCTTCAGTTCGCGGGTCCGTTCGTCGACCCGTTGTTCGAGCACATCGTTGGCCGTTTGCAGGGCCGCGTTGACCCGGTTGATCTCGGCAAAACTGCGGATCAGGCGGATGGCCAGCCACAGCAGCGACAACATCAGCAGGACAGAAAACAGCAGCAGGTAGAAATGGTATTTCTGGTCGGTTCGTTCGGCCTGTTGCTGATCCAGGTCGAGCATGTTGGTGATGGTGTCCAGACGCTCGTCCACGGGAATTGCCTCGATCTGATCGAGCAGGCGGTTGACGATCGGTTGCTCGCGCAGGATCAGGGCGATGTGATTGCTGAGGATCCTGATCGGGGTTTGAAAAACCGCCGGCAGACGTTGTGCGTTCACCGCCAGTTTGTTCAGGCCCACCTCGATGTCGGAGGCCTTGTCGGCGGAGGCGACCTGGGCAAATTCCAGTGCACTGAGCAACAGGTCATAGGTGTCGGTGACGATGTTCTGCAATTGAATCTTGTCGAGGTCGGACAGATTGGCCAGTTGTGCCTGAATGTCATCCTCGGCACTGGGCAGAAAAGCCAGGGAGTTGCGCAACAGCGCGTTGTGCGACTTGAACTGTTCCACCAGGCGGGCTTTTTCCTGCCAGGCGTCCAGGTAGCGTTCGTGGGCATCAGCCCATTGCGTGGATTCGTCCCGTCCATGCCCGGATTCCATGGATTCGAAACGTGCCCACAGGCGATTCATCTCGTTCATCGGCGAGATCAGCGGGTCGTAATTGTGGGTGATCGCCACCCGGGCCTTGAGGACTTCACTTTCCCACTGCGAATCCTGTTGCTTGATCTGACGGATCAGGTCCCGGGATTCGGTGTAGGTGGTGGTCTGCTCGGAACTGGACTTGAGGTACAGAAACACCAGGATCGAGGCCAGCAATACTGCGAGGAGGCTGAGCAACAGCAGGCTGCGCCGCCCCGAGACGGTTTTCATCATGGCTGACCCTCCCAGTGTCCGGTCAGGGTCTTGAGAAACTCGATGATCAGTGCCTTGTCTTGCTCGCTCGGCATGCGGCCCAACTGATACTGGAACATCACGTCCACGGCCCGTTCGAGGGTGGGCGCCGAACCGTCGTGGAAATACGGCGCGGTCAGTGCGACGTTGCGCAGGCTCGGCACCTTGAACACGGCCCGATCGTTTTCGTCACCAGTGACGTTGAACCGGCCCTGGTCGGCCACCGTCGGGTTGCCACGATCGGCGATGTAGTCACCGAACACCCCGAACTTCTGGTACATGTTGCCGCCTATGTTCACGCCCTGATGGCAGGCAATGCAGCCGTAGTCCTTGAAGCGCTGATAACCGTATTTCTCATCGAGGGTCAGGATGTCGGTGTTGCCCAGCAGGTACTGATCGAAGCGTGAGCCGGGTGTCAGCAGTGTGCGTTCGTAGCTCGTCAGGGCGTTCTGGATGTTGGCTTTCGTCACGGCATCCGGGTAGGCGGTGCTGAAAGACTGGCGATAGCCGGGGTCGTCGGCGATCCGTTGCACGACGGTGTTCCAGTCATTGCCCATTTCGTGGGGGCTGGTGATGACGACGTTGCTTTGCTCCTCCAGCGTCTCCACGCGACCGTCCCAGAACTGGCGGAAATTGAGGCTGGCGTTGAGCACGGTCGGGGTGTTGACCGCCACCGGTTGTCCATCGAAGCCCAGGGAAAGGGCCCGGCTGTCAGCGCCGTTCTTGTCCAGTTGATGACAACTGGCGCAGGACAGGCTGTTGTTCACCGACAGCCGTGGATCCTGGAAAAGCCGGCGACCCAGTTCGACGCGCTTCGGGTCCTGTTTCGCAATGTCAGGCAGCGGCTTCAGTGGCTCGTCCAGGGGTGCGGCTACGATATTGACGCCGGGAGCGAAAAGCATCAGGAACAAAACGCTGCGCGTCGGGCATGTCGTCGGTGTGTTCATGCAACGCTCCAGGGGTCAGGCAACCCGTCAACCAGAAGGTGGGCAAAGGCGTCTGCCGGCAAGGCTTTGCTGAAGTAGAAGCCCTGGCCCTCCTCGCACTCGTGGGCCCTTAGAAAGGCCAGCTGTTGTGCGGTCTCCACGCCTTCGGCGATGACGTTCAGGTTGAGGCTCTTGCCCAGGCTGATGATCGCACCGACCAGGGCCGCATCGCTGCTGTCATGGCTGAGGCCGCGAATGAACGACTGATCGATTTTCAGCACATCGATGGGAAACCGCCGCAGGTAGCTCAGGCTGGAATAACCGGTGCCGAAGTCATCGATGGCCAGCCGGACACCCAGGGCTTTCAGCCGGTTCAGCGCACTCATCGTTGCGTCCACGTTCTGCATCAGCACGCCTTCGGTGATTTCCAGTTCCAGCAGACGGGGATCCAGCCCGGTCTGTGCCAACACCTGTTCGATGCCCTCGACGAAGTGCCGCTGGCGAAAGTCGATGGCCGAGGTGTTGACCGACATGCGGATCGACGGCAACCCCGCCAGTTGCCAGTCCCGGGTCTGCCGACAGGCCTCGGCCAGCACCCATTTGCTCAACGGCACGATCAGGCCGCTGTCTTCGGCCACTGGAATGAACTCCGATGGATACACCCAGCCATGCCCCGGTTTTTGCCAGCGCACCAGAGCCTCGGCGCCGACCACCCGGCCGCTGGTCAGCTCGATTTTCGGCTGGTAGTGCAGGACGAATTCATGGCGCTGCAGGGCCTGGCGAATACCCGACTCGATGCCTTGCTGCTCCCGGGCGCGCTGGTTCATGGCTTCGATGAAGAAGCCGATTTCGTTCGGTCCGTTTTCCTTGGCGCTGCGCATGGCCGTTTCAGCTTTCTTGATCAGCTCGATGGCCTCGAGCCCGTCATCGGGGTAGAGGCTGATGCCCAGACTGGCCGTGACGCTCACGTCATGCCCGACGATTGTCTGTGGAGCGCGGATGGCGCTCAGCAGTTTCTCGGCGATGCTGCGGGTCTGCTGCGGATGCTTGATGTCGCTGAGCATCACCACGAACTCGTCGGAGCCATAACGAAAGACCGAGTCCGATTCGCGCACGCAGGCCAGCAATTGCTGGCCGACCCGCTTGAGCATTTCGTCGCCCGCCGGATGGCCCAGGGCATTGTTGATGCGCTTGAAGCGGTCCAGGCCGAGAAACATCACCACCAGTTGCTTGTCGTGACGCCGGCAGGCCGCCAGCGACTGGCTCAGGCGATCGCCCAGCAAGGTGCTGTTGGGCAGGCCCGTGAGGCTGTCGTATTGCAGCAGGTGCGAGACCTTGAGCAGTTCATGCACCCGCGCCTCGATGGTCTGCTCAAGGTTGAGCATCTTCAGCGCTGCGTCCTGGGCCAGTTGCCATTTCCAGGTCAGGGCATTGGCCATCTGGCGGATTTCCAGGGTGTCGAACGGCTTTTTCAGGATCAGCAACTGATCGCCGAATTCCAGGCGCTCGGCCATGGCCTCCCAGCTGTAGTCGGAGTAGGCGGTGCACAATGCAATTTGCAGGTTCGGATCGACTTCCCAGAGTTTTTCGATGGTTTCCAGTCCATCCCAGCCGGGCGGCATGCGCATGTCGGTGAAGGCGAGGGCGTAGGGCTGGCCTTCGTCCAGCGCGTGTTGCACCAGTTTCAAGGCTTCCTGGCCCTGGTAGGCGGAGTCGAGCTGGAACGTCAGGTGCGTTGCCTGGCGGGTGCCGAACAGCGTCTGTTCAAGACCACTCAGATCCGCTTCGCCACCGGTCTCGGGGGCGAGGATCTTGCGGAAATCGGCATGGATCGCCGGCGTATCGTCGACGATCAGAATGCGCCGGTTGGTCTGGGGAAAAGGCGTTTTCATCCTTCATCCTCCTTGGGCAGCGGGGCGGCCGCACTTGCGTCCTTCAGCAGTCGGGCTGCCTGTTCGGGGCTGACCGCTTCCCTGAAGCAAAGGCCTTGCACGTTTTTCAGGGGGGCCGAAGAGGCGAGGGCGTCATCCCGATCTGCGGGCTGGACGCCTTCGGCGCTGATGTCGATCGCCAGATCCCGGGCGAAATTGACGATCGCTCGCAGGGTATTGGCGCTGCCTTCATCCTGGGCCGCACTGTCGATCAGGGATTGGGAGAGTTTGAGGTGATTGACCCGGTAGGTTTTCAGGTAATCGAACGATGAGTATTCGGTGCCGAAATCGTCGATGGCGATCTTCACCCCAAGCTCACTCAGGCGCGGCAGCACATCGTTGTGGGTCCATTTGGTCTGGGCCAGGGTCGCTTCCGTGACATCGAAACGCAGATCCCACGGTGCCAGCTCCCAGCGGGCGGTGGTGCGCAGCACGTCATAGATGAGTTCGGGGCCGCTCTTGAGTTGCGCCAGGGAAATCCTGATCGCCATCACCGGCGGCGCCACGCCCTGGTTTTGCCACTGGCGCATCTGCCAGCAGGCGTGATCCAGTATCCAGCGACCGAGCGGGATGATTGCACCGGTCTTTTCCGCTGCCGGTACGAAGGCCGACGCCGGCAGCAGACCAAGCCTGGGATGTTGCCATTTGACCTGCGCGGCCATGCCGAGAATCTTGCCGCTGTGCATGTCCACTTCCGGCGTGTAATCGAGCTTCAGTCCTCCCTGAATGAGCGCTGTCGTCAACTCTTCGGCAAGGGTAATGCGCTCGGCCACTTCCCGAGTGATTTGCTCGGAGTAGAACTGGTACTGATTGCGCCCGGTTTCCTTGGCGCGGTACAGCGCCATGTCGGCGCCGCCCAGCAGACTGTCGGCATCCAGACTTGTGGGCCGGTAGAGGCAGATGCCGATACTGGCGGAGGTGTGCAAGGCATTGCCCGTCAAGTGGTAAGGCTGCGACAGTGCATCGCGGATCTTGGTGGCAACGGTGGCGGACTGGGTCGGGTCGCTGACATCCAACTGCAGGATCGCGAATTCGTCACCGCCCAGCCGTGCGACCACGTCGTTTTCCCGCACATTCGATTTGATCCGCTGCGCCACTTCCTGCAAAAGCAAATCGCCGACCGGATGGCCGAGGGTGTCGTTGATCCGCTTGAAATGGTCCAGATCCAGATAAAACACCGCGAAGGGGGCCGCACCCCGGCGAGCGGCGGCGAAGGCCTGATGCAGGCGCTCGATCAGGGTGGCGCGATTGGCCAGCCCGGTGAGGCCGTCGGTGCGGGCCAGCAGGTTCATCTTTTCTTCGGCCAGCCGGCGCTCGGTGATGTCAAGAATGATCCCCTCGACTTCCAGCAGTCGGCCGTCGTGATCGCGTACCGGGATGTAGCGGTTTTCCACCCAGCGCCAGCCACCCTCGCCGGTTCGCAGGCGAAACTCTATGGAGGCGCCCTCTGCATGGCGATCGAGCACCCGGCCCATGGCGGTATCGACACTGACCTGATCGTCCGGGTGAATCAGCGTCTGCGCCCAGTTGGCCGAACCCACCAGATCAGCCGCAACATGGCCGTATCGGGTGATGTTGTGGGAGATGTACATCAACGGAAACGACGGCTCGCCGCGCAGCCGGTACAGGATGGTCGGGCTGTTCTGCACGATGATGTTGGCGTCGGACAACTCCCGCGTGCGTTCCTGAACAGCCTGCTCCAGCAGGTTCATCTTCATGGCGGCGTCTTCGGTCATTTGCCACTTGACCGTCAGGGCGCTGGCCATCTGCCGGATTTCTATCGCGTCGAAGGGTTTTTTCAGGATCAGCAGGCGATCGGTCAGGGCCAACCGCTGGTCGATGTCTTCCCAGGAGTAATCGGAATAAGCGGTACACAGGGCCACTTGCAGCTTGGGGTCGACCTGCCACAGCCGCTCGATGGTTTCCAGGCCATCCCAGCCCGGCGGCATGCGCATGTCGATGAAGGCCATGGCGTACGGGCGCCCGGCGGCGAGTGCGGCTTCGACCTTGTCCAGCGCTTCGCGGCCCTGATAGGCCGAGTCCAGTTCGAAACGGTCTTTCGGTCCGACGGGGGCGGAGGACGCATCGCCAAACAGCAGGCTTTCCGTTTCATCCAGGCTGTCGGCTTCAGCCGTGGCCGGTTTGAGGATCTTGGCGAAGTCCTCATGGATCGACGCGGTATCGTCGACGATGAGCACGCGGCGGTTGGTGTGTCCGGGTTGCGCACTCATGACGCAAAACCCGTGTGTTCACGCACATTCGTCATCGGGAGCATCCCTTTCCCCTCATCCCATGCCTGCGCTCAGGCCGATGGTGTCGTCCAGCCACTTGAGCATAGTTGCACGGGCGCAACTTTGCCTGTCGCGGTGTAACAGAGGATTTACACGCGCCCTGCGAAAATCATCTAGCCTGTGATTCAAGCGCGGGCAAGCAGGGGAGGTCTGCCGGCGCGTCAGTCATGTCCAACGTTTCTCACGAGGCTTCGCCATGGAAGAGCCGTCCGCCCCGATTTCGCCGCCCCGGCCCAAAGTGCTGCTGGTCGATGACGAGGAACCGATCCTCAACAGCCTGCGCCGCCTGTTGCGCGGTCAGCCTTATGACGTCTTGCTGGCCACCAGCGGTGCCCAGGCGCTGGAAATACTCGAACAGCAACCGGTGAATCTGGTGATGAGCGACGCGCGCATGCCCAACATGGATGGCGCCACGCTGCTGGCTCTTGTTCATGAGCGGTATCCGGCGACCGCGCGGATCATGCTCACCGGCTACGCCGACCCTTCGGCGATCATCAAGGCCATCAACGAAGGGCAGATCCACCGTTACATCAGCAAACCCTGGAACGACGAGGAAATGCTGCTGACCTTGCGTCAGGCCCTCGAGCATCAGCATCTGGCACGCGAGCGCGAACGTCTGGAAAAACTGACGCGAGTGCAAAACGAACAATTGAAACTGCTCAACAGCACCCTGGAAAAACACGTCGCCGCCCGTACCGCCGAACTGCAGCAGACCGCCGACATGCTCGACCTGGCCTACGAAGAGCTCAAGCACAGCTATGTGACCGGCACTGAAGTGTTTTCATTGATCGCCAATCTGCGCCTGCCGCCGGCCAAGCAGACCAACCGGCAGATCATCGAGCTGGTGCGCGGCTACTGCAAGGTGCACCGGCTGGACGAAGCCGCCAGCCGCGACCTGACCATGGCCGCCGCGCTCTACAACATCGGCAAGCTGAGCTGGACCGACAGCATGATGACCACGCCGTCGGACCTGCTGCACAGCACCGAGCGCGACCGCTATCGGGCTTATCCGAAACAGAGCGAATCGCTGTTGATGACCCTGGACCCGATGAAGGATGCCGCGCGGCTGATCCTGCATCACCAGGAGCGCTGGGACGGCAGCGGGTTTCCGGACCGGCTCAAGGGCGAGGCCATTCCCCTGGGGTCGCGGCTGTTGAAACTGGCGGTGGATTTCGTCGAGTTGCAGCGCGGGCTGATTCTCGAGCGGCAGATGAACAGCGACGAAGCGTTGCTGTACCTGCGCCAGTACGCCGGCAAACTTTACGATCCCGAACTGATCGAGGATTTCATCAAGGTCTGTGCAATGGTCAGCGACATCACCCTGACCGATCCGAACGTCAAGGTCATGGGCACCCGGGAGCTGGCAGCGGGGATGATCCTGGCGCGCAACCTCAACGCCGACAACGGCATGTTGCTGCTCAACGCCGGCAAGGTCCTGAGCGCTTTGCTGGTGGACAAACTGATCAGTTTCGAAGCCATGGAGGGCGCTAAATACAAGGTATTCGTGAAAGTACCGGAGGAACTTGAGGCGACCCTCACGGCCCAGGGTTGATGACGCTGGCGGGGTCGGCATGGGATCCTTGCGGTTTTTCTCAAGGCCGGTGGCTGCCCCATGACCCCTGTATCCGCTGTTTCTCCCCGCATCATTCGTATTGCCGCCGCGTTGCTGCTCAACCCCGACGGCCAGACCCTGCTGGTGCGCAAGCGCGATACCACCGCGTTCATGCAACCGGGCGGCAAGATTGAAACCCATGAACTGCCGGTGCATGCGTTGGCCCGCGAGCTGGAAGAAGAACTGGGGCTGGTGATCGATCCGGCGCAGGCGCGCTTTCTCGGCCAGTTCTCGGCACCGGCCGCCAACGAGCCGGGGTTCGTCGTGCAGGCCGAGATCTTTCAACTGACCATCGACGCCGACGTTTCTCCCGCCGCCGAGATCGAAGAGGTGATCTGGATCGACCCGGCCACCGACGGTGATGTGGTTCTCGCCCCATTGACACGCGACCTGATCCTGCCGTTTTATCGAGTCTCGCTGACCGCGATCGCCTGATCATTCATGCAAAGGACTTCGTCATGATCCCGCTTCAAGACCTGCTGATTTTCGCCGCTGCCGCGTTGTTGATGGTACTGACGCCAGGGCCGAACATGATCTACCTGATTTCCCGTTCGATCTGTCAGGGGCGCAAGGCCGGGGTGACTTCGCTGCTCGGCGTGGTGGCCGGGTTCTTCGTGCATCTGTTCGCGGCGGCGGCCGGTCTGACGGCGGTGTTTCTCGCGGTGCCGATGGCCTATGAAGTCTTGAAGTGGGCCGGCGCGCTGTACCTGCTGTGGCTGGCCTGGCAAGCGGTGAAACCGGGTGCCCGTTCGCCGTTCGAAGTGCAGCCATTGCCGGCGGACTCATCGCGCAAGCTCATCACCATGGGCTTTCTCACCAGCGCCCTGAACCCGAAGATCGCGGTGTTCTACCTTTCGGTGTTTCCGCAGTTCATCACGCCGGAACATGGCTCGGTGTTCAGCCAGAGCATCATTCTCGGCCTGACCCAGATCAGCGTCAGCTTCAGCGTCAACCTGTTGATTGCCCTGTCGGCGGCAGGCATTGCCTCGTGGTTCGTCAACAATCCGTCCTGGCTGGCGGCGCAACGCTATTTCATGGGGTTTGTGCTCGGGGGGCTGGCCCTGCGGCTGATGCTTGAGCAGCGCAAGGCAGCTTGAACATGTGGATCGAAAGGCTGGATGCCAGTCATGCGCTGGCCTATCGGGAACTGATGCTGGAGGCTTACGATCGGCATCCGCAGGCCTTCACCTCCAGCGTGCGCGAACGCGCAGCAATGCCGCTGAGCTGGTGGGAGTCGCGCCTGACCAGCAAGCTCGATGCGGTGTTTGGCGCGTTTGAGGCGGGCCGCTTGGCGGGCATCGTCGGCCTGGCGTTCGAGCCTCGGGAAAAGGCCCGGCACAAGGCAACGGTGTTCGGCATGTATGTGTCGGCCGAGTTTCGCCAGCGCGGGCTGGGGTTGAAATTGATGGAAGCCGTGCTGGGTGAAGCGCAGCAGCATCCGGCGCTGAAGGTCATTCAATTGACTGTCACCGCCGGCAATGAAGCCGCGTTCAAGCTTTACCAGCGTTGCGGCTTCATCCAGTTCGGCCTCGAACCGATGGCGGTGCGGGTCGGCGAGGACTACTTCGACAAGATCCACATGTGGTGCGCGCCTTTCGTGCCATCCGCCAGCCTCAACGAACCGCACTGACCCCATCGAGGGTCGAGAACGAGGTGTCCTTGGCCGTCAGCAGGAAATCGCGCATGTACGGCGCGTCCAGCATGTCGGCGCGGATCGCCGCGTACAACGTCGCAAACAGACCTTTCTCACCCAACCGCTTGGCCTTTACGTAACCCCGTGAGCTGTATTCATGCAGCGCCCAGTGCGGCATGCCGCACACACCGCGGCCGCTGGCCACCAGTTGCATCATCATCACTGTCAGCTCGGAAGTGCGCACTTGCGCCGGTTCGATGTCGGCCGGTTCGAGGAAGCGGGTGAAAATATCGAGGCGGTCCCGTTCCACCGGATAGGTGATCAGGGTTTCGGTCAGCAGGTCTTCGGGGACGATGTACGGTTTGCTCGCCAGCGCATGCTGGTTGGCGACCGCCAGCATGGCTTCGTAGGTGAACAGCGGCACGTAAGTAATGCCGGCGATTTCCAGCGGGTCGGACGTCACCACCAGATCCAGATCGCCCCGGGCCAGCGCCGGCAGCGGGGCGAAGGAGAAGCCCGAGGCCAGGTCGAGTTCGACTTCCGGCCACGCATCGCGGAACTGGTCGATGGTTGGCATCAGCCACTGGAAGCAGCTATGGCATTCGATGGCCATGTGCAGACGTCCGGCGGTGCCCCCGGCCAGACGCCCGATGTCACGTTCGGCGGCGCGCAGCAGCGGCAGGGTCGCGTCGGCCAGTTGCAGCAGGCGCAGGCCGGCGCTGGTGAAGCGCACCGGTTTGGTTTTGCGCACGAACAACGGCATGCCCATGCGCTCTTCCAGCTCCTTGAACTGGTGGGACAGCGCCGACTGGGTCAGGTGCAGACGGTCGGCCGCATCGACCAGGCTGTCGGCTTCGCGCAGGGCATGCAGGGTTTTCAGGTGACGGATTTCAAGCACTGCAGGCTCCATGAGGAAAATTTGTGATCAACACGAAAAGGTTGAGTTTGTCTCATGTTGTCCTGGCTGTCGACAATGGCGCCATCTTTTACGCAATGGAGAACACTCGACATGGCCGTGGCCCACACCCTTGGTTTCCCGCGCATTGGCGCCGACCGCGAACTGAAAAAAGCCCTCGAAGCCTATTGGAAAGGCGATCTCGATCAGGCGTCGCTGAATCAGGTCGGCCGTGAGCTGCGCGCCAGGCACTGGCAATTGCAGAAGGACGCCGGCATCGACCTGTTGCCGGTCGGCGACTTCGCCTGGTACGACCAGGTGCTGACCCACTCGCTGACCTTCGGTGTGATCCCCGAGCGCTTTGACGGTGTGCGTGATGCGCGCGGCCTGCCGACCCTCGACACGCTGTTCGCCATGGCCCGTGGCGCCACGGCGTCCTGCTGCGGCGGCGAGCACGGCAAGACCCAATACGCCCAAGAGCTGACCAAGTGGTTCGACACCAACTACCACTACCTGGTCCCGGAATTCACCGCCGACCAACAGTTCAAGCTGAGCTGGGAGCAGCTGTTCGATGAAGTCGAAGAAGCCAGAGCCCTTGGTCACAACGTCAAACCGGTGATCATCGGCCCGCTGACTTACCTGTGGCTGGGCAAGGCGAAAGGCAACGGCTTCGACAAGCTCGATCTGCTTGAGCGTCTGCTGCCGGTATACAACGAAATCCTCGGTCGCCTCGCTGCACAAGGCGTGGAGTGGGTGCAGATCGACGAGCCGATCCTCACCCTCGATCTGCCACAAGTGTGGAAAAGCGCCTTCGAACGCGCCTATCACATTCTTCAGTACTCGCCGCTGAAAAAACTGGTGGCGACCTACTTCAGTGGCCTGCAAGACAACCTCGGCCTGGCCGTCGGCCTGCCGGTGCAAGGCCTGCACATCGACGCGGTGCGTGCGCCGGATCAGCTCGGTCAGGTGCTTGATCGTCTGCCGACCTACAAGATTCTGTCGGTCGGTCTGGTCAACGGGCGCAATGTCTGGCGCTGCGAACTGGAGCAGGCGCTGGCACAACTGCAACCGGCGCAGGAGCGTTTTGGCGACAACCTGTGGGTCAGCAGTTCCTGCTCGTTGCTGCACAGTCCGGTGGATGTCGAGCGCGAAGACAAGCTCGACCCGGAGCTGAAAAGCTGGCTGGCATTCGCCGTGCAGAAGTGCAGCGAAATCTCGGTGTTGCGTGATGCGCTGAACGACCCGCAAGCGCCGAACGTGCAAAGCGCACTGGCCGCAAGCCGCGCCATTCAAGAGAGCCGCGCCCGTTCGCCGCGCATTCACAAAGCCGAAGTGCAAGCGCGGATCGAGGCGATCAACGCCAGCGACAGCCAGCGTCATTCGCCTTTTGCGCAACGCATCGCTGCACAACAGGCGCGTCTGAAATTGCCGACGTTCCCGACCACCACCATCGGCTCGTTCCCGCAGACCGGTTCGATCCGGCTGGCCCGTCAGGCGTTCAAGCAGGGCAAGCTGTCGGCCAACGATTACCACGACGCCATGCGCAGTGAAATCCGCCATGCGGTGCAAGTCCAGGAGCGCCTGGGTCTCGATGTGCTGGTGCACGGTGAAGCCGAGCGCAACGACATGGTCGAGTACTTCGCCGAGCAACTGGACGGCTATCTGTTCACGCGCTTCGGCTGGGTCCAGAGCTACGGTTCCCGCTGCGTGAAACCGGCGGTGATCTATGGCGATCTGTCCCGTCCGAGCGCCATGACCGTGGACTGGATCACCTACGCCCAGAGCCTGACCGACAAGGTCATGAAAGGCATGCTGACCGGCCCCGTGACCATGCTGATGTGGTCGTTCCCCCGCGAAGACGTGTCGCGCAAGGTTCAGGCACAACAACTGGCGCTGGCCCTGCGTGACGAAGTGGTGGATCTGGAAAAGGCCGGGATCAAGATCGTACAGATCGACGAGGCGGCGTTCCGTGAAGGCCTGCCGCTGCGTCGCGCGCAATGGCAGGAATACCTCGACTGGGCGGTGGAAGCGTTCCGCCTGACGGCTTCGGGGGTGAAGGATGAAACCCAGATTCACACCCACATGTGCTACAGCGAATTCAACGATGTGATCAAGGCGATCGCCGACATGGACGCCGACGTCATCACCATCGAGACCTCGCGGTCGGACATGGAACTGCTGGACGCCTTCGAAGCGTTCGACTACCCGAACGACATTGGCCCGGGCGTCTACGACATCCACTCGCCACGGGTGCCGGACACGGCCGAGATGGTCAAGTTGATGAGCCAGGCGGTGAAACGGATTCCGGCGCAGCGTCTGTGGGTCAACCCCGATTGCGGTCTGAAAACCCGCGCCTGGCCGGAGACCGAAGCGGCGCTGGTCAATATGGTCGCGGCAGCGCGGCAACTGCGCAGTCAGTTGGCGTAACACGCAAGAGACAGGGAGCGGTGAATCGCTCCCTGTGTCGTTTCAAAGCGCTTCGAACCAGGGCAGCACTGGCGACCGCTTGCCGATGTCGGCGTACGGCAACGTTTGATCGTCAGCATGGGTTTTGCCACGGTGCTCCGGCAGTTTCAGATGGGCTTTTTCGAACTCACCGAACCGGGGCCTGGCCTTGCTGTAGTGAAAGTGTGCATACCACAACAGACGGGGCGGCTGGATGCTCAAATCGCGAATTTCGTATTCCTGCAGGTAGTCTGGCCGGCCGTCGGCGCGATTGCGCAGTTGCTTCATCAGCGCAATCTTGCGGACCTCCACGGCATTTTGCCGAAGCAGGTCTTCGAGCATGCCATCGGTGGGTTTTCGGCTTGCAAGAGTCTGCCGGGTGCGCATTTGCCGTCCTTGAGTGCGCAATCGGGCAGCCATGGTGTCCAGTTCTTCGATCACCGGATGCTCGGCGGACAGGGCTTCGATATCTCTGGCGCGGCGCGACAAGTCATCGGCCTCGCTGATCATCATGTGTTCCAGATCCACCGGGAGCATGTCGCGTTCGGCATAGGTCTGCACTTTTGCTTGATAGGCCGGTTGTCCATCAAGCCGCTTGCGGGCATCGGTCAGCAGCGACGGGAGATGGCGCGTCGCAACCGGTTGCGACGGCTGCACCGTCAACAGGCGATACCGGCCATTGCCCGTCTGTTCCCAGACTTCCTCCCCGGCCTTGCCGTGGTTCAGGACGAATTGCCGCTTGCGGGTTCTGAGTTCCCAGTTCTCCACACCGATCAGCCACTGATCGTCTTCGGTGCGAAAGATCTTCTTGTTGCCTTGCCCGCCAGTACGCGGGGGCACCGGATGGTCGATGGCCTTTCTGGCCCGCTCGGCCATGACCTCCACGCCGGCCATCAACGGTTCGAACTCCTCCATGTGAAAGTACTGCGGGTAACTGGCGGTCCATTGGTTCATTTCCCGGCCATATCTTGCATAGGTGTCGAGACAGTCCGTCAGAATCTGCATGCGCTGTGCCCGCGTGGCGCTGACCTCCGACAGGCTGAACTGCGTAAAGAGCGCCCGGTCCATGTCGACACGCAATTGCCAGGCCCTTTCCTGCAGATATCGCCAGGACACTTCGCCGGTGTTTTCGAAGTTCTTGACCGTTTCCAGGCGCTGCGAAGTCTTGATGTATCCCAGATTGAAATCGGTCATGCGACTGTTCATGTCAGTGATCATCGGCCCCAGTTTGGCCCTGTCCGTTCGAGCGGTGACGAGGCTGAACCAACGATTGAGATCGCTCATCAGTCCTTCGACGTCCTCGATAGCGGCGATGATTTCAAGACGAATCCGGTGCATGTCCTGTAGTTGTCTCAATCGTTCCTCGATCGAGTCCGCAGGTAACGCATCGAGGACGTCGTGCCGTGCATCGAGCTCATCCAGTTTCTTGCGGATGCGATGATTGGTGATCAGCGCCCGGTGTTTGAGGCGGTCGGTGATCAGTGTGGCGTCGTGGCTCTGTATCTCCAGCAGCGCCCGCAGTTTGTTGCCATGAGAAAGGGCGCGCAGTTCGGCCACTGTCTGAAATTGCCGGGTGGCCAATGCAATGTCATCTCGACAGCATTTTTCTGCCGCCATTCTGAACAGCAGATTATCGGGGTGCTCGTAGTGGGTGTTGATCACCACATCACTTCGTCGAACCTGAGCATCGATACGAGAGCTCAAGCTGTCACATTCGAGGGTCAGTCGATGGTGCAATCGATAAGTGCGATCGATCCACCAGCGTGGCAGGCGGTTACGTATCGCCTGCGGCCAGACCGGGTCGAGGGCATCGGCCATGTGCCCCAGCACGCTGCCACCCCCGAGGCCACCGCCCTCGAACGTGGTGCCGTAGACACCGAACCAGGTGTCCCACTCACCAGCCTCGTCCAGAGCGATGGGTTGCTTATAGGTTTTCCGGGCGGTGCCGCTCAGACGCCAGTTGCGAGAGTCATGACTCCATTCGACCTGGTAGATCCGGCCCTGGCGGACGATGAAATCCCCGTCGGCATGCCGGTAGATGTTTCGCCATAGGCCACTGTCGACCGGTTGCAGACCGGCCAGCGAGAGGGGCGACTCATATTCGTAACCGGCGAACCGTTCGACGATGCGCCGCGCCTGGTGTTGATTTCTCAGCGTCAGCGCAGCGGAGTCGGTCGCCAGGTTCCGAAGCAAGCGGGTGCGGGTCGCCGAACGGGCCTTGAGCGCCGCACCAGCGCCGGGTACAAGATCGATGGCAGCGTCGATCAGGCATAGCAACAGTGATTCGATCTCGGTCAGTCCATCGCCGACCTTGCCCCGCAGAAACGCCGCGACCGCCTGGTTGGCGGCACTCCAGGCGTCATACAGCGCGAGCGCCGTGCCGACGAAAGGTACCAGCCCCAAAGCCATTTTCAGGTAGTTGAATACCCGGGGACCATTGAGGGCGTAGCGCTCCAGATACAGCGCTTCATTCGAGCGCGATGTACCACGATGGGCCTCGATCAGGCGGCCCATATGAGCGTCCAGCAGGTGTGCGGCAAGTGACGTGGTGGACGGCCACTTCAGCCCGACGCCGATCATGCCGTCAAAGCGTCTTTCCACGGCCAGGGCAATACGGTTTTCGTGGGCACGAACGCTGCCCTGCACGGCGCGGCCGGCCAGATAGCGGATCATCGTGTCCTGGCTACAGCGCTGGAACAGATCCTTGCGAGCCGCTTCGAGGCTGTCGTAAACACGCAGGAATCGGCCGTCGGGAGCCTCCGGCAGGTACAGCAACGTCGTGCCGCCTGCCTGTTCCTCGATAAACGTCACCCCGGACAGCGTAGCGGGCCCTTCGCCCGGAGTGTCCGTGCCACCGGCGGCCAGGATCGCCGGGCGCAATACAATGCGTCGGTCACCGTTGTTCCAGGCTTCGTCGGTGTCGGCATCGATGGCTGTGTCGAGGATGTGCAGCGCAGGCGTGTCGATCTGATGCTGCAACCACGCGCATCGACCTTGCAGCCTGAGCATCAGGCGCCAGGGTTCGAGCAGGCATTCCCGACGATATTCGCGTCGGTAGGGTGGCTCGTCGGGCGTGCCTTTGAAGGTGGAGTAGATCAGTTGCTCGTAGGCCTTGGGCAGGTCCAGTTCCGGCAGCAGCCTGCGCAGGTAGGGAAGGGTGATCCCTGCAACCAGCGCCGAGTGGTCGCGGTCGTCGCTGGCACTGACTTCAACCTGCATGAAGCGAAGACGCATCAGCAGAGGTTCCAGATTCATCGACGCTGTGTTGTCGATATTGAGTTGCGCCAGGGCCTCCAGCGACAGGCTGCTGCGAGTTGCGCTGGGTACCGGCACCAGCTTCTGAGGGGTGCCGGGAGCGCCGGGCGCGTTGAATGTCTGCTTCTGCAGTGCCACCGAATCCGGCAGGTTCAGATGCACCGAAAAATACCCTTTGAGGGAAAAGTCCCGGCGCAGCCGTTCATGCAGACGCTGGCGGGTGAAATCCTCGCGAGGCGGCAATGTGACGGTCAGCAATGCGTGACTCCGGTTCATCGCACCGATCCAGGCCTGGATCAAATCCTTGAGGGGGTTGCGTTCGGTGTCTGGCAGGTCGCGCAGCCAGTCAGGCATTTGGGTGGCGAGGATGGCGCTGCGTTGCTGATCCATTCGAAAGGCCAGGGCCTGGCGTCGGGCTGCGTGGATCGGCACTTGTAGAAGGGCAAGCGTCTGGTTGCGCAGGTGTTCCAAATCATCTGCACGGTGTCGGGCCTGTAACGGTTCGCTGTAGCGTTGGCGAATCGTGGCTGCCCGGGTTTCGAACTCGCCGGTCAACTGATTCAACGCGTAGTGCAGCGGATCGCCTGGAATAGGTATCAACTCCAGCACCTGACTGCCTGTGCTGGCGTGCAGTTTGAACAGTTGCTGTTCAAGGGCCTGAAGATCGGCGAAACGTTGCAGGCCACCGCCGCTGCCGGGCCAGTAGAGCAGCAGACTTTGTGTGGAGACTGGCCCGGGTTGCCTGCGCATCAGCACGAATGGGCCATTGATCTCTTGATGGTTGACCAGGGTTTTGTTTTCCACGGACTCGGTCAGTGACAGATTGAGGCTGACCGCTACGAAATCGGCATCGGCGCTGTCGGGTGTACCCAGCATTGATGTGAGCAGACGGTGTTCTTCAACGCTGATCTGATTCAGGGCCCGTTGCATCTGCGCTTCGGCAAGCAGCCCTTGCCTGTGAGCGTTGTGCAGCGCGGTAAACTGCCGATTGAACGTGGTGACGTCCAGTGTTCGCTCGCGGTAGAGCAACGCCCTTGCGGCGAGGTCGGCGGCTTGTTCGGCGTTTTCCTGCGTCGTTTGCAGCGCTCTGAACGATTGCAGGGCTTCACCGTCAGGCACTGATTCCAGTGCATCGCATTCACGCTTGACGGCAGCCTGTCGCAGGGACCTGGAAACATCGGCATGCAGGTCGCCGAACAATGATGGTTCGTCTTCGTTCTCCTGCGTCGGGACAGGGCTGTCCAGGCCGGGAGGTGCGCTGAAGATGGCGAGGCTGCGCTGTCGGTCGATTCGCTCGGCAACATCCAGCGAACGGGGGCCATGTTCAGCCAGGCCGCGTTTGCCGTCCGATCCGTTGCGCAGGGCGGTGATTTGCGCCATTTGCTGCTGCGACAGCCACTCATTGAAGACCATCGTCAGTGAGCGGCCGGCGGGGACATATTCGATCTGGAGGTTCTCGACCGGCAGTCCGGCGGGCACGTAGGGCCGCAGCGCCAGCCGAGTCTGCACGTCACTGCGTCGGGCGAAGGCCTGGATCGCATCCGCTTGGCCGGGCGCGTACAGCAAGTGAGCGGCGTCGTCTGCGCGGCTGATGACCCAGGCAGCCGCCGGTTTTACCCGCACGCCGTTGTGCAGTCGCAGGGTCGGCAGTTCGATGCGCAGAGTATCGTCTGAACCGCTGCGCGTTGGCGTCCCGTCCATCAGCGACCACAGGGGTTCCAGCTGTTGAGCCGTTACCGTGCGCCGGGCAAAGGCCATTTGCGCGGACGCCTCGATATGCCCGCGGTACAAGCGGTCGGCCTGGTCCCGACGGGACAGAGGCGTGCCCGGGGCGCGGGATCTCCAGTAAGCCTGCCAACGCTCATCAAGCGCCAAAGCCGGTTCGAGGGTTTTGATTTGTGCGAGCAGTTGCGACGGGGTGAGTGCCGACAGTGCATGGGCGTTGTTCATACCGGTCAACCGGCATCGGTTGTCGAGCCATTCCTCCAGTCGCGGGTGCTGAACGACAAAGGCAAAGGCCGCCGTGAGGCTGACAAAACGCTGTGCATGCCCATTTGTCGGGTGAAAAAGCAAACCGCACTGCTGGCCGTTCAGACCCAGTTTCTCGTGGAGCAACCGGTCAAGGGTATCGCGAACCGAGGGAACGCCGGCGCACAGTTGGCGCAGTCCTTCGCTGCAGGCTCGCCGCCGGACTGCCGCGCCTTGCAGCAGGCTTTCATCGATAGAGACGGGCAGGCTGGCGAAGCCGGGCAGCGTGTACAACGGGGGAGGGGGACTTTCTAAAAAGGATCGTTCGACCATGACGACAGGCTCAGGCAGAGAGCGGCGGATCCGCTCATTCATGAGCTATTCAAGAGCAATGGTCAGACGGAGGGTGGTGCATGTTTATCGGGATCAACCGACCACTCGGCACTCTTCATCAAACTGTCATCGAACTGTGGCAGCGCGCTTGAACAAACTTCATCAGACTCGCGCTCTACTGGGGTTCTGCGTTTCGGTGTTTTTCATGTTCAAGGGAATTTTTGCAATCGCGGCGTTGTTGGCCGCGGTTTTTTTCGGGCAGGCGTCCTATGCGGCGTCGCGTTGCGACGTCAATGTACCGACCGAACGGGTCGATCTGGCGCAGGTGAGCCTGGCGTACCAGAGCATCGGCCGTGCGTCGGATCCGGCATTGCTGTTGGTGATGGGACTGGGCGGGCAGTTGATCCACTGGCCGGACGAAGTGGTGGTCGCCCTCTGTCAGCAGGGCTTTCGGGTGATCCGCTATGACAACCGCGACGTGGGTCTTTCGACCTGGCGCCAGGCACCGGCCGAGGCCAACCTGACGTTTGAAGTGCTGCGCTACAAACTCGGCCTGCCGGTGGCGGCGCCTTACAGCCTGACCGACATGGCCGACGATGCGCTGGGCCTGATGGACGCATTGCACGTCGAGCAATTCCACGTGCTCGGCGCGAGCATGGGCGGGATGATTGCCCAGCACCTGGCGGCGATGGCACCGCAGCGGGTCGAGAGTCTGACGCTGATCATGACCAGTTCCGGTGCCGAAGGCTTGCCGGCACCGAGCGCTGCACTGGTGCAATTGTTGTCGCGCCGTGGCGCACCCAACCGCGAAGTGGCGCTGGAGCAACAGGCGGATCTGTTGGCGGCGCTGGGCAGCCCGATGGTTACCGATGATCGTCAGGTGCTGTTGCATCAGGCGGCGGTGTCCTATGACCGGGCGTTCAATCCCGAAGGCGTGAAGCGCCAGATCATGGCGATCCTTGCCGAACCGAGCCGGGTGGCATTGCTCAATCAATTGCGGGTGCCGACCCTGGTGGTACACGGCACGGCCGACCCGCTGCTGCCGGTGATGCACGGCGTACACCTGGCAGCGCACATTCGTGGCAGCCAGTTGAAGCTGATCCCGGGCCTGGCCCATCGCTTCCAGGAGGCGTTCAAGGCGCCGTTGCTGGCGGCGGTGTTGCCGTATTTGCAGCAACACCGTGAAGACACTTCGCACTGGGCGCAGATCGAACCGGTGGGCGAGCGCAACCTGCTCTAGCGGGTGTATCGTGCAGGTCTTTGACCACCGGGCAGCCGGTGGATACCTTTGTCGGGGCGGTCCCGGCAGATCATGAGCGAGGCGAAGGGCGGCACGGTGAATCGAGGCCGTGAAGATTCCCGGGCTCGGCCCGGGAATCCTGCTCAGCGGACGATCTTGTCCACGTGAATCCCCAGTTTTTTCAGGCGATACCAGAAGCTGCGCTCGGAAATCCCGATCAACTGCGCCGCCGCAGCCTGCACACCGTTGCTCTGCGCCAGGGCGGCGAGGATGTAGGCTTTTTCCACCTCTGCCAGTGCCGCTTCAAGGTCGGCCGGCACGCTGCCTTCGGCGACCAGAGCGCCGGGCTCGGTCGGCTGTGAGGCAAACAGATAGGCCGGCAGATCGTGCTCTTCGATCACTGTGCCGGAGGCGACGATGGTGGCGCGTTCGACGCAGTTCTGCAGCTCACGAATGTTTCCCGGCCACGAATAGCGAGTCATCGCCTGCAATGCCTCGGCGCTGAAACCGCTGAAGCGTTTGCCCGCCGCGGTGCCCAGGGTGTGGGCGAAATGCCGGGCCAGCGGGGCGATGTCTTCGACCCGCTCACGCAAGGCCGGCAACGGAATCGGGAACACGTTGAGGCGGTAATACAGGTCTTCGCGAAACTCCTTGTTGGCCACCGCGTCCAGCAGGTTCTTGTTGGTCGCGGCGATGACCCGCACATCGACCTTGCGCTCGCGCGGATCGCCGACCGGTTCGATGATGCGTTCCTGCAAGGCGCGGAGGATTTTCGCTTGCAGCGCCAGCGGCATTTCGCCGATTTCATCGAGAAACAGCGTGCCCTTGTCCGCCTGCTGGAAGCGCCCGACCCGGTCCGATACCGCACCGGTGAACGCACCTTTACGGTGGCCGAACATTTCACTTTCCAGCAGCCCTTCCGGGATCGCTGCGCAGTTGACCGCGACAAACGGTTTGTCCGCGCGATTGCCATGCTTGTGGATGGCCCGGGCGACCATTTCCTTGCCGGTGCCGCTTTCGCCGGTCAGCAGAATGGTGGCGTTGCTTTCGCGCACCGAATCGATCGCGCTCAAGACCCGGCGAAAGCTCGGACTGTCGCCCACCAGACTGTCGATCTGCTGGTGTTCGTCGAGTTCGGCGCGCATGCGCAGGTTGTCTTTGAGGATGTCGCGAAACTGAAGGGCCTTGCTGACGGTGATGTCCAGCTCATCGATGTCGAACGGTTTGGCGATGTAATCGAAGGCGCCGTTGCGCATCGACTGCACGGCATTTTTCACCGTGCTGTAGGCGGTCATGACGATGACCGGCAACTGCGGGAAGCGGTTCTTGATTTCCGCCAGCAGTTGCGGGCCGTCCATGCCGGGCATGCGCCAGTCGCTGATCACCAGATCGATGTCCTCGGATTCCAGCACCTTGAGCGCATGCAGGCCGTTGCCGGCGGTGAACACCGCAATGTCGTTCTGACTCAAGGCCGATGCCAGCAGGTCGCAGAGCTTGGGCTCGTCGTCCACCACCAGTACGTTATGCGTCATCGCTGTCCTCGTCGAAATCTTCACCGTTGGCCGGAATGTACAGGCTGAAGGTGGCTCCGGCATCTTTTTCGCTGACGCATTCGATGCGTCCGTCATGGTTTTCCATGATCGAGAAGACTTTGGCCAGACCGAGCCCGGTGCCGGACGCCTTGGTGGTGACGAACGGTGTGAAGATCCGTTCAAGCATGTCCGCTTCGATGCCCTGGCCCGTGTCGCTGATGCTGATGACCGTATTGTGCTCGTCGCTGGCGATGCCCAGGGTCAGGCGGCCGCCCTCGGGCATGGCGTCGATGGCGTTGACGATCAGGTTCAGGCCCGCCTGTTTGAGTTGCCGCGCATCGGCATACACGGTGGCACCCGGCGCGCGGTCGTCGATCTGCACATCGATGTTGTGGCTGGAAAGCTCCGGGGCGCAGAAACCCACCAGCTCATCCACCAGTGGCCGCGCCAGTTGGGTCGAACGCAGCGGCGCACTGGGTTTGGCGAAGTCGAGAAATTCAGTGATGAGGTCGTTGATGCGGCTGACTTCACTGACCACATATTCCAGATGACGCTTGTCGGTCTCCGGAAGGTCGGCACGTCGGTGCAGCAATTGCGTGGCTGTCTTGATGATGCCCAGCGGGTTGCGGATTTCATGGGCCAGGCCCATCGCCACTTCGCCCAGCGCGTGCAGGCGGTCGCGGCGCCGCAGTTGCGACTCCAGGTGCTGCAACTCGCCGAGGCGTTCGCTCATGTGGTTGAAGATGCTGCTCAGCTCCGCCAGCTCATCGCCGCCGGTGACCGGCAGGCGCTGACGGTAATCCCCGGCGATCACCGCTTGCACGCCTTTGGCCAGGCCGCGCAACGGTTTGGTCATGCGCTCCGATACCAGCCAGCCCACCGCCAGCGAAGCCGCCGAACTGAGGATGAAGATCAGGATGAACAGATTGCTCTGGTTGACCAGCCCGACCAGCGTGGTGTGACGCAGCAGGCCGCTGAACACCACACCTTGCAGCTCGCCGTTTTCGTTGAGAATCGGTCGGTAGATACCGCTGTAGCGCTTGGTCGACTGCTCGATCGGTTGTTTGGTGTTGCGCAGTTGCTGTTCGATGTTTTCCGGAACGATTACCGGGTGATCTTCAAAGCGCTGAGTGGAAAAGATCTCGGAGAAATCGGCGTCTCTGGCCAGGTACAGACGCAGGTCCAGGGAATGTACGTCGGCGACGCTGGTGAGGAAGCTGTTGTCGAGGTAGGTCACCACGATCAGTTTATAGTCGGTGCCGTCCTGATCGCTCTCGAAGGTCGACACCACGGCGCCGGTCGCCACACCACCGACCTGCAGGGTCTGCAGCACGGCTTTGGGCGCGGTGCTGATCTGCCGCACGATGTCATCGGCGGCGGTGCTGAATACCACTTTGTGATCGCTGTTGCGCACCAGCGCGACCACATCGATGCCCATGGAGTCGGCGATGTCGGAGGTGAGCTTGTCGCGCCGGGCCGACTGGCGGTCCGTTGGCGGACGGGTGTAGCGCAGGAACAACTGCGCGGCGCGGGCATTGTCGCGCACGATCTCGCGGATCTCGTCCTCGACGATCTTGGTCGACTCCTGCAGCCAGATTCGCACGTTGCTGTCGAAAATCTGCGACAGGGTGGTGGCCGCCAGTTCCGCGGCGATCATGGTCGGAATCACGCTGACCAGCCAGAACGCCAGCACCAGTTTGCGTTGCAGGCTCCAGCCGGAAAGGGCGAAGGGTCGGGCGGTGGCGTGTCGGTCTTTGCTCATCATGCTCGCTTATTGTTGTTCGCTTATCGCGGTCGCCATGGCCGGATCGGTTCGATCCGGACGGATGAAAATCTTGACCAGCCGCAGCAGGTGATTGAGTACGGGGTGGCGATGGCGGAAAAACACCGTGTTGCCGATGAACGAACAACCCAGGCGCAGCTTACTGGCATAACCGGCCTGACCGCACGCGTAGATCGGAATCCGGTGCTCAATACAGTAGCCGACATTGGCCAGCCAACTGCGCATGTACAGTTTGTGCTCGCGGGTCCGGGCCAGATCATGGGCGAAAAACTTGTCCACCAGCCGCTGTTCGTCCAGCAGCACCAGATTGAATGCGACCAGCTCATCGCCGACCCAGTACAGGACGCAGGCGGCACGTTCGTCGAGGTGTTCCAGCACTTGCCGAAAATAGGCCGCCGGCAGGCATTCGAAGGCCAGGTCGCTGCGCGCCAATGTCGCTTCATAAAGCCGCATCATGGTCGGCAGCAGGTCGTCCACCGAACGTCGCCATTCGATTCGCGGGCCTGAGCCGCGCAGGGTCCGGCGCAGGTCCTTGCGGGTGGATTTGCCCAGGGTGCCGAGGTAGGCGTCGACCGAGGCGAATTTGATCGGCAGCTCGGCACCGGGCAATCCCGGCATGCTTTGCAAACCGGCCTCGCGGCAGGCCTGGAGCCATTGTGGATTGCGGTGGGAAGCGTCCTTGACGGCCAGCAGGCCGACCCCGGCCTGGTCCGCATCCTGACGGGCCAGGTTCAGCAGACGTGCGAACAGTTCCGGCAAGCGTGCCGGATCGATAGACGGATGGGTGCCGACGTGGCACTGCTCCGCCACTGGCGAACCGAGGGCGTACAGACGAATGTCGAACAGCCCCGGCCAGCAACTGCGCAGCCATTGGCTCAAACGTTTGCCGGTGCCCTGCAGCGTGGTGTCGAGCGAATAAGCCGTGGTGAAGGCCACGACCGCCGCAATCAGCCGGTCGTTTTCAAACAGCGCCAGATAGCGCCACTGAAAGCCGTCGATGCCGGCCTGTTCAACGGCACGATAGTAGGCCCAGTCTTCGAGCTCCTCGGGAAAGCAGGCATTCCACGCGTCGCGATCAATCGCTTCGATGGTTGAAAAGGCTTGGGCCGTGATCACGTCGTTTCCTTAACCGGCATGGCATGTCGTTTTGCAGTCGCTTCACGCTCGTTGCCGGTATTCCTCGGTTGGCAGGGAGTGAGCGGATAGCGCAAGGTCGGTACGGTGGTCGTTGATGAACTGCACGCTCAGTTCAACGACGCGCCGGTACTGCAGGTCGACGGTGATCATGTGATAACAGTCGTCCAGCAGGATCTTCACCACTTCACCGCCGAGCTTGCGTTCCACGTAGTCGGCATTCCAGCGGCTGGTGATGTCGTCCTCGATGGAATGCAGTACCAGTGCCGGGACGGTGATCGAAGGCATGCGCTTGCGTACCACGGCGTTCATCCGGTGCAGTTCGCGCACGGTTACCCCCTCCATGGTCAACAGGCCGGCCTCGCTACTGTGGCCTTCCTTCATCTGCCGTTCGACGATGGCTCGCAGGCGCTCGTTCTTGATGCCGTAGGGCGGTTTCTCTTCGAACTTGCAGATGTGCACGCCGAACGGGATTTTCATCAGCAACGGCGTGAGGAACGCCAGTTTGTTGATACTCCAGCCGTCGTACTTGAGCGTCGTGGAATACATCAGCAACCCGGCCACCTGGCCCGGATGCTCGGACGCCACGTACATCGACATCACCGCCCCCATCGACAGACCGCCGACGAACACCTTGCTGTGCTGGCGACGAATGCCGACGAAGGTTTTGCGCACGCCTTCGTACCAGTCGCGCCAGCCGGTGGCCTGCAGGTCGGCATTGCCGCCGCAGTGCCCGGCCAGGGTCGGCACATACACCGTGCAACCGGCCTTGGCCAGTCCCACGGCGACCCGACGCAACTCCGTCGGGGTGCCGGTGAGGCCGTGGATCAACAACACCGCGACCTCCCCTGTGCCGAGAACGAAACCGGCGTCGCCTTCGCCCAGATCGATCCCGGCCGCGTTCATCGTTTCATCGCCCGGGCCAGCAGACGGTCGAGCAGGGCGATGCCCAGGTCGATTTCCGGGTAGCTGATTTCCAGCGATGGCGCGAGGGTGATCACGTTCTTGTAGTAACCGCCCACATCGAGGATCAGGCCCAGTTTGCGACCGTCGATCTCGATGTCGCCCTTCATGCCTTCCTCGACCATGAAGTCCAGGGTGGCCTTGTCCGGGGTGAAACCGTCCGGGGCGCAGATCTCGCAGCGCAGGGCCAGGCCCAGGCCATCGACGTCACCGATGATCGGGTAGCGTTTCTGCAGGTCCTGCAGGCCTTCGAGGAAGTATTTGCCCTTGGCCATGACCATCGCGCCGTAGTCGACTTCGCTGGTCATCTTGAACATTTCCAGACCCACGGCGGTACCCAGCGGATTGGAGGCAAAGGTCGAGTGGGTCGAACCTGGCGGGAAGACTTTCGGGTTGATCAGTTCTTCCTTGGCCCAGATGCCGCCCAGCGGGTTGAGGCCGTTGGTCAGTGCCTTGCCGAAAACGATCACGTCCGGTTTGACGTCGAAGTGCTCGATCGACCACAGCTTGCCGGTGCGATAGAAGCCCATCTGGATTTCGTCGACCACCATCAGGATGCCGTGCTGGTCCAGCACATGCTTGAGTTCGCTGTAGAAGTTCATCGGTGGAATCACGTAGCCGCCGGTGCCCTGGATCGGCTCGACGTAGAACGCGGCGTATTCACTCTGGCCGACTTTCGGGTCCCAGACGCCGTTGTATTCAGTCTCGAACAGACGGGCGAACTGCTGCACGCAGTGGCTGCCGTATTCTTCCTTGGTCATGCCTTTCGGGCCGCGGAAGTGATACGGGAACGGGATGAAGTTGGCGCGTTCGCCGAAGTGGCCGTAGCGGCGGCGATAGCGGTAGCTGGAGGTGATCGACGAGGCGCCGAGGGTGCGACCGTGGTAACCGCCCTCGAAGGCGAACATCAGGCTCTTGCCGTTGCTGGCGTTACGCACGACTTTGAGCGAGTCCTCGATGGACTGCGAACCGCCGACGTTGAAGTGCACGCGACCGTCGAGGCCGAACTTCTTCTTGGCGTCCACGGCGATCATTTCCGAAAGCTCGATCTTGCCTTTGTGCAGGTATTGGCTGGCGATCTGCGGCAGGGTGTCGATCTGCTGTTTCAGCGCATTGTTCAGGCGCGGGTTGGCGTAACCGAAGTTGACCGCCGAGTACCACATTTGCAGGTCGAGGTAGGCCTGGTCTTCGGTGTCCCAGACATAGGAGCCTTCGCAGCGGCTGAAAATGCGCGGCGGTTCGATGTAGTGAACGGTGTCGCCGTAGGAGCAGTACTTGGCTTCTTTTTCCAGAAGAATCTGGTCTTCCTGGGTAGCGATTCGAATATCAGACATGGTGGAAGAGTTCCTGGGTTTCTGTGTTGAAAGTGGTGGCGTTGGCGGCGCTGGCCTTTGGCAGCAGGGCCAGCAGCGCCGGGAGTTCGGCGAAGCTGTCGAAGCGGGCGTAAGGGATCGCGTTGCGTTCGCAGTACTCGGCGAGGCGACCCTTGGCGAAGACGAAGTCGGCGGTGGAGGACACGCACATGTCGGACTGGCCATCACCGATCACCAGCACCCGTTTGTTGCCCGGCGTGGATTTGCATTTGCAGTTGCCGGACGCTGCGCGGCAGGCGTCGCTGGAATGCGGAAAGTCGATGCGCCAGCTTTCGTGATCGAGCTGTCGCAGGCGGTTGGCGAGAATCGGCAGCAGGGTCACGTAGTTGCGCGACAGGATCCGCGCGATGCCTTGCTCGATGCCGTCGCTGACCACTTCGAACGAAGCGCCCAGGCCGATGGCGTGGTCGACGAAGTCGGGGAAGTCCGGATCGATCTCGATGCTGTCGAAGAACTCCAGCAATTGGCCGGGCGTGGCCTTGACCAGCGAGAGCTGGCGGCTGAGGCATTCACGGGAACCGATTTCACCGGCCAGCCACTGGTTTTCGATCGTTTCCCAACTCGGGTCGGCGAAGCGTTCGAGGATGCTGTCGATCACGTCGGTGCGGGTGATGGTCCCGTCGAAATCACACACGATATGCCAGTCAATCATCTGCATTACCTATTGGTCAGAGCGCGTTGTGTGCGCTTGCCGAGGGGTAGAGCAGGGACTGTGCCAAGTGCCACCCGCCCCTTGCCGGCGGGGCCGATCAGGTGCTTTGGCAATTCGAAGCTACAATTTTTGTAGCTTGCTACAAACAACATGAGTGCTTGCGCAGTGGGGGCCATCCGGGGATTGATGCGCGCATGTTCAATTAAGGGAATGGACTCATGAAGAGGAAGACACCGTTTTTACTCGTGGTGCTGAGCGCTTTTTCGGCCAGCGCAATGGCGGACCGGATTACCGGGGAGGCCGGTGTGGGCCTGGGTTATCAGCCTCACGATCCGAGTGGCAGCCGTTATGAAACCCGGCCGATACCGTATCTGGATCTGGACTGGGGCGACGTGAGCCTCAGTACCGATGACGGCCTGACCTGGAGGGCCTTGAAGACCAACGGCTTCAGTGCCGGCCCGTATGTGAATTACCTGCCGGGCCGCACCTCCAACGGCGAACTGCGCGGTTTGCGCGACGTGCCCGACATGGCCGAGGCCGGTGGTTTCGTGCAGTACGCACCGGCCGACTTCTGGCGGGTGTTTGCCTCCGTTGGCCAAGCCATCGGCGGCGGTGGCGGGCAGGGCGGCGTACTCGGTCGGGTCGGTGGCGAGATCGGTTATCCACTGGGCGGCGGCGTGATCGGCAGCAGCAATCTGACTGCACATTTCGCCAACGCCCGGCAGAACAACACCTTCTTCGGTGTCAGCGACAAGGAAGCCCAGGCGTCCGGCATACGCGCCTACAACGCAGGCGGCGGTCTGCAGAACATCGCGCTGACCCAGAGTTTCGAGTTTCCTCTGGGCCCGCAATGGTCGCTTTTGACCAGTGCGAGCTGGATTCACCTGACCGGTTCGGCGGCCGACAGCAGCATCGTCAAAGGCGTCGGCGATACCAATCAGGGCGAGGTGCAAATGGCGATTGCCTATAAATTCAAATAGGCCCGAGGGGAACTGGTCTGGCCTTTGCAGACAGCCGTGACGAACCCATTGTTTCAGGATGTTCTTCATGGCTCGCCCTGCTTACCGTCTGCTGGCCCATTCGTTGTGGGACCTGATTCCCGTCGTCCTCGGCCTGGCCCACTTCGCCTTTGTGGTGTGGCTGGTCCTGGCCTTTCATGCGTTGTCCTGGTGGGCACTGGTGCCGCTGGCGCTGGTTTACGCGGTGAGCCTGTCATGGAGCATCAACAGCATTTCCCACAACCAGATCCACAACGCCTACTTCACGCCAGCGTGGCTCAACCGCGCCTTTGACCTGCTGCTGTCGGTCACCATCGGTTTTTCCCAGACCCTTTACCGCGATATCCACAACCGCCATCACCGGGGCAATTCGGACCGGCCGGGGGCGGATGGCAAGACCATCGATCCGTTGTCGATCTATCAGCGCGGCAAGGATGGTCAGCCCGAGAATCCCTGGGCCTACACCTTCCTGAGTTTTTTTCGCGACGACCCCAAGCCGATCTACGACGAGATGCAGCGCAAACGTCCCGCCGATGCGCGCTGGGTCAAAGTGGAGATCGGAGTCACGCTGGCGTTCTATCTGGGGCTGGCGATCTGTGACTGGCGGGCGGTGCTGGTGTTGCTGCCGTTCTGGTATCTGGGCCAGGCGCTGTCATCGCTCAACGGTTACTACGAGCATTTCGGCGGCAACCCGGATTCGCCCATCGCCTGGGGCGTCAGCGCCTACAGCCCGCTCTACAACCTGCTGTGGATGAACAACGGCTACCACGCCGAGCATCACTACCGGCCGAAAATGCACTGGACCCGGGTCAAGGCGTTTCACCGGGAGATCGCCGGACAACAGCGGGAGGCGGGGGTGAAGGATATTCCGGTGGCCCATGGCCTCGGATTTCTGGTGGCTCATCGCAAGGATTGAACCGTAACCAATGTGGGAGCCCGCGGGCTCCCACGACCGTTCACATCAGTTTTCCTCGCCCTCGGCCAGCAGCGCAATGCCGCCCATGATCACGGCCACGCCCACCCAGTGCAGCAGGCTGATCTGTTCGCCCAGCCCCAGCCACGACCCCAGCAATACCCCGACGAATACCAGCGAACTGAGCGGGAACGCCAGTGACAGGCTGCTGCGCCGCAGAATCAGCATCCAGACAAAGAACGCGCCGATGTAGCAGGCAATCGCCACCAGCACACCCGGCGCCTGGGCGACGCTGAGCAGCCATTGCAGGGTGAAGTCCATTTGCCCCAGTTGATCGCCGCCGACCTTGGTCGCGATCTGTCCGCCACTTTCCAGAATGATCAGCAACGCCCAGAGCACCACGGTGCCGAGGCGGCCATGAAGCCAATCCATCGAGCCATTCCTTTTGAGTATCAGTTGAGAATCAGGCATGGCCGACACACACGAGCATCACGCCCGCCGTAATCACCAGAGTGCCCAGCCAGCGACGGCGGCTGACGGTTTCGCCGAGGAACGACTTGCCGGCCAGCACCACGCCGCAATACGCCAGCGCGGCGGCGGGAAACAACAGGCTCAGGGGGGCCCGGGACAGCGCTTCGAGCCAGACGAAAAACTCGATCACGTAGGCGCCGATCCCGCACCACAGCAGCGGCGCATTGAACACCTGGCCCCAGAACGCGCCCAGCCGAAAACCGCCCTCAAGCTCAGGCAGACGATCCAGGCCGAGCTTGAAACAGAGCTGGCCGATCACGTCGAGCACGATGGAAAACGCTACCAGCATGATGACGGTGAAAGTCATGGGAACAGCTCCTCGAACAACTCGATCAGCGCCTGGTTGGTCGCCGAATTGCGCAGCAGATCGGTCTCGCTCCAGCGTTCTGCCGGCGGCTGGTCGGACTTGGCTTCCCAGCGTTTGAACGCGTTGCTGAAGGCCGGGCGGGCGAACTCGCCGCAGATGTCGATGCCGATGATGCGCTTGCTGGCGGCCAGGCTGCGGATGGCCTGGAGCAAGTGGCTCAGGCGCATCTGGCCCTGATCCCAATTGGTCGCGGCGTCTTCGCTGGCCAGCACATCCTTGTCGATGGTGATCCACACCGCCTGGGTGGGCAGGCTGGCGATCATCCGCTCGAGAAACGCCGACCAGTCCTGATCGGCCAGATTGTTCCAGTGCAGCAGGTTTTCCTGTTGCTGATGGCCGGCGCCGTCACCAACCCGGCCCCAGACTTTCGACGGCGGGTGCTGCCACGGGAACAGCTGCAACACTCCGCGTTTGAGTGCGCCGAGATTGCCGCCCTTGATCTGCGGATTTTGCAGGTCGTCGCTGCACGGCCCGAGGGTGACGATACGTTCGATGTTCGGCAGTTTCAGGGCCTGATTGACCCACGAACCGCAATGCCGACGGGGCGCGAAGTGCACCCAGTCGGGGTGGTTGTCGAAGTGGATCAGGCTCACCGGCTCCGGCAAATCAGTCAGGAAGGCCGGCGTCAGATGGTGATAGTCGCCGGAGCCGACGAAAAAGATTTCCGGTGCGGGGCCGCTGTGCCGGGGCCGCTCACGCAGGCGTTCGGTGAAACGGCGGAAGGTGCGTTCGCTGGACCAGAGCCGAAGTTTCGGGCCCAGGTCGAGCAGGTCCAGGCGCCGGGCACGGCCGCTGTCGAGCAGTCGTGCGATGGACGCCTGACCGGTCAGGCTGTGGTCGAGATCTAAAATGTTCAAGGTCGCAATTCACCCTTGGCAGACCCTCCCAGACACCGGCCTCATCGAACATGAGCGCCGGCCGGGCGGGCTTTCGGGGGTAAATGCAAGGGACGGGCCAGGCCCTCTCCCACACGCCAGTTCAGGCGTGCAGGCGGACCCAGACGCTGACCAGTGTCGTCGCTGCCATCAGCCACGCGACAGCCGCCACGGCCAATGAAGCTTCAAGGCGCATCCGGTCAACCATCACGTACAGCGTCGCCAGGTACACGAAGTACGGAATGATCGACCACATGCCGAACACGATGGTGGTCTTCAGGTCGTCGAGCGAACGGCCCTTGCCGACGACGTAATGGGCGATCAGGGCGAAGGTCGGAAACAGCGGCACCAGTCCTGCGATGTAGTAGTTTCTGGTCTTGGCCAGCATGGCAAGAATCACCACCACTGCCGCACCGAGCGTTGCCTTGAAAATCAGATCCACATCGTTCTCGCTTAATGGTTCAGGCCGTACTTTTTCACTTTGTCGAACAGCGTGGTCTTGGCCATGCCCAGTTCCTGACTGGCCTGGGTCAGGTTGCCGCCGCTGCGCTGCAGGGCGTCGCTGAGCAGGTTGCGTTCAAAGGCTTCCACCGCTTCGGCGAACGCCAGGCCCTGACCGCCACTGCTGGCGCCTGACTTCTTGAACGCCGGCAAACCGAGGGCGAAACGTTCGGCGACGTTGCGCAATTCGCGCACGTTGCCCGGCCAGTCGTGGCTCATCAGGCTGGACAGGGTCTGGTTGTCCAGCTCCGGCAGCGCTCGGTCGAAGCGCAGGGCCGACTGCTGGGTGAAGTGTTCGAACAGTTGCAGGATGTCTTCGCGGCGCTCGCGCAGGGGCGGCAGTTCCAGCGTCACCACGTTGAGGCGGTAGTACAGGTCGCTGCGAAATGCCCCGGCCTTGCTCGACTCGTCGAGGTCGGATTTGGTGGCCGCGATCACCCGGCAATCCACCGCCACGCTCTGGTTCGAGCCGAGGCGTTCGAGGGTGCGTTCCTGCAACACCCGCAGCAGCTTGATCTGCAACGGCAACGGCATGCTTTCCACTTCATCGAGGAACAGCGTGCCGCCGTCGGCGTGTTCGATCTTGCCGATCCGACGCTTGCCGGCGCCGGTGAAGGCGTTGGCCTCGTGGCCGAAGATCTCGCTTTCGAACAGGTTTTCCGGCAGGCCGCCGCAGTTCAGCGCGACGAATTGTCTGGTGTGGCGGCGGCTGAAGTCATGCAGGCAACGGGCGACCAGTTCCTTGCCGGTACCGGTTTCGCCTTCGATCAACACGTTGGCCGAAGTGTCGGCGACGTTGGCGATCAGCTCGCGCAGGTTCTGCATGGCCGGCGAGCGACCGATGATTCGACCCTCAAGGGAGTCGCGCTCGGCCAGTTGCCGGCGCAGGAACGAGACTTCGCGGTTCAGGCTGCGTTGCTCCAGCGCACGCCGGGCGACGTCCACCAGCCGTTCCGGGGAGAACGGTTTTTCCATGAAGTCATAGGCACCTTTCTGCATCGCGCCGACGGCCATGGAGATGTCGCCGTGACCGGTGATCAAAACCACCGGCAGGCTGCGGTCCCGTTGCTTGAGGCGGGTCAGCAGTTCCAGACCGTCGATGCCGGGCAGGCGGATGTCACTGATGACGATGCCGGCGAAATTGTCGCCGACCCGCTCCAGGGCTTCCTCGGCACTGCCGACGCCGATGCAGGGAATGTCTTCCAGGGTCAGTGCCTGCTGGCAGCCGAGCAGCACATGGGGATCGTCTTCGACAATCAGCACACTAAGGTCATTGTTCATATTGGCTCGGCAGGAGTAGGGCTTACCAACGGTAAACTGAGGACGAAAGTGGTACCACCGCCGGCCGGGTGCTCGACACCCAGATGCCCGCCAGTGGCGGCGGCCAGACTGGCGGAGAGGGTCAGGCCGAGGCCCAGGCCCTGTTCGCCGGGTTTGGTGGTGAAAAACGGTTCGAACAGATGCTTGCGCGCTTCGGCGTCGATGCCGTGACCGTTGTCGCGCACCCGCAGGCGATATTTGCCGTCAAATTCTTCGCCTTCCAGCCACAGCTCCGGCAGCGGTTGTGCCTGCATGGCGTCGAGGGCGTTGCCGATCAGGTTGACCAGAATCTGTTCCAGTCGCGTCTGGTCGATCTGCACTTGCACATCAATGAACTGACGATGCACTTGCAGCGCGGCTTTTTCGACACGGGCGCCGAGCACTTGCAGCGCGGCGTCCACCGCTTTGCCGAGGCTGGCGCGACCCTTGTCGTCACCGCGCCGGGCGAACGAGCGCAGGCTGGCGGTGATCCGGCCCATGCGGTCGATCAGGTCGTTGATGGTCTTGAGGTTGGTACTGGCGACATCCAGCTGACCCCGTTCCAGGAAACGCACGGTATTGCCCGACAGTGTGCGCATCGCCGCCAGTGGCTGATTCAGTTCGTGGGCGATGCTGGTGGACATCTGGCCGATGGCTGCGAGTTTACCGGCCTGCACCAGTTCGTCCTGGGCCCGGCGCAAGGTTTCTTCGGCCTGACGGCGTTCGCGGATCTGACTCTTGAGCCGTTCGTTGCTGGCGCGCAGGTCGGCGGTGCGTTCGGTAATCCGACGCTCGAGCTGATTGTTGGCTTCCTGCAGGGCTTCCCGGGCGGCGAGGCGGGTGGCGATGACCTTGCGGCGCTCGTTCCAGGCAATCAGCAGGAACGCCACCAAGGCAAACGCCACGGCTACCAGAATCCCCTGATTGATCGCTTCGCGCCGCAGGTCCTGCAACGGCGTGAGCAGGGTGAAGTTCCACGGTGTATCGCTCAATGGCCGGGTCTGCGCCAGGTAGCTGATGTTCTCTTCGTCGCCATCCTGTTGGCTCGGCACTTCGCTGTTGGCCGGGAAGGTGAGTTTTTCCACGCCTTCGGCCAGGGTTTCTCGGGCCAGCGGTTGCAGTTCGTTGAGCGGAAACCAGTAGTACTGCAGGCTGCGGGCGAGTTTTTCCTTGGTCTCGTCGCTCAGTGGCACCACGGATTTCAGGCGTCGGGCCGGGTCGCTGGAGAGAATGATGATGCCGTTCTCGTCACTGACGAAGGCTTCCAGGCGCGCCCGTTGCCAGCGCTCCTCCATGGCCTCCATACGGACCTTGACCACCGCGACACCGATGATCTTGCCGTGTTCTTCCAGGCCATGGGCCAGGTAATAGCCGGGTTCGCCATTGGTGCTGCCGATCCCGTAGAAACGTCCGGGCTGACCGCGTACCGCTTTCTGAAAGTAGGCACGGAACGACAGGTCCTCGCCGAGGTAGCTGTCGACATCGCGCCAGTTGCTGGTGGCCATGACCCGGCCGGTAGTGTCCATGACATAGATGGCCCGACTTCGGCTGCGCCGGTTCAGGCCTTCAAGGTAATCGTTGACCGTTTGCCGGTGTTCCGGAGTCGGGTCGCCGAGCAGCTGTGAAACGCTCGATTCGAGCTCCAGCAGGCTGGGAAGGTAGGTGTATTTGCTGATTTCGCTTTCGACGGCCCGGGCGTTCAGTTCGAGTTGACGCTGGCCGTTTTCGCTGAGGCTGCGAATGCCGAAGTGTTCACTGGTCCAGAAGCCGGCGTAACCCAGCCCGACCATCAAAACGATGACCAGCGGCGGCAGGAACAAATGGCGGATCAGACGGGGTTTCACGGCAAGTGATGGCGTGGTTGCGCGATAGAGATTGGGGTCGCATTTCATCACAGATGCCTTGGGTCAACCACAACACAAATCTCAGGATCAGAATCGATCCAATGTGGGAGCGGGCGTGCTCGCGAAAGCGGTGGGGCAGCCAACGATGATGTTGAAAGTGCCGGCCCCTTCACGAGCAAGCCCGCTCCCACAGTTGGGGAGCGGTGTGTGGTTTTAGTGCTGCAGGATTTTCTCGAGGAAATGCTGCGCGCGTTCGGAGCGCTGGCTGATGTCGCCAAAGAACTCTTCTTTCTTGCAGTCTTCGATGATCTTGCCGGCGTCCATGAAGATCACACGGTCGGCCACTTTGCGGGCGAAGCCCATTTCGTGGGTCACGCACATCATGGTCATGCCTTCGTGGGCCAGTTGCACCATCACGTCGAGCACTTCGTTGACCATTTCCGGGTCCAGCGCCGAGGTCGGTTCGTCGAACAGCATGACGATCGGGTCCATCGCCAGCGCACGGGCGATCGCCACACGCTGTTGCTGACCACCGGACAGTTGGCCCGGGTGCTTGTGGGCGTGAGCCGAGAGGCCGACGCGCTCCAGCAGTTGCAGGCCTTTTTTGGTCGCTTCTTCCTTGCTGCGGCCCAGCACCTTGATCTGCGCGATGGTCAGGTTTTCGGTGATGGTCAGGTGCGGGAACAGTTCGAAATGCTGGAACACCATGCCGACGCGCGAGCGCAGTTTCGGCAGGTTGGTCTTCGGATCGGCAATCGATGTGCCGTCGACCACGATGTCGCCTTTCTGGAACGGCTCCAGTGCGTTGACGCACTTGATCAGGGTCGACTTGCCCGAACCGGATGGGCCGCAGACCACGATCACTTCACCCTTCTTGACCTCGGTGCTGCAATCGGTCAGCACCTGGAAGTCCCCATACCACTTGTTGATGTTCTTGATAGAGATCATACGGCGAACCTTTTTTGCAGACGCTTGACCAGCTGCGAGGCGGCAAAGCTGATGGTGAAGTACACGAGACCTGCGAAGATCAGGAACTCATTCGAGCGGCCAATGATGTCGCCACTGGCGCGCGAGGCGTTGAGGAAGTCCACCAGGCCCACGGTGTAGACCAGCGAGGTGTCCTGGAACAGGATGATGCTCTGTTGCAGCAGCAGCGGGGTCATCTTGCGGAACGCCTGGGGCAGGATGATCAGGCGCATCATCTGGCCGTAGGTCATGCCCAGTGCTTGCGCCGCACCCATCTGGCCCTTGGGAATCGACTGCACGCCGGCCCGGACGATTTCGCAGAAATACGCCGCTTCGAACATCATGAACGCCACGATGCACGAGGTGAACGCGCCGATCGGGGTGTCTTCGCCGGTGATCCAGCGCAGCACGAACGGCACCGCCAGGTAGAACCAGGTGATCACCAGCAGCAGCGGGATCGAACGGAAATAGTTGACGTAGGCGCCGGCGATGCTCGACAGCAGTTTGCTGTGGGACAGACGGCACAACGCAAGGATGGTACCGAGGATGATCCCGCCGACCACGCCCAGCGCCATCAGCTTGAGGGTCATCAGCATGCCGTTCCACAGGCCGGGAATGGCCGGAACGATGCCACTGAAATCGAATTCCATTATTTACCCCCCACGGAGATCAGGCCGGGCACGGCGACTTTCTTCTCGACCATGCGCATCAGCAGCATCAGGCTCATGTTCAGGGTGAAATAGATCAGGGTCGCCAGGGTGAAGGCTTCAAACAGGTTGGCCGAGAATTCGGCGGTCTGTTTGGTTTGCGCCAGCAGCTCCATCAGACCGATCAGGGACGCCACGGAGGAGTTCTTGAACACGTTCAAAAATTCCGAGGTGAGCGGTGGAATGATGATCCGGTAGGCCTGGGGCAGCAGCACGTTCCAGTAGATCTGCGGCAGCTTGAAACCCATGGCGCGAGCGGCGGATTCCTGGCCGCGCGGCAGCGCCTGGATACCGGTGCGAACCTGTTCGCAGACCCGGGCGGCGGTGAACAGGCCCAGGCACACGACAACGCTCAGGTAGGCCGAGGTGGTCGGGTTCAGGTCCTGTTTGTACCAGTCCTGCAGGTTCTGCGGCAGCATGTCGGGTACCAGGAAGTACCAGATGAACAGCTGAACCAGCAGCGGCACGTTGCGGAACAGTTCGACGTAGCAGGTCGCGATGCCCGACACGATACGGTTCGGCACGGTGCGCATGATGCCCAGCAGCGAGCCCAGCAACAGGGCGATGATCCAGGCCACGATGGCGATGGCGATGGTCCAGCCCAGGCCGGAGATGAACCAGTCGAGATAGGTCTCGCTGCCCACGCCGGTGGACTTGAAGAACACGCCCCAGTCCCAGTTGTAATTCATTAGGGTCTCCCCTCGATTCGATCGATGTACAAGTGCCCGCCTGGGGAAGATCCTTTCCCGTCTGACGTTGAACGTCAGGCACACGCGATCGGCTCGAAAACCACCAGGTCGAGTGTTCCAGTTGAAACCAGCAGGTATTAACTGTCGCCCGAGGGAGGGTTGGCTCCCTCAGGTGACAAGGTTAGATCAGTGTCAGATTTTTACGTCTGGCGCAGGCTTGTCGCTCGGATTGGCGATCAGCTCTTTAACCTTATCGCTCATCGGGAAGTTCAGGTTCAGACCCTTCGGCGGGATCGGGCTCTCGAACCACTTGCTGTAGATCTTGTTGATCTCGCCGGATTTGTAGAGCGCGACGATGGCGTCGTCTACAGCCTTCTTGAAGGCCGGGTCGTCTTTGCGGACCATGCACGCGTAGGCTTCGAAGGACTGTGCAGTACCGGTGATGACCCAGTCGTCCGGCTTCTTGGCCTTGGCTTCTTCGCCGGCCAGCAGGGCGTCGTCCATCATGAAGGCGACGGCGCGGCCGCTCTCCAGCATCTGGAAGGATTCGCCGTGGTCCTTGGCGGAGATGACGTTCATGCCCATCTGCTTGTCAGCGTTCATCGCCTTGATGATGCGCTCGGAGGTGGTGCCGGCGGTGGTCACGACGTTCTTGCCTTTCAGGTCGGCGAAGTCAGCGTAGGACGGCTTGCCTTCCTTGTCTTTCTTGACCAGCAGGCGGGTGCCGATTTCGAAGATGTTGGTGGTGAAGGCGACTTGCTGGGCGCGTTCGGCGTTGTTGGTGGTGGAGCCGCACTCGATGTCCACGGTGCCGTTCTGTACCAGCGGGATACGGGTCTGCGAGGTGACCAGGTTGTACTTGACGTTCAGGTCAGGCTTGTTCAGGTCTTTTTTCAGGGCTTCGACGATAGCGACCTGAATGTCGTGGGAGTAGCCCACGGGTTTGCCCGAAGCATCGGCGATGTAGGAGAAGGGAATGGAGCTGTCACGATGCCCGAGGGTGATGGTGCCCGAGTCGTTGATCTTCTTAAGGGTGCCGGTGAGCTCGGCAGCGAAAACTGGTGTGCTGATCAGAGCGGCAGCAATGGCTGCGCCCAGGATATGGGGAACGATGCGCATCAAATTTTCCTCGACATTGTTTTTTTTATGGAGCCGGTTGAGCGGGCCCTTTTGTACTTCGAATGCCTGACGGCTCCTGTTGTGCTGGCGCAACAGGCATTCGTCGAAGGAGTGTAGAGCATGAGTCGTGCCAGACCAGTCGATAGGCGTTAATGCATTGATTTATAACGTTATTAAAGTTTTGTGATGGTGTTTTTCCATGAATCTGATCCGGTTAACCGAATTGACCGTCAGGTCGTGTTCGGAAAACCGAACGTGCTCGGCGCACCGTATTTCAGCTTGAATGCAAAAAGCCCCTGAATCTTTCGATTCAGGGGCTTTTTGTTCGGCGACGAATGAATCAGGCCGCTTCGATCTTGCTGCGGTTCTGCTCGACCTTGTTCAGGTACGCCGCGAGTTTTTCCTGCTCGGCCGGGGTGGTGAACAGCCCCAGTTTGCTGCGGCGCCACAGGATGTCATGCGCGGTGGTGGCCCACTCTTCGGCACACAGGTAGTCGACTTCACGGGTGTAGAGCCCGCCGCCGATGTGTTCGCCCAGGTCGGTCAGGGTGTCGACGCCTTCGAGCATGCGCCAGGTGCGGCTGCCGTAGGTGGTGGCCCAGCGGCGGGCGATTTCGGTCGGTACCCAGTCGAACTTGTCGCGAATCAGCGCGCTCAAGGCCTGCGGCGTGGTCATGTCTTCGCCGCCTGGCAGGGTGGCGCTGGCGGTCCAGCTCGGGCGCATCTGGGTGAAGAACGGCATCAGTTGTGCCATCGCCGACTCGGCGAGCTTGCGGTAGGTGGTCAGCTTGCCGCCGAATACCGACAGCAACGGCGCTTCTTCGGTGCTTCCGGACAGCGCCAGGGTGTAGTCGCGGGTCACGGCCGAAGGATTGTCGGACTCGTCGTTGCACAGCGGACGTACGCCCGAGTAGGTGTGCAGGATGTCGTCACGGCCGATCTGTTTCTTGAAGTGGGCGTTGACCACTTTCAGCAGGTAATCGGTTTCGCCGTCGGTGATTGCCACTTTGGCCGGATCGCCGGTGTACTCGCGGTCGGTGGTGCCGATCAGCGTCAGATTGTTCAGGTACGGAATGGTGAAAACGATGCGCTGATCTTCGTTTTGCAGGATGTGCGCGTGATCGCCTTCGTACAGTTTCGGCACGATGATGTGGCTGCCCTGGATCAGTCGGATACCGTATGGCGATTCCATCTTCAGGTCGTCACGGATGAACTTGGCGACCCACGGGCCGGCGGCGTTCACCAGCGCTTTGGCGGTGATCGAAAACAGGCTGCCGTCGGCGCGCTCCAGGTTCAGGTGCCACAGGCCCTTGGCACGGCGGGCGCTGACGCAACGGGTCTGGGTGTGCACATGGGCGCCTTTTTCGCGGGCGGCCATGGCGTTGAGCACCACGAGACGGGCGTCGTCGACCCAGCAGTCGGAGTATTCGAAGCCTTTGCGGATTTCGCTTTTCAATGCACTGTCGGCGCCGAACTTCAGGCTTTTCGAGCCTGCCAGTTTCTCGCGCTTGCCGAGGTGGTCATAGAGGAACAGGCCGGCACGGATCATCCACGCCGGACGCAGGTGCGGGCGGTGCGGCAGCACGAAACGCATCGGCTTGACGATGTGCGGGGCCTTGGCCAGCAGCACTTCGCGTTCGGCCAAGGCTTCGCGCACCAGACGGAATTCATAATGTTCGAGGTAGCGCAGACCACCGTGGATCAGCTTGCTGCTGGCCGATGAGGTATGGCTGGCCAGGTCGTCCTTTTCGCAAAGGAACACCGAGAGACCGCGACCGGCGGCATCCGCTGCGATCCCCACGCCATTGATCCCGCCGCCGATGACGGCGATGTCGTAGATCTCGGAGATAGGGGGCGTACGCAAGGTAGATGTGGACATCGGCTGGCCTCGGGCTCTTTTGATTTTCTGTCTTGGAAATCGAACATGAATGTTCATTTGCGAAAATGGTAGCCCATAAAGACGCGCACAGCCAGCCGACTTCGATTGAAAAAACTCATCGAAGGGCGGGGAAAGGAAAATATTCGAACATCAGATGTGCATAAGGCGCCGGTGCAGGCGCCTTCTGCGGGGGAGGGTTAAACGACTTCCAGGCGAATCTTGTGCTGGCTCAGCAGTTGCGCCAGGGCTGGCACCGGTTGCTGATCGGTCACCAGGCAATCGATCAGACTGATCGGGCCGAGGCGGATCATGGCGTTACGCCCGAACTTGCTGGAGTCCGCCGCCAGAATTACCTGCCGGGCATTGGCGATGATTGCCTGGGACACCCGCACTTCCTGGTAATCGAAGTCGAGCAGGCTGCCGTCTTCGTCGATACCGCTGATGCCCACCAGTGCAAAGTCGACCTTGAACTGATTGATGAAATCCACGCTCGCCTGACCCACCACGCCGCCGTCGCGACGCACGTTGCCGCCGGTCAGCAGCACATCGAAATCATCCTTGGCGCTGAGCATCGAAGCGACGTGCAGGTTGTTGGTGATGATCTTCAGATGGCTGTGATTGAGCAGGGCGCGGGCAATCGATTCGGTGGTGGTGCCGATGTTGATGAACAGCGAGGCGTGATCGGGGATCTGCGCGGCGATGGCTTCACCGATGCGTTGTTTTTCATCGCGCATCTGATCGGCGCGCATCGCATAGGCGGTGTTTTCGACGCTGGAATCATAAGCGGCGCCGCCATGGTAGCGACGCAGCAGATTGGCTTCCGCCAGTTGATTGATATCGCGGCGGATGGTTTGCGGGGTAACAACGAACAGCGTGGCCATTTCCTCGATGCTCACATAGCCGCGTTCGCGGACCAGCTCGAGGATTTGCTGCTGACGGGGAGGCAGATTCATGGGGCTTCCTTTGGGCTGCCGTGCAAAATTTGCCCATGATGACGCAGGAATCTCCTCCCGACCAGTTTCCAAACAACGTGAAAGCTACTGCGCTCGGCAATCCTGCGTTAAAAACAGGCTCGGACTGCTCATTTACAAACCCGTAAACTCCGCGTCCTCGCCTGTTTTTGCCTTGTCTTGCCTTCGCTCGCTACGCTTTCACGCTGTTTGGACCAGCCTTAGTCAGTCCTCAGACTGGCTTATTCAGCGTCCTCGCGTTCCCAGTCACGGGTACGGCTGACGGCTTTTTTCCAGCCTTTATAGAGCTTCTCTTTGGCCGCTTCGTCCAGACTCGGTTCGAACTCGCGCTCGATCACTGCCTTGCCGCGCAGTTCTTCCAGGCTGCCCCAGAAACCGCACGCCAGGCCGGCCAGGTAAGCCGCGCCGAGCGCTGTGGTTTCGCGCATTTGCGGGCGCTCGACCTGAGTGCCGAGGATGTCGGCCTGGAACTGCATGAGGAAGTTGTTGGCTACCGCACCGCCGTCCACGCGCAGGGCCTTGAGGCGTTCGCCGGAGTCCTGTTGCATGGCGTCGAGTACGTCGCGGGTCTGGTAGGCGATCGATTCCAGCGCGGCGCGGATGATGTGATCCACTCGCACGCCGCGGGTCAGGCCGAACAGCGCGCCACGGGCATACGGGTCCCAGTAGGGAGCGCCGAGGCCGGTGAAGGCTGGCACCAGATAGACGCCGTTGCTGTCCTTCACTTTATTGGCGAAGTATTCGGTGTCGTGGGCGTCGTTGATGATTTTCAGCTCATCGCGCAGCCACTGCACGGTCGAGCCACCGTTGAACACCGCGCCTTCCAGTGCGTAAGCCACTTCGCCGCGTGGGCCACAGGCGATGGTGGTGAGCATGCCGTGTTGCGATTTCACCGCTTTGTCGCCGGTGTTCATCAGCAGGAAGCAGCCGGTGCCGTAGGTGTTTTTCGCCTGGCCCGGCTCCACGCACATCTGGCCGAACAGCGCGGCCTGCTGGTCGCCGGCGATACCGCCGATGGCGATGCCGCTCTTGGTACGACCGTAGATTTCCGAGGAGGCTTTGACTTCCGGCAGCATCTCGCGCGGGATGTCGAGGATCTCCAGCATCTTCGCGTCCCACTCAAGCGTGTGGATGTTGAAGAGCATGGTGCGCGAGGCGTTGGTGTAGTCGGTGACGTGGACCTTGCCGCCAGTGAATTTCCAGATCAGCCAGCTGTCGACGGTGCCGAACAGCAGTTCGCCGTTGCGCGCACGTTCACGGCTGCCCTCGACGTTGTCGAGGATCCACTTCAGTTTGGTGCCGGAGAAGTACGGGTCGGTCACCAGACCGGTGTTGTCGCGGATGTAGTCTTCATGACCGTCGCGCTTGAGCTGCTGGCAGATCTCGGTACTGCGGCGGCATTGCCAGACGATCGCGTTGTAGACCGGGCGACCGGTGGTCTTGTCCCAGACCACGGTGGTTTCACGCTGGTTGGTGATGCCGATGGCGGCCACCTGATCGTGATGCAGACCGGCCTGGGCCAGCGCTTCGACCATCACCGCGCTCTGGGTGGCGAAGATTTCCATCGGGTCGTGTTCGACCCAGCCGGCTTGCGGGTAATGCTGGGCGAATTCGCGCTGCGCGGTGCAGACCACGTTCGCATCGCGGTCGAAAATGATCGCGCGGGAGCTGGTCGTACCCTGATCGAGGGCAATGATGTAGTTCTTATTCTGAATGTCGGTCATGTCGATTGCCTTGGACGAAATAAGGGAGAGTGGGCCGTGGCGCAGGCTCGGATTGGCAGGAACCCGCGCCGACTTGTTTCAAGAAGTTCTTGGTTTGCCGTCAATGGCCGGTTCTGCATCCTTTGTAGCAGGTGTGGCGCCGGTCAGGTGACGGGCAATCAGCCCGCGATACCCGGCAGCGCCGAGGCAGGCACCGACAATCGGTGCAAAAATCGGAATCAGGAAGTACGGGATTTCACGTGCGCCGGTGAAGGAAATTTCACCCCAGCCTGCGAAGAAAGTCATCAGTTTCGGACCGAAGTCGCGGGCCGGGTTCATCGCGAAACCGGTCAGCGGGCCCATCGAGCTGCCGATCACGGCAATCAACAGGCCGATCAGCAGCGGCGCCAGCGGGCCTTTCGGCAGGCCGTTGTTATCGTCGGTCAGGGACATGATCACGCCCATCAGGATCGCGGTGATGATCACCTCGACCAGGAACGCCTGCGCCGTCGACAGCGCAGGGTTCGGGAAGGTGGAGAACACCGACGCCAGTTCCAGGCTGGCGGCCGAACCACGAACCATATGGTGAATCTGTTCGAAATCGAAGAACAGGTTGCTGTACAGCGTGTAAACCAACAGCGCGCCGCAGAAGGCGCCGGCAATCTGTGAAAGGATGTAGAACGGCAGTTTGCGCTTTTCGAAGTCGGCAAAAATGCTCAGGGCAATACTGACGGCAGGGTTCAGGTGCGCACCGGAAACCCCGGCGGTGAGGTAGATCGCCATGCTCACGCCGACGCCCCAGATGATGCTGATTTCCCACAGACCGAAGCTGGCGCCCGCGACCTTGAGCGCGGCGACGCAGCCTGTACCGAAGAAGATCAGAAGTGCAGTACCCAGAAACTCGGCCAGGCACTGGCTCGAGAGCGATGGTTGCTGTAACGCAGTTGTCATTGAAAACCTCGGTTTTTGTTGTTGTCTGGCGCGTTTGCCGACAGGGCAAGGCGCGATTTTCGCCGGGGCAGGATCCCCATCCTGTTCCCGGTTTACTGCTGGTTGCTGCGGTGACCATAATTCTTACATTATTCAGATTCGAAAAAATATAGACAAGAAACAAAGCTGTCAAAGGTCGAAAGTGAACCGTCAGTCACAAATAAACTATCAGTCAGGTGAATGATCCTGCGGGGCACTCGCCGGGCAATCCGACTGTCAGCCTGCAAGCCGCGGGAAACGTGGCGCGCAATAGAGCCTTTTGCTTGGCGATGGCCTAGAATCCGGCGCAGGTTTTTTTGTTACTGCCGAGCCTGGAGCTGCCATGACCCCTGCGTTGGACTTGTTGAAAAAAGTTCGTGCCGAACATCGCGTGCACAGTTACGAACATGACCCGAAAGCGGCGTCCTACGGGCTGGAGGCCGCGGAAAAACTGGGGCTGGAGCCGGCACAAGTGTTCAAGACTCTGCTGGCGGCCAGTGAAAAAGGTGAATTGCTGGTGGCGGTGGTGCCGGTCGTCGGAAGTCTCGACCTCAAGGGGCTCGCCCACGCGGCCGGAGTAAAGAAAGTCGAAATGGCCGACCCGGCCGCTGCGCAACGTTCCACCGGTTACCTGTTGGGCGGCATCAGTCCGCTGGGACAGAAAAAGCGCCTGCGCACTTTTATTGATAATTCCGCCCAAGGGTTTGCGACCATTTATGTCAGTGCCGGTCGACGCGGGCTGGAGGTCGAACTGGCGCCCGCGGTTCTCGCCGAGCACACCCAGGCGAAGTTCGCCGACATTGGTCGCGTCTGAGTTCTGTATGAGAAAAATTGACCGGCTCTGTCACTGGCGATGAACGAGCCGTAGCGCCATGCTCTTTCGACTGACAAGGGGAGAAGGTTATGCAGCTCGAGTTTCATCAGGTCGACGCATTCAGCGACAGGCCGTTCAGTGGCAACCCGGCGATGGTCTATCGGCTCGACGCCTGGCTCTCGGACAACTTGATGCAGAAGATCGCCGCCGAGCACAATCTGGCGGAAACCGCGTTTCTGGTGCGCGAAGGTCAGGCCTGGCACATCCGCTGGTTCACGCCGACCACCGAGGTGCCGTTGTGCGGTCACGCGACCCTGGCCAGTGCGTACGTGCTGTTCGAGATTTACAAGGAAACGGCCGAGCGTCTGGAGTTCATCTGCAAGTCCGGGCCGTTGAGTGTCAGTCGGGAAGGTAACCGATTGTGGCTGGATTTTCCGGCCATCACCCCTTCGGAAATCGGCGTGACACTGGATGTCGAGCGAGCGTTGGGCGTTCAGGCGGTGGATGTGCTGGGTTCCAACGAACTGTTCGTGGTGCTCGAGTCGGAGCAGGCGGTGCTCGATTGCACGCCGGACATGGTCGCCCTGGCCAAACTGCCCTGGCTCGGTGCCATCGTCACGGCCCGGGGCAATCAGCATGATTTCGTCTCGCGCTATTTTGCTCCTGCCATTGGCATCAATGAAGATCCGGTGACCGGCTCGACCCATTGCAGCCTGATCCCGTACTGGTCCAAACGGCTGGGCAAATCGAGCCTGACGGCTTGCCAGCGTTCGTCGCGGGGCGGGGAGTTGTTCTGTCGGCTGGAAGGCGAGCGGGTGAAGATCGGCGGACATGCGACCCTGGTTGCCAGCGGCACATTGATGCTGGGCTGAGAGCAAAAAACAAGGGAGCCATCAGGCTCCCTCATTGTTTGTCGGCAGATCAGTGCGCGGTGCTGTAGCGACGAACGCCGTTTTCCACAGCGGGAATCTGCGCAGCGGTGCTGCCGGACGCCTGGAACAGCACCAGATGTTCCGCCGCCACACGAATCCCGACATCAGCACCGATCTGATGGTCAGCATGGCTCGGGAAGATCGATTCCAGTTGAGCGCCGGTCGGCAGTTGCAGGCGATACAGGGTCGAAGCCCCAAGGAATGTCTTGCCGACGATCCGTGCTTTCAGCCCGCTATCCGGCGCGTAAACGATGTCGTCCGGACGCAGCAGCACATCCACCGCGCCACCGACCGGCCAGGTGTAGGCGCGATTGCCGCGCAGTTCACCAAGTTCGGTGTGCACCGATTCCGGGCTGCCAAGCTGGCCGCGAATGAAATAGCCCTGGCCAATGAAGCTGGCAACAAACGGTGTCGCCGGTTCGTGATAGAGGTTGTAAGGCGTATCCCACTGCTCCAGCCGGCCTTCCTTGAACACGCCGACGTGATCGCTGACGGCGAAGGCTTCTTCCTGATCGTGGGTCACCAGAATTGCGCTGGTGCCACGGGCCTTGAGGATGTCGCGCACTTCATGGCTGAGCTTGCGTCGCAGTTCGCCGTCGAGGTTGGAGAACGGCTCGTCGAGCAGCAGCAGTTGCGGCTCCGGCGCCAGGGCGCGGGCGAGGGCGACACGTTGCTGCTGGCCGCCGGACAGTTCGTGCGGGAAGCGCTTGCCGAGGTTCTTCAGGTTGACCAGTTCCAGCAGTTCTTCGACGACGCGCTCCTTGTTCGGGTGCTTGCGAATGCCGAAGGCGATGTTGTCCGCGACACTCAGGTGCGGGAACAGCGCGTAGTCCTGGAACACCATGCCGATCCGGCGCTTCTCCGGGGCGAGGGTGAAACCGGCGCTGGAGAGGGTTTCCCCGCCGAGCTGGATTTCCCCTTCGTGCACCGGTTCGAAACCGGCGATGGCGCGCAGGGTGGTGGTCTTGCCGCAGCCGGACGAGCCGAGCAGGCAACCGATGTCGCCGGCGTTGAGGTGCAGATTGAGGTTCTGCACCACACGTTGATCTTGATAGCCGCAAGCGAGGTTGCGCAGGTTCAGCAGTAATTCATGACTCATGCGTGGTGATATGCCGGTTCGACGAGGAACTCGAGCAGGGCCTTCTGTGCGTGGAGACGGTTTTCTGCCTGATCCCAGGCGACGGAGCGCGGGTCATCAAGCAGGTCGAGGCTGATTTCCTCACCGCGGTGGGCGGGCAGGCAGTGCATGAATAGCACGTCATCGGCAGCCAGGTCGAGCAGGGCGCGGTTGACCTGAAACGGCGCAAACAGCTTCAGGCGCTTGGCGGTTTCCTCTTCCTGGCCCATGGAGGTCCAGACATCGGTGCTGACCAGATGCGCGCCACGCACGGCGTCTTTCGGGTCGCGGACGATGGTCACGCGATCACCGGCCCGGGCCACGAACTCGGGATTTGGCTCGTAGCCTTCAGGGCAGGCCACGCGCAACTGGAAGTCGAACTGGATCGCCGCCTCTATATAGCTGTTGCACATGTTGTTGCCATCGCCGATCCAGGCCACGGTCTTGCCCTGGATCGAGCCACGGTGTTCGAGGAAGGTCTGCATGTCGGCCAGCAACTGGCACGGGTGCAGGTCATCGGACAGGCCGTTGATCACCGGCACGCGGGAGTTGGCGGCAAATTCGGTCAGGGTGCTATGGGCAAAGGTACGGATCATCACCGCATCGAGCATGCTCGACATGACGATGGCGCAGTCGCCGATGGGCTCGCCACGGCCCAGCTGGGTGTCGCGCGGCGAAAGGAAGATCGCCTGGCCACCGAGCTGGATCATGCCGGCCTCGAAGGAGATCCGGGTACGGGTCGAGGATTTCTCGAAGATCATCCCCAGGACGCGGTTTTTCAAAGGCTCGAACAGTACGCCGCGGTTACGCAGGTCCTTGAGCTCAACGCCTCGACGGATCACGCTGACCAGCTCTTCGGGCGTGCAATCCATCAGGGAGAGAAAGTGCCTTGCGCTCATCATTGACTACCTTTTTGCTACAAACCGCAGATGCTCAAAGCCTTGTTTATCGGAACAACGGGCGAGACCTGCGGCGTAAGCCGCACGGGGCGACGAAATAGGGGGAGGCGCGATATTGACACTAAATGTCGCGTTTTTCCAATAGGCTGCGATTTTTGCGGATTGTGCGGGGGGGACGAGGTCACTCGAAGCGCCGGTTTGGAGCCGGGTTCCAGACCTTTGTACACTGACGCCGCACGGCTTGGCAATCAGGCGGGGCGGGGATGGAACAGGTCTGGTCGGTTTGCGACTGGTCAGCCATGGATTCGCTGGTCGGATGTCAGATCTGAAACATTTGCTAAAGCAAAGTGCTGGGTTATAAATAACTCACGAGCGACGCAGGAAGCCTCCGCATGGAATCGAAAGAAAAACTGTTAATGGAATTGCTGGGCCACACGGCACGCTCACTGACTCATCTGACCGCATCGGTCACTTCAATGTCCTTCGAACTGCTGCGCAGTGAAGACGAAGTGGTCAAGACGGCCGGCCGCCATATGATTGATCGCATGGCCACCATTAGCGCCGGACTCGATGAGCACTGGCGATTGATCGGCGAACTCACCGGCGTGCACGTCGCGCACGAGCAGATCGAGACCATCCAGGAAATCCAGCTGGCCGCACCGCCACAGCTCCCGGCGAACTGACGCGGGTCTATCGGCCGGCCTGATGGCCGCCGATTCACAAGACGAACGTCGCTGGCGCAGCGCCCGGCCGCGGGCCATAGTTTTGTTCCCGCAGGCGTGCTTGCCTGCCCAGAACAAGACAGAGACTGGCCATGACCAAGACTCTCAATCACCGTGCCTGCCACCTGTGTGAAGCCATCTGCGGCTTGACCATCGAAACCACAGAAACCGACGGCCAGGTGCAGATCACCTCGATCAAGGGGGATGCACTGGATACCTTCAGTCGCGGGCACATCTGCCCCAAAGCCGTGGCGCTGCAAGACATCCAGAATGATCCGGATCGTCTGCGCCAGCCCATGCGTCGGGTCGGCAGTGAATGGTTGCCGATCGAGTGGGACGAAGCGTTCGAGCTTGTAGCCGAAAAGCTCTCGGCCATTCAGGAGCGTCATGGGCAGAACGCGGTTGCCGTGTATCAGGGCAACCCCAGCGTGCACAACTACGGGCTGATGACCCACAGCAATTACTTCCTCGGCCTGTTGAAAACCCGCAATCGCTATTCGGCGACGTCGGTCGATCAACTGCCCCATCACCTGACCAGCTACCTGATGTACGGCCACGGTTTGCTGCTGCCGATCCCGGATATCGATCACACGGATTTCATGCTGATCCTGGGTGGCAACCCGCTGGCGTCCAACGGCAGCATCATGACCGTGCCGGATGTCGAGAAACGTCTGAAGGCTATTCAGGCCCGGGGCGGCAAAGTAGTGGTGGTCGACCCACGGCGCAGCGAGACGGCGGCGATGGCCGATCAGCATTTGTTCGTGCGTCCCGGCGGCGATGCGGCGTTGTTGTTTGGTGTACTCAACACGCTGTTCGATGAGGGGCTGGCTCGAGGCAGTCATTTGCCGGTGGACGGTCTGGATGAGGTTCGCGCGGCGGTGGCGGGCTTCACCGCCGAAGCCATGAGCCCATTGTGCGCGGTTCCCGCCGAACAGATCCGCCAGCTGGCCCGGGACTTCGCCGCCGCGCCGAGCGCCGTCTGTTACGGTCGAATGGGCGTTTCCACTCAGGCTTTCGGCACGCTGTGCCATTGGGTCGTGCAGTTGATCAACCTGGTGACCGGCAACCTCGATCGGGTTGGCGGTGCACTGTGCACGGAGCCTGCGGTGGATCTGGTGGCATCGACTTCAGGCGGGCACTTCAACAAATGGCAGAGCCGTGTTTCGGGGCGTCCTGAATACGGCGGCGAGTTACCGGTCTCGGCACTGGCCGAAGAAATGCTCACCGAAGGTGAAGGACAGATCCGCGCGTTAATCACCGTCGCCGGCAACCCGGTGCTGTCCACGCCCAACGGCCGGCAACTGGAGCAGGCGCTGGACGGGTTGGAGTTCATGGTCAGTGTCGACCTGTATATCAACGAAACCACGCGCTATGCCGAGCTGATCCTGCCGTCGACCTCGGCGCTGGAGAACGATCACTACGACACCACCTTCAACCTGTTTGCGGTGCGCAACGTCACCCGTTTCAACCGGGCGATTCTCGCCAAACCTGAAGGCGCACTGCACGACTGGGAAATCTTCGTCGGCCTGGCCAAGGCCTTTGCGGCGAAGACCGGCAAGGAGCTGAAACCGACGATGCCGCCGGCGAAGATGATCGACATGGGGTTGCGCATGGGCGCCTATGGCGATGCGTCCGAACACAAATTGTCGCTGGCGACGCTGTTCGATCATCCCCACGGCGTTGATCTGGGAGCGCTGAAACCCAACCTGACACCGCGATTGAAGACCGCCAATCAACGCGTTCAGGCCGCGCCGCCGGAAATTCTCGCCGACCTGGCGCGTTTCTCTGCTTTGCAGGCGCCGGCCGCCGGTGAACTGTTGATGATTGGTCGCCGTCATGTGCGCAGCAACAACTCGTGGATGCACAACTATCATCGACTGGTGAAGGGCAAGCCGCGTCATCAGTTGTTGATGAATCCGGAGGATCTCGCCAGTCGCGGGCTCAGTGATGGTCAACTGGTGCGGGTCAGTTCAAGGGTCGGCCAGATCGAGGTCGAGGTGCTCGGCAGTGCGGACATGATGCCGGGCGTGGTCAGCCTGCCCCACGGCTGGGGTCATGCCCGGCCGGGGGTGCAGATGGCGATTGCCAGTGGCCAGCCGGGCTCGAGCGCCAATGACCTGACCGATGAATGCCAGCTCGACGAGCTGTCAGGCAATGCGGCGCTCAACGGCGTGCCGGTGACGGTGGTGGCGGCTTGAGCAAGTCTGTCGGGGAGACCGAGCAGGGCGCTCGGGATTCCGTTACAATGCGCCACCGTGCCGACCCATGAGTCGGAAAGTTCAGCCGAGGTGCTCCATGGATATCATCGAAACGATTAAAGAGCAGATTGCCAACAACACCATTCTGCTTTACATGAAAGGCTCGCCGAATGCCCCGCAGTGTGGCTTCTCCGCGAAAGCTGCGCAGGCTGTAATGGGCTGTGGCGAGAAGTTCGCCTACGTCGACATCCTGCAGAACCCGGAAATCCGTGCCAACCTGCCAAAGTACGCCAACTGGCCGACTTTCCCGCAACTGTGGGTAGCCGGTGAACTGGTCGGTGGCAGCGACATCATGGCTGAAATGTTCGCCAATGGTGAACTGCAGACCCTGGTCAAGGAAGCATCCGCCAAGGCTGCTGCGGCCAAGTCCGAAGCCTGATTTGGTTTCAGCCTGGATTTCGGCGAGTCTGAAGTCCGGGCAATAAAAAGCCCCGCCTCTTGAAAGAGGGCGGGGCTTTTTTGTATCTCGTGTTTAGCGCTGGCTAATCACTCGTCGTCGCCCATCTGCGATTGCAGATAGTTCTCAAGACCGACTTTATCGATGAGGCCGAGTTGGGTCTCCAGCCAGTCGATGTGTTCTTCTTCGGACTCAAGAATGTCTTCAAGCAGTTCGCGGCTGCCGAAGTCGCCAACGGATTCGCAATGAGCGATGGCTGCCTTCAGGTCGGCGTGACCGGTGCGCTCGATACGCAGGTCGCACTCCAGCATTTCCTTGGTGTGCTCGCCGATGTGCAGCTTGCCCAGGTCCTGGACGTTCGGCAGGCCTTCGAGGAACAGGATGCGCTTGATCAGCTTGTCCGCGTGCTTCATCTCGTCGATGGATTCGTGGTACTCGTGCTTGCCCAGCTTGTTCAGGCCCCAATCTTCGTACATGCGCGCATGCAGGAAGTACTGATTGATCGCGACCAGCTCATTGGCAAGGATCTTGTTGAGATGCTGGATGACTGTTACGTCGCCTTTCATGGTGGGAGTCCTGCCCTAAGTAGCGGTATATAGGGCAGAGTTTGAGCTGGGTATTTATAAGTGTCAAACCTAAGTTATTGAATAATAAATGAAAATTAATCTGAATAAGAATGTTTGTGTTCCGCGTCTAGACGCTAAGCAATTGATTTTCAGGCATAAAAAAACCGGACATAAGTCCGGTTCTTCGAATTCGTGATAATTACGCGGCGGTAAATTCTGCCGGGTAGGGGATCGCAGCCTGGGCGGTTTGCAGCTTGGTCAGGGTTTCGCGGACGACTTCCTTCGCCAGGCACGCACATTTGCCGCATTGGCTGGCGACGCCGGTGGCCTGACGGACTTCTTTATAGCTGCAGCAACCTTCATAGATCGCTTCGCGGATCTGTCCGTCGGTGACGCCAGTGCAGAGGCAAACATACATAAGTGAGAACCGTCGCTGGTTGTGACTCAATTGCGATGGATCTTAATGTTAACGAGAATGATTGTCAAAGTGCTTTCGCAGTGGTTTTCATCGCCAACGCCTGTGACTGACGAACGGTGGTGCATGGCTGAATGCCAGCCGGGATTTCGCGAAAAACCTTTGAGGACAGTCGAAAAGCGCAGTGTATGATGGTCGGCCCTTGCGAAGGGGGTTCGTGTCACAGGGCTGTCGCCTGAGGGTGGCAGGCTGGCGCGGACCCTGAACTTCAAGTTTCTACACCAGGAGATATCAATGAGCGTACTCGTAGGCAAACAAGCCCCTGACTTCACCGTCCCGGCCGTACTCGGCAATGGCGAGATCGTTGACAGCTTCACCCTGTCCTCGGCCATCAAAGGCAAATACGGCCTGGTGTTCTTCTACCCGCTGGACTTCACCTTCGTCTGCCCGTCCGAGCTGATCGCTCTGGACAACCGCATGGCTGACTTCAAGGCACGCAACGTTGAAGTGGTCGCCGTTTCGATCGACTCGCACTTCACCCACAACGCCTGGCGTAACACCCCGGTCAACAATGGCGGCATCGGTCAGGTGAAATACACCATGGCAGCCGACATGAAGCACGACATCGCCAAGGCCTACGACGTTGAGTCCGAAGGTGGCGTGGCGTTCCGTGGCGCGTTCCTGATCGACGACAAAGGCGTTGTCCGTTCGCAGATCATCAATGACCTGCCGCTGGGCCGTAACATGGAAGAGCTGATCCGTCTGGTCGACGCTCTGCAATTCCACGAAGAGCACGGCGAAGTCTGCCCTGCCAACTGGAAAAAAGGCGACAAAGGCATGAACGCTTCGCCAGAAGGCGTTGCGGCTTACCTGACCGAGAACGCTGCTGCCCTGTAAGGCGCACGCCTCAGGTACAGAAAGCGAGGTACAAAAAAACCGGCCCATGTGGCCGGTTTTTTCATGCTCGGAAGCAGCCCGATGAAGATCAGTCGTCGAAGTCTTCCCAGCCGCCCATCTGTTTCCAGCGGTTGACGATGCCGCAGAACAGCTCGGCGGTCTTTTCGGTGTCGTAACGCGCCGAATGCGCTTCACGGCCATCGAAATCGATATCGGCTGCCTGACAGGCTTTCGCCAGCACGGTCTGACCGTACGCCAGGCCGGCGAGGGTCGCGGTGTCGAAGCTGGAGAACGGGTGGAACGGATTGCGCTTCATGTCCAGCCGCGCAACGGCGGCGTTGAGGAAGCCCAGGTCGAAGCTGCTGTTGTGGCCGACCAGGATCGCCCGCTTGCAACCGTTGGCCTTCAAGGCCTTGCGCACGCCACGGAAGATGTCGGTCAGGGCCGTTTCTTCGCTGACGGCCATGCGCAACGGGTGATCGAGCTTGATCCCGGTGAACTCCAGTGCCGCCGCTTCGACGTTGGCGCCTTCGAACGGCTCGACGCGGAAGAAGTAGGTGTGATCCGGGTAGACGAAACCCTTTTCATCCATGGCGATGGTGGTCGCGGCAATCTCCAGCAACGCATCGGTGGCCGAGTTGAAACCACCGGTTTCTACGTCGACGACAACCGGCAGGTAGCCGCGAAAGCGTGCTGCCATCGGATGGCGGGAGCCGCCGCCACCTTGACCGTCCAGTTCGTCGTCGAAATGGTCTTCACTCACGCGTGTTCCTCCAGCAGGCGCCAGCGCAGTTTTTCACCGGCGCGCAGCGGGATAACGGTCAGCTCGCCGAAAGGCAGGCTGGTCGGGGCGGTCCATTCTTCACGAACCAGGGTGATACGGTCGGCGTTGGCCGGCAGGCCGTAGAAACGCGGGCCGTTTAGGCTGGCGAATGCTTCGAGCTTGTCCAGCGCATTGCGCTGTTCAAAGGCCTCGGCATACAGCTCGATGGCGGCGTACGCGGTGTAGCAGCCGGCGCAGCCGCAGGCGGCTTCCTTGGCGTGCTGGGCGTGCGGCGCCGAGTCGGTGCCGAGGAAGAACTTCGCGCTGCCGCTGGTGGCGGCGTCGAGCAGGGCTTCCTGGTGGGTGTTGCGCTTGAGGATCGGCAGGCAATAGAAGTGCGGCCGAATCCCGCCCACCAGCATGTGGTTGCGGTTGTACAGCAGATGATGCGCGGTGATGGTCGCGCCGACGTTGGCCGAAGCCTCGTTGACGAACTGCACGGCATCACCGGTGGTGATGTGTTCGAACACAACCTTGAGCGTCGGGAAACGCTCGACCACACGACGCATGTGCTCGTCGATGAAGATTTTCTCGCGGTCGAACACATCGACGTCGCCACGGGTGACTTCACCGTGGATCAACAGCGGCATGCCGACTTCGGCCATGGCTTCCAGCGCCGGGAAGATCTTGTCGATGCTGGTGACCCCGGAATCGGAGTTGGTGGTGGCGCCGGCCGGGTACAACTTGGCCGCGTGGACAAAACCGCTGGCCTTGGCTTCACGAATTTCTTCGGGCTGGGTACGGTCGGTGAGGTACAGCACCATCAACGGCTCGAAACGACTGCCGGCCGGGCGGGCAGCGAGAATCCGCTGGCGATAGCCGTCGGCTTCAGCGGCGTTGCGCACCGGAGGTACCAGGTTGGGCATGATGATGGCGCGACCAAAGGTGCGCGCAACATCTGCAACGGTATTGGTCAACACGGCACCATCACGAAGATGAATGTGCCAGTCGTCGGGACGCAGCAGGGTCAGGCGGTCGGACATGAGGGGATTCCAGGCGGGTCAAACTGAGGCGAATGCTACCGGAAAAGACTCTTGCAGGCACTCGCTATCAAGTTTTGCGACGAGCGTCCGATATCCCATAGGTATGCCGTAAACATGTATGTATCGGTCTTTTTTGTTGTAGAAGCCAATGGAGCCTCCCGTGCGCCAGCGTTATTTAGTCTTGCTCAGTGTGTTTGCCAGTCTTCCCGCGATGGCACTGACCTACCAGACCCGTCTGGAGAACATTGAGTGGACGGTCGAAGGCGACAAGTTCGAATGCCGCCTGACGCAGCCGATCACCGACTTCGGCTCGGGCCAGTTCGTGCGCAAGGCCGGCGAGCAGGCGATTTTTCGCCTGAACGCCTACAACGCGATGCTGGGCGGCGGTTCGGCAACCTTGCTGGCGGCGGCAGCGCCTTGGCAGCCGGGACGCAATGACATCAATCTGGGCAGCGTCAGGATTGGCACCGGCAACGTGCTGTTCAACAGTTCGCAGTCGCAGGCCGGCGGGTTGATCAGTGGTTTGCTGGAAGGTCGCAGCCCGGTGGTGCGGCGTGCCTCCGGTGATGGACGGGTCTCCGAAGTGCGTCTGCTGCCGGTCAAGTTCAGCAAGGCGTTCAACGACTATCAGACCTGTGTGGCGAAACTGCTCCCGCAGAATTTCGATCAGGTCAAAAACTCGCAGGTCGGCTTTCCGGGCGAGGGCACCGATCTGGACGCTGCCGCGAAAGCCAGACTGCAAGTGATGCTCGAGTTCATGAAGGCCGATCCTACGGTCAATCACATTGAGCTCGATGGCTACTCCGACAACAGCGGCAATCGTCTGACCAATCGTGAGTTGTCGCGCCGTCGCGCGCTGGCGGTGGTCGATTTCTTCAAGGCCAACGGCATCGCCGAATCGCAGATCACTGTGCGTTTCCACGGTGAGCAATACCCACTGGTCCCCAACACCAATGCCGCCAACCGGGCGAAGAACCGTCGGGTCAGCGTGAAGTTGGCCCGGGTGGCCCCGGTCACTGCTCCAGCGCCTCAAGCCAGTACGCCGGCCAACGCAGCGGCGACTTCCTGACCTGCCGGTCATCGTCGCGCTCTCGACAGATTCTGTCGCTTTGTCGTCTTAAGCTGTCGCGCCTCTGTAAATTATCGCGTTTGAGCGGTAGACTCCTCGGCTTTCCGTAGAACCCCGTGGAGTGATGGCATGGCGGACGTAAACAAGGTCGTTCTGGCGTATTCCGGCGGCCTGGACACTTCGGTGATCCTCAAGTGGCTGCAGGATACTTATAACTGTGAAGTCGTGACCTTCACCGCTGACCTGGGTCAGGGCGAAGAGGTCGAGCCGGCTCGCGCCAAGGCTCAGGCCATGGGCGTCAAAGAAATCTACATCGACGACCTGCGCGAAGAATTCGTGCGTGACTTCGTGTTCCCGATGTTCCGTGCCAACACCGTTTACGAAGGCGAGTACCTGTTGGGTACTTCCATCGCGCGTCCGCTGATCGCCAAACGTCTGATCGAAATCGCCAACGAAACCGGTGCCGATGCCATTTCCCACGGCGCGACCGGCAAGGGCAACGACCAGGTCCGTTTCGAGCTGGGTGCCTACGCGCTCAAGCCTGGTGTGAAAGTGATCGCCCCTTGGCGCGAGTGGGACCTGCTGTCCCGCGAGAAACTGATGGACTACGCCGAGAAGCACGCGATCCCGATCGAGCGCCACGGCAAGAAGAAATCCCCGTACTCGATGGACGCCAACCTGCTGCACATCTCCTATGAAGGCGGCGTGCTGGAAGACACCTGGACCGAGCACGAAGAAGACATGTGGCGCTGGACCGTCTCCCCGGAGAAGGCTCCCGACACCCCGCAGTACCTGGAACTGACCTACCGCAACGGCGATATCGTCGCCCTGGACGGTGTCGAAATGACTCCGGCCACCGTACTGGCGACCCTGAACAAGATCGGCGGCCAACACGGTATCGGCCGTCTGGATATCGTCGAGAACCGTTACGTCGGCATGAAATCCCGTGGCTGCTACGAAACCCCGGGCGGCACCATCATGCTGCGCGCTCACCGCGCCATTGAATCGATCACCCTGGACCGCGAAGTCGCTCACTTGAAAGACGAGTTGATGCCGAAGTACGCCAGCCTGATCTACACCGGTTACTGGTGGAGCCCGGAGCGTCTGATGCTGCAACAGATGATCGACGCCTCCCAGGTCAACGTGAATGGCGTCGTGCGCCTGAAGCTGTACAAGGGCAACGTGATCGTGACCGGCCGCAAGTCCGACGATTCGCTGTTCGACGCCAACATCGCGACTTTCGAAGAAGACGGCGGCGCCTACAACCAGGCCGATGCCGCAGGCTTCATCAAGCTCAACGCGCTGCGCATGCGTATTGCTGCCAACAAAGGCCGCAAGCTGTTCTGAGCCCCTCGGAACTGACGTCAAATGGCGGCCTTGTCGTTGTGACAAGGCCGCTATGCCGCAATACCCTTCTGTTGACCTGATCGTTGCCGGTCAGCGTTCCTGTTTTCATCTTTATGACTTCGAATATTGCGTTGAAGTAATATTCATCCCCCTGCCTCACTTTAAATTTTTCCCGATACCGTGATGTTCGGCGAGCGAATGTCGTAAATAATACAGTATGTCGTTCCTGTTGTTTTATTGCCTTGTCTGAGCGATTTGATGATGTTTTCTTTCGGGAAAGTGTCTGGCATATCATCGATCAGAACGAGGAGTATTCTGGGTGAGTGCTTTATCGGTTGCAGAATTTTTTTCTTCATCGAGTCTATTTGAGATTCGGCGTTCGTTCCTCGAATAAAACCGATGCACAGTGTGCTCATGGGTTTCGGCAGTTTTATTACATGTGTTTCCGGCTCTTCCCGATCTGATGGTTCTTCGGATGAATGAGGCTCCGTATCTTCAAAAGCCTTGAGGAAGTTGTTGTCATTGTCGAAGTCCGATGGGGCATACAGGGAACGATAGTTGAAGTTCAAGGTGATGAAGAAAAGGAACAGTAAATAGAACGGGAAGCTGATCAAAAACCAGATATAGATTTCACGTTCGGCATTGTCGAGAAATGGCAAGGATACCGCCGCAGACGTTTCTGAGATGAAAGCGAATATGGCAATGACGGTGATGGGGTTGGTGATTTTTTGATTGATCTTTAACATGTTCTTTACTCATGGGTAGGGTCTTTCTCGTCATGTTGGTTATTGGCGCTGCTTGTAGAGTCCGGCCGAAGTGATTTCAGTGTTCGGTATCTGGTATCTATATTAAAAATAGCCGGATGGATATCGGTATGTTGTTTCGGTTTTTTTGTTTGTTTGATCTGCCCTTTGCAGATCTCATTGCTTCCGGTTTTTGAATTGCAGGTCCGGAAAGTTTAAATGCTTATTTAATCTAGTCTGTTGTTGGGCGTTTATGAGTCTTTTCTGTAGGATAAATCTTTATTGCCTGTAGGAGGCGTCTCTCGCTGCAGGTGCAAAGGAACTTTGCTATGCCAAGCATGAAACGACTACGTTATTGTGCCGGTTCTAAAAAATCGAACAGCGAAACTGGACTTGCCCATGAATAAAGTGTTGATCGTGGATGATCATCCCGTCATTCGTCTTGCTGTGCGTATGCTGATGGAACGTCATGGCTACGAAGTCGTTGCAGAAACGGATAATGGAGTGGATGCATTACAACTGGCCCGCGACCAGATGCCCGATATTGTCATTCTGGATATCGGCATACCAAAACTTGATGGACTGGAAGTCATTGCGCGTCTGACGACGAGCGCGATGCCTTTGAAAGTGTTGGTGCTGACCTCTCAGGCCCCGGGCCATTTTTCCATGCGCTGCATGCAGTCGGGGGCTGCGGGATATGTTTGCAAGCAACAGGATCTGACCGAGCTGCTCAGCGCAATAAAGGCTGTGCTGTCCGGATACAGCTACTTTCCCAATCAGGCCTTGCATACTGTGCGGACCAGTCTGGGCAACGCCAGTGAGGCCGACATGGTTGATCGCCTGTCCGGGCGCGAGATGATGGTGCTGCAACAATTGGCAAGGGGCAGGACCAACAAGGAAATCGCTGATGGCATGTTTCTCAGCAACAAGACTGTCAGCACCTACAAGACCCGCTTGCTGTTGAAACTCAATGCGCGCTCTCTGGTGGATCTGATCGAGCTGGCCCAGCGTAATGGGCTGGTCTGACGGCTTCAACCGTCGAGGGATCATGGGCGGATCGGTATCGACTTGCAGCAAAAAATAAAAAGCCTCCGTTGCGGGAGGCTTTCAAATGTCACAGATCAAAATCGTAATCGGCCAATTGCTTCTGCAGTCGGCGCTCCTCGAGCAGGTTATCGATGGTGCGGCGCTTGCTGAGGTTGGTCTTGGCGACTTCGACCACAGGCTCGGCGTCGTCGGCATCTGCAGCGACGAAGTCGTCATCTACGTCCAGTTGTTCTTTGCTGTCAGTCATAAGGTTAACTCCAGGCTAAGACTGCCTTTGGCGCTCCTTATATCGATATTCCTGCTACGGGTAAAAAAGATTTTTTCAATCGACGAATCGATAAATCCAATAGCCGATCAATCGTCAGAGGTTTTGTGTTTGTACTCGCACAGATCTTCGATCCGGCAGCTGCCACAGCGCGGCTTGCGCGCCAGACATACATAGCGCCCGTGCAGAATCAGCCAGTGGTGGGAGTCCAGCAGATACTCTTTTGGTACAAACTTCATCAATTTCTTTTCCACCTCGACCACATTTTTGCCCGGGGCAATGCCCGTGCGGTTGCTTACCCGGAAAATGTGCGTATCGACAGCCATGGTCAGCTGACGAAAAGCCGTGTTGAGCACGACGTTGGCAGTCTTGCGGCCTACGCCGGGCAGGGCCTCCAGTTCTTCGCGTGTCTGCGGGACCTGGCTATCGTGCAGTTCCATCAGCAGGCGGCAGGTCTCGATCACGTTTTTGGCCTTGCTGTTATACAGACCGATCGTCTTGATGTACTCGGACAAGCCTTCCACGCCCAACGCGTGAATGGCCGCTGGCGTATTGGCTACCGGGAACAGTTTCGCGGTCGCCTTGTTCACCCCGACATCCGTCGACTGCGCGGACAGGATCACCGCAATCAACAGCTCGAAAGGTGAAGAATAGGCCAGTTCAGTCTTGGGCTCGGGATTGTCCTCGTGAAACCTGCGGAAGATCTCCAGGCGTTTGGCGGCATTCATGGGTGATGCGTTTCCTCGGATGGGGCGGGGCGGGTCCAGGCCTGACGGGCAGCGAGCAACAATCCCAGCAGTATGAAGGCGCCAGGCGCCAGCGTCGCGAAATGCAGGCCGTCGGCAAACGGGATCAAGCCTTGCCAGTGTTCAAACAGATGATGGCCGATGCTGCCCTGACCGATCAGTTCGCGCAACACGGCCAGCACTGTCATCAGCGCGGCAAACAGCCCGCACAGTTTCAGTTTTCCATTGATCGGCAGGCGAAAAAATCCATTGTGTTCCAGTACAACGCATTGCAGGCCGATCAGTCCCGTGTACAGGCTGATCTGCTGATGCCACTGCACCGACGCGCTTTGCAGCAGAATATCGGCGCAGCCGGCCAGGGTCGCGGCCAGCACCAGACTGACCGGCAACAGGCTCTCGTTGCTCAGGCGTACGCGCAGCGCTGCCATGCACAAGCCATACGCGCTCACCACAACGGTGAACAGCAACAGAGTCGCCAGCGCACCGGCCACGGCGTCGGTGGCGCCGATCAACAGCACCAGCATCATTGAATTCGACAGTGTCGCTGACGTGTTCATGGCGCGCTCCCCAGCAGGGTCGTGCGGTGATCATCGAAATAGCGCAGGGCATCGTGGATGGCGTTGATGGCCGCGCGGGAGGTCATGGTTGCGCCCGCGATCTGGTCGAATTGCCCCTGATCCTTTTTCAAGGCCCATCCGGCATCTGTCGGTTGGCTGCCGGATTTGCCGATAAACGCCTGCAACCAGCTATTTGGCCAGTCACCGATATGCTCGCCCAGTGCCGGCGTTTCAGATTGCTCAAGGGTTTTCACACCGAGCAATCGGCCATTGGCATCGATGGCAATCAGCAACTCGATGCTCCCCGCATAACCTTCAGTCTGGCTGAGGAGCAGCACCGCCACGGGTTGACCGGCTTTGGTCGCACGATAACCGCCCAGCAGCAGGCTGTGACTCAGGTCGGTGCCAGTCAGCGCCAAAGGTTGTTCCAGAGGTTGGTTGTCGTACGCATCGACTGAAAGCACATCCAGCCATTTGCGATTTTCGAGCTGGCGCTGTTCGGCGGCGATGTGCGAGGCATTGCTGCGTTGCACAATGTAAGTCACGCCGACGCCTGCAGTCGCCAGCAGCACCAAGGTCATCAGGCTGCTCGCGCGGTTCATGGCGTCACCTGCGTCTGACGGGCAGCGGCAAGGCGTTCCAGCGCCGGCACGCAGAGGTTCATCAGCAACACCGCGAACGCCACGCCGTCGGGATAACCGCCCCAGGTACGAATCAGATAAGTCAGCAGGCCGACGCCCACGCCGAACAGCAAGCGAGCGAGGGGACTTTTTGCACCGGAAACCGGTTCAGTGACGATGAAGAATGCCCCCAGCATGGTTGCGCCGCTCAGCAGATGAAACAGTGGCGAGCCATGGGAATCCGACCCCGAGCCGTTCCAGCACAGCAGGCTGATGATGAACAGGCTGGCGAGCATGCCGACCGGTGCGTGCCAGCCAATCGCCCGGCGTTGTAGCAGAAACAGTCCACCGGCGAGAAACGCCAGGTTCACCCACTCCACGCCATGTCCACCGAAACGGCCGAATGCCGGGTGGGTGGCAAACAATTCATCGATAGTCAGGCTTTTGTTGATACGCAGGCTGTCCAGCGCCGTGGCCTGGACCCAGGCGTCCGGCTGCGTGCCCAGGTTGAACACCTGGCCAACAGCCGCCGTCAGATCCATCCCATGGGCCGGCCAATGGGTCATCGGCTGCGGGAACATCACCATCGCCACGGCAAAACCGAGCATGGCCGGATTGAAAGGGTTTCGGCCCACGCCACCGTACAAGTGTTTGCCCAACAGCAGGCCTGAGCCGATTGCTGTGACCGTCAGCCACCACGGGCAGTAAGGCGGCAGGGCGATGGCCAGCAGCGTGGCGCTGACCACTGCGCTGCCATCGGTCAATGTGGATTGCAGCGGTTGCCGGCGCAGAGATGTCACGGCGGCTTCGACGCTCAAGGCTGTGACGACGGAGAGGATCAGGTTGATCAACACGCCCCAGCCGTAAAACCAGAACAACGCCAGCAACCCCGGCAATGTCGCCAGCAGAACCTGCTTCATTGCCTGTTGCAGGCGCTCGTCTCTGGTTTCAATGAATGACATGGGCTTGTACCTGCCGCTCGGCCTCTTGCAGGCGGGTGCGGGCCTTGTCGAGGACTTCGACTGGAGTGCCTTCGCGTCGTTGCAGTTTGTTCAGCTCGGCGCGCGCGTAGGCCAATTCGGTTTTCAGCTGACGAAGCTGGTTGTCGATCGGACGTTTCTCCACGCGTACAAGGTCGGGCAGCGGTTGGTCGCTCGCGGCTTCGGCGTCGTGCAACCCTTGTTCGGCGTCACGCAGGGCTTGTTCCAGTGCTGCAATCTGCTCCGGCGGAGCCTCTGCGGTCTGCGCCTTTTTCAGCTCGGCACGGCGCATCGCCAGCTGGATTTTCGCCCGTTTCAGGTCGGCGTCTTTTGCTGGGGCTGCCACCGCCGGCGCAGGTGTGGCGCTGCTTTCCAGTTTCGCCAGGGCGTGTTCGGCGGCTTCGAATTGCTGCTGCAACACGATCAGTTGCGACTGCTGTTCGAAGGTCGGCGGATGACCGAAGGCTTTCAGCGACTTGTGCAACTGAGCTCGGCTCATCGCCACGTCGATCTTGGCCTTTTTCAGCGCGGCGTCGGCGGTTACGGCTTTCTGAGCACGCACCCGCTCCAGTGCCGCCTGCACCGGATCAAGCGTGGCGGACGCAACTTCAACCTGTGCCGCGCGCTGCGCTCGAGCCTCGCGTTCGGCCTGTTTCTGCTGTTCTTCGCGTTGCAGACGAGCGTTGCGCCGTTCGAAGCGCAGGCGGGCGTGATCGCGCTTTTTGGTGCGTGCCTGTTGTTCTTCGAGGCTGTTGGCCAGGCCTCCAACCACCGGCAGCGTGCCCAGCGGTAGCGGGTGCATTTCAATGCAGTCCACCGGGCAGGGCGCCACGCACAGATCGCAACCGGTGCACTCGTCGATGATCACCGTGTGCATCAGTTTCGCCGCACCAACGATGGCGTCGATCGGGCAGGCTTGAATGCACTTGGTGCAGCCGATGCATTCGGCTTCGCGGATATAGGCCACTTGCGGTGGCGCCGAACCGCGGCTGATGTCCAGTTCCAGCACCGGGATTTTCAACAGTTCGGCCAGCGCCGCGATGGTTTCGTCGCCACCGGGCGGGCACTTGTTGATCGGCTCACCGGCGGCGATGCCTTCAGCGTAGGGTTTGCATCCGGGATGACCGCACTTGCCGCATTGGGTCTGCGGCAGCAAGGCGTCGATGCGTTGAATCAGACTCATGTTTTGATCAGTCCACTGAATCCGAGAAAAGCCACGGCCATCAGTCCGGCGCCGATCAACTGGATCGGCAGGCCACGAAAGGGCAGGGGAATATCGTTGTCGGCCGTGCGCTCACGCAAATCGCTGAACAGGCTCAACACCAGCCAGAAACCCAGTCCGGCACCCAGGCTCAGCGCTGTCGCATGAAACAGGCCTTTATCTGCTTGCGCGTTGATCAGTGTCAGCCCCAGCACACCCGCGTTGCCCAGCAGCAGCGGCCACAAACCGTCAAAAGGCATATCGGGTCGCCATCGCGTCAGCAACTTCAGCAAAGGTGCGATCAGCAGCACGCTCAGCGGCAGGAACACAAGCATCCGCAGGAACTCCAGTTGCAACGGCACCAGCAGCCAATGCCCGATCGCGTAACCCGTCACGCCGACAATCAACATCAGACACAACGTCGCCAGCCCCAGCGCATGCACCTGACGGCGTTCGCCCGCCAGCAGCGGATCGACGCCCAGCGGCCAGTGCAACACGAAGTTGTTGAGCAGCGCAGCACTGAAAAGCGTAAGCACGAGTTCGGTCATGGTTCTGCCGGTGGCAACGGGCGCGTGTCATTTAAGGTTAGGCATTATCCGGCAGCCGTGGAGGGCGGGCCAGATATGAAAAATCCCACAGGCGCACGGAGCACGCCTGTGGGATCGATCAGGGCGGAACCTTACTTGATGCGCTGACCCGGCTTGGCGCCGCTGTCCGGGCTCAGCAGGTAGATTTCTTCACCGCCAGGGCCGGCAGCCATCACCATGCCTTCGGAGATGCCGAACTTCATTTTCCGTGGCTTGAGGTTGGCGATCATCATGGTCAGGCGACCGTCGAGTTTCGACGGATCCGGGTAAGCGCTCTTGATTCCGGAGAACACGTTGCGTTGCTCGTCACCGATGTCGAGGGTCAGACGCAGCAGCTTGTCCGCGCCTTCAACATGTTCGGCCTTGACGATCAGTGCCACGCGCAGGTCGACGGCGGCGAAGGTGTCGAAATCGATTTCCGGTGACAGCGGGTCCTTGGCCAGTTCGCCATTGCCGGCAGGCGCGGCGGCGCCGGTGTCGGTCTGGCTGGCGGTCAGGTCTTCTTTCGAGGCGTCGGTCATGGCTTGCACTTTTACCGGGTCGATGCGGGTCATCAACGGCTTGAATTCGTTCAACTGGTGGTTGGCCAGCAGGGTGGTGTGGTCGTTCCAGGTCAGCGGGGCGACGTTGAGGAACGCCTCGGCATCGGCGGCCAGCACTGGCAGCACCGGTTTGAGGAAGATCACCAGCTGGCGGAACAGGTTGATCGCCGTGGCGCAGACCGCCTGGACTTCATCCTGCTTGCCTTCCTGTTTGTTCAGCGACCATGGCGCCTTGTCGGCGATCCAGGCGTTGGCACGGTCGGCCAGTGCCATGGTTTCACGCATGGCGCGGGCGAAGTCGCGGGCTTCATAGGCGTCGGCGATGCTCGGCGCAGCGGCCAGGAATGCGTCGGTCAGTTCCGGTGCGGCGTTTTTGTCCACCAGCAGGCCGGCGTTGCCCTTCTGGATGAAACCGGCGCAACGGCTGGCGATGTTGACCACTTTGCCGACCAGGTCGGAGTTGACCTTCTGCACGAAGTCTTCGAGGTTCAGGTCGAGGTCGTCCACGCCACGGCCGAGTTTGGCCGCGTAGTAGTAGCGCAGGTATTCCGGCGACAGGTGATCCAGGTAGGTACGGGCCTTGATGAAGGTGCCGCGGGACTTGGACATCTTCTGACCGTTGACGGTCAGGTAGCCGTGTACGTTAATCCCGGTCGGTTTGCGCAAACCCGCGCCTTCGAGCATCGCCGGCCAGAACAGGGCATGGAAGTTGACGATGTCCTTGCCGATGAAGTGGTACAGCTCGGCGGTGGAGTCCTTGCCCCAGAACGCGTCGAAGTCCAGCTCCGGCGTGCGGTTGCACAGGTTCTTGAAGCTGGCCATGTAGCCGATCGGTGCGTCCAGCCACACGTAGAAATACTTGCCCGGCTCGCCCGGGATCTCGAAGCCGAAGTACGGCGCATCGCGGGAGATGTCCCACTGTTGCAGGCCGGCGTCCAACCATTCGGCGATCTTGTTGGCCACGGCGTCTTGCAGGGTGCCGCTGCGGGTCCAGGCCTGCAGCATTTCCTGGAAGTCCGGCAGCTTGAAGAAGAAGTGCTGGGAATCCTTGAGCACCGGGGTGGCGCCGGAGATGGCCGACTTCGGATCCTTCAGGTCGGTCGGTGCGTAGGTCGCGCCGCATTTTTCGCAGTTGTCGCCGTACTGGTCTTCGGTGCCGCATTTCGGGCAGGTGCCCTTGATGAAGCGGTCGGCCAGGAACATTTTCTTTTCCGGGTCGAAATACTGGGTGATCGAACGTTGGGCGATGTGCCCGGCGTCACGCAGCTTCAGGTAGATCTGGCTCGACAGCTCACGGTTTTCTTCGGCGTGAGTGGAGTGGAAGTTGTCGAAGTCCACCAGGAACTCGGCAAAGTCGGCGCTGTGTTCAGCCTGGACGTTGGCGATCAGTTGTTCCGGGGTGATGCCTTCCTTTTCCGCGCGCAGCATGATCGCCGAACCGTGGGCGTCGTCGGCGCAGACATAAATGCACTGATTGCCGCGATGCTTCTGGAAGCGCACCCACATATCGGTCTGGATGTATTCCAGCATGTGGCCAAGGTGGATCGAACCGTTGGCGTAGGGCAGGGCGCTGGTGACGAGAATCTTGCGTGGTTCGGACATGTGGGGCTTCGCTACTTGATGAAACGGAGGTCGGCCACTATAAAGCGCCGGGAAAGATATTTCACCCCTGCAAATCGTTGCCGGGCATGCCGTCCGGAGGACAGAAGGGGTAGGATACCCGCCATCTTTCTTTTCCCAGTCTTGTTATCGGAGTTGCCCATGAGCGCCGTCACTCGCGCAGCGGTGGAAGCCGTCCTCAGCCAATACACCGACCCCTACCTGAACCAGGACCCGGTCAGCGCCGGTTGCGTGCGCAACATCGAAATCGCCGGCGACCGCGTCAGCGTGCAGCTGGAAATCGGTTATGCCGCCGGTCTGTTCAAGAGCGGCTGGGCGCAAATGCTGCAACTGGCCATCGAAAACCTCGACGGCGTGGTGTCGGCCAAGGTCGAAGTCAACAGCGTGATCGCCGCGCACAAGGCCCAGGCTCAGATTCCGGGGCTGGCCAACGTCAAGAACGTGGTTGCAGTGGCATCCGGCAAGGGCGGTGTGGGCAAATCCACCACCGCCGCCAACCTGGCCCTGGCGCTGGCCCGTGAAGGTGCGAAGGTCGGGATTCTCGACGCCGATATCTACGGCCCGAGCCAGGGCATCATGTTCGGCATCCCCGAGGGCACCCGCCCGCAGATCAAGGACCAGAAGTGGTTTGTGCCGCTTCAGGCCCATGGCGTCGAAGTGATGTCGATGGCCTTCCTGACCGACGACAACACGCCGATGGTCTGGCGCGGGCCGATGGTCTCCGGCGCACTGCTGCAACTGGTCACGCAAACCGCCTGGGGCGACCTGGATTACCTGGTCATCGACATGCCGCCAGGCACCGGCGACATTCAGCTGACCCTGGCGCAGAAAGTGCCGGTGGCCGGCGCGGTGATCGTCACCACGCCGCAGGATCTGGCGCTGCTCGATGCGCGCAAAGGCGTGGAGATGTTCCGCAAGGTCAACATTCCGGTGCTGGGCGTAGTGGAGAACATGGCGGTGCACATCTGCTCGAACTGCGGGCATGCCGAGCATTTGTTCGGTGAGGGCGGTGGCGAGAAGCTGGCGAACCAGTTCGGCGTCGAGCTGCTGGCTTCGTTGCCGCTGTCGATGCTGATCCGCGAACAGGCCGATGGCGGCAAACCGACGGTGATTGCCGAGCCGGACAGCCAGATCGCCATGGTCTATCAGGAACTGGCCCGCCACGTCGGTGCGCGGATCGTGTTGCAGGAAGCGGCCTCGCCGGCGATGCCGAACATCACCATCAGCGACGATTGATGGTCTGAAACACATTCAATTGTGGGAGCGGGCTTGCTCGCGAAAGCGGTGGATCAGACAACGAATAGGTTGAATGACACACCGCTTTCGCGAGCAAGCCCGCTCCCACATTTGGTTTTGTGTTGTCAGTTAGATGCGCAACCCGCCATCCATCTCCAGAATCCGGCCGGTGTAGTAGTCGTTCTCGAAGATGTACGCCGCCGAATGGGCGATCTCTTCCGGCTTGCCCATGCGCTTGAGCGGAATGCCTGAGGTCATTTTCTCCAGTGCTTCGGGCTTCATGCCCAGGGTCATCTCGGTTTCGATGAAGCCCGGTGCAATGCCCGCCACGCGAATGCCGTAGCGCGCCAGTTCCTTGGCCCAGGTCACCGTCGCCGCCGCGACGCCGGCCTTGGCGGCGGAGTAGTTGGTCTGGCCGACGTTGCCCGCGCGGGAGATCGACGAGATGTTGATGATCGCGCCGCTGTTCTTCAGCTCGACCATTTTCGCCGCCACTTCACGGGTGCAGAGGAACACGCCGGTCAGGTTGACGTCGATCACCGCCTGCCACTGGGCCAGGCTCATCTTGGTCATCTCGCCGTCCTTGACCTTGAGCAGCAGGCCGTCGCGCAGGATCCCGGCGTTGTTGATCAGGCCGTGGATCGCGCCGAAGTCTTCGGCGACCTGGGCAACCATGTGTGTCACCTGCTCTTCGTTGGCGACGTTGCACAGATAGCTGCGCGCCTCGACACCCTTGGCCTTGCAGGCCGCGACCGCGTCATCGAGTTTTTCCTGGTTCAGGTCGACCAGCGCCAGCTTCGCGCCCTTGCCTGCGAAATACTCGGCCATCGAGCGGCCCAAACCTTGGCAACCGCCAGTGATAATGATTACTTTGTCGTTGAGTTGCATTCGCATGCCCCCGAGAGCAGGTAAGAGTGGTGTCCTTTAGAGAGCCTCTCGATCTGCGCCCGACATGGCCTGGCTGCACATGAGAACTGCCCCGATGGCGACCGGGACGTATCCAGGTTGCCCGTCCGTTTTTTCGACGGATTCTATTTAAGGAGTCATAAATTGAGCGTTGAAGCGGCTAAGAATGCCCGAGAATTGCTTCTCAAGGAATACCGTGGCGTGCTGTCGACCCACTCAAAATCAATGCCCGGTTTTCCGTTTGGCTCCGTGGTTCCCTACTGCCTGGACGAGCAGGGCCGGCCGCTGATCCTGATCAGCCGTATCGCCCAGCACACTCACAACCTGCAGAAAGATCCGAAATGTTCGCTGCTGGTGGGTGAGCGCGAGGCTGACGATGTGCAAGCCGTTGGTCGCCTGACCTATCTGGCCGAAGCGGAAAAGCTCGAAGACGCCGCAGCCATCGAAGCTGCCGCCGAGCGCTACTACCGTTATTTCCCCGATTCGCAGAATTACCACAAGGCCCATGACTTCGATTTCTGGGTGCTCAAACCGGTGCGCCATCGTTACATCGGCGGTTTCGGCGCAATCCACTGGATTGATCACTTGACCCTGGCCAACCCGTTCGCCGGCAAGGCCGAGATCAGCATGGTCGAGCACATGAACAGCGACCACGCCAAGGCCATCGCGCATTACGTCGACCTCGCCGGGCTGCCGAAAACCGTTCCGGCACAAATGGCCGGGATCGACACTGAAGGCATGCATCTGCGCATCGGTCAGGCGCTGTACTGGCTGCCGTTTCAAGCGCCTTGTCACACGCCGATACAAGTGCGCGAAGCCTTGGTTTCTCTGGCTCACGCCGAGGTCTGGCCAAAAAATGCGGTGGCCGACGCTTGAATTCACGAAAGGGCGACGTCATCTAAGGCTTACTGCAAGGCATTTCTTGCGTTGAGGAAACTTTGATGCGCCCTTTTTTGTTGCTCTTTCTGCTGTTCCCGGTGTTGGAGCTGTTCGTATTCGTCAAAGTGGCAGGATCGATCGGATTTTTCCCGGCCCTGCTGCTGATCATTCTCGGCTCGATGTTCGGCGTATTTGTGCTGCGTATCGCCGGACTGGCAACCGCCCTGCGTGCCCGTGAAAGCCTGAACCGCGGCGAGCTGCCTGCGCAAACCATGCTCGAAGGCCTGATGCTGGCCCTGGCCGGTGGCCTGTTGATCCTGCCGGGCTTCATCAGCGACGTGGTCGGTCTGGTGCTGCTGTTGCCGTTCAGCCGACGCCTGTTCGCCAACAAAATGCGCCAGCGCGCCGAAGAACAGGCCATGCGTCAGCGTGCGTTCGCCGATGACCTGCAACCTCGCGGCGGTCCCGCACCGCGCCAGCCTCTGGGCCGCGAAGGCGATGTGATCGAAGGCGAGTTCGAACACCGCGACACCCACTGACCTCCTCACTCACACGGCACCTTCGGGTGCCGTGTTCGTTTACGGCCGCGCTTATGACAAGCCGCGATGAAAAAATTTTGGGCCTGCCCTTGTAATAAGCTTATGCGCCCTTATGTATCGGTCACCGAAAGGTTTCCGGTATTTGAACCGGACAGACTTCCGCGGCTCGCTCGACGAACCGCAACCGGCGCAGGCCGGATTCGTTAAACCCGCCGGGACTACACCGGCCGATGAAAACCACAATTAGGAGAGATCGACAATGAAGCTTCGTCCTCTGCATGACCGCGTCGTCATCCGTCGCAGCGAAGAAGAAAAGAAAACCGCTGGCGGTATCGTCCTGCCAGGTTCGGCTGCTGAAAAAGCCAACCACGGTGAGATTCTGGCTGTAGGCCCGGGCAAGGCACTGGAAAGCGGTGAAGTGCGCGCACTGTCCGTGAAGGTAGGCGACAAGGTTGTGTTCGGTCCGTACTCCGGCAGCAACACTGTGAAAGTCGACGGCGAAGACCTGCTGGTAATGAGCGAGAACGAAATCCTCGCCGTTATCGAAGGCTGATTACCCCCGTTCATTTTCCCGCTACTACAAAGTATTTAAGGAATATCGATCATGGCTGCTAAAGAAGTTAAATTCGGCGATGCCGCTCGCTCCAAAATGCTCAAAGGCGTCAACGTTCTGGCTGACGCGGTAAAAGCAACCCTGGGCCCGAAAGGCCGTAACGTGATCCTCGAGAAGAGCTTCGGCGCTCCGACCATCACCAAGGACGGCGTGTCCGTCGCCAAAGAAATCGAACTCGAAGATCGCTTCGAAAACATGGGCGCGCAGCTGGTCAAAGACGTTGCCTCCCGTGCCAACGATGACGCCGGTGACGGTACTACCACCGCTACTGTTCTGGCTCAGTCGATCGTCAACGAAGGCCTGAAAGCCGTCGCTGCCGGCATGAACCCGATGGACCTGAAACGCGGTATCGACAAAGCGACCATCGCGATCGTCAAAGAGCTCAAAGCCCTGTCCAAGCCATGCGCTGACACCAAGGCCATCGCTCAGGTTGGCACCATCTCCGCCAACTCCGACAACTCCATCGGCGACATCATTGCCGAAGCCATGGAGAAAGTCGGTAAAGAAGGCGTGATCACCGTTGAGGAAGGCTCGGGCCTGGAAAACGAACTGTCGGTTGTAGAAGGCATGCAGTTCGACCGTGGTTACCTGTCTCCGTACTTCGTCAACAAGCCGGACACCATGGTCGCCGAGCTCGACGGCCCGCTGATCCTGCTGGTCGACAAGAAGATCTCGAACATCCGCGAAATGCTGCCAGTACTGGAAGCCGTTGCCAAAGCCGGCCGTCCACTGCTGATCGTGGCCGAAGACGTTGAAGGCGAAGCCCTGGCGACTCTGGTTGTGAACAACATGCGTGGCATCGTTAAAGTCGCAGCCGTCAAGGCTCCAGGCTTCGGCGACCGTCGCAAGGCCATGCTGCAGGACATCGCCGTTCTGACCGGCGGTACCGTGATCTCCGAAGAGATCGGCCTGAGCCTGGAAAGCACCACCCTGGAACACCTGGGCAACGCCAAGCGCGTCACCCTGTCCAAGGAAAACACCATCATCGTTGACGGTGCTGGCGTTCAAGGCGACATCGAAGCCCGCATCGCTCAGATCCGTGCCCAGGTTGCCGAAACTTCCTCGGACTACGACCGTGAAAAACTGCAAGAGCGTCTGGCCAAGCTGTCCGGCGGCGTTGCAGTGATCAAGGTTGGCGCCGGTTCCGAAGTCGAAATGAAAGAGAAGAAAGCCCGCGTTGAAGACGCCCTGCACGCAACCCGTGCAGCCGTTGAAGAAGGCGTGGTACCTGGCGGTGGCGTTGCGCTGATCCGTGCTCTGGAAGCCCTGACCGAACTGACCGGCGACAACGCTGACCAGAACGTCGGTATCGCTGTGCTGCGTCGCGCTGTTGAAGCGCCGCTGCGTCAGATCGCTGCCAACTCCGGTGACGAGCCAAGCGTAGTCGTCAACGAAGTCAAAAACGGCAAAGGTAACTTCGGTTACAACGCTGCTTCCGGCGAATACGGCGACATGATCGAAATGGGCATCCTGGACCCAACCAAGGTGACCCGTTCGGCTCTGCAAGCCGCAGCGTCCATCGGCGGTCTGATCCTGACCACCGAAGCCGCTGTTGCCGACGCACCGAAGAAAGAAGGTGCAGCTGGCGGCGGTATGCCAGACATGGGCGGCATGGGTGGCATGGGCGGCATGATGTAAGCCAGCCTTACCCCTGTAACGAAAAACCCCGTCTGCGAGAGCAGACGGGGTTTTTTATTGCCCTGATTTTATTGTCCGGCCTTCAAGTCATCAGGCGTTTACCGGTTGTGCCTTCATGGCCGCTTCTGCTTTGACGGTCGGGCGATACAGCACCCAGTAATACGACCCCAGGCAGATCAGCCAGCAGAAGATCGCCGTCCACACGTTGTGGGAAAAGAAGTGTGCGCCCTGCATCATCCGGCTGATCGAGAACACCGAACCCAGCGCAAAGGCAAAGATGAACGCCTGCCGCGCCAGTCGCGGGCGACGATCACGCAGCACGAAGAACAGCGCAAACAGGGTGAACCCCGTTGCCGCATGACCACCGGGCCAGCAGCGGCCGGGCTTGTCGGTAGGCGGGCGATGTTCCAGCAGTTTGCTGTAGGTTTCATGACCGCCGAATTGCTCAAGGCTCCATGGGCACTGCACGGCAGTCACAGCTTTCATCGGTGTCACGAATGAGGTCGCCAGGCCAAGGGACAGCACCAGGCAGCCCAGTTCACGCTTGTAGGGTTTGATCCGGTCGATGAAAAACGCGCCGATGAAACCGATGACGGCGAACACCGAAAACGCGATCACCACCTGCTTGGCGCGGTCGTGAAGGATGTTTTCCAGAAAGTAACTGTGGCGCCCGATGAAGTCGCCGGCGGCGGGGTCGTAGAACATTCGCGCCAGATTCATGTCCAGATCGGTCAGTTCGAGCAATACCAGAAGGGTGGCGGCGACGGCGGGAATCCCCAAGCAAAGCCAGAAGTTCAGCGGGCGAGGGGCGGGACGTACAACATTTGATGACATGAGGGATCCAGAACGGGAAAACGCCCCGGAGCATCAGTCCGGGGCGCCTCGATTAACGATCGCTGACTTGCTCGGCACCCTCCTTGGGTGCTTTCCAGCCAAGCAGCTGTTGCTTGAAGCCATAACTGGCGGTTTGGTAATACGTGATGGCGCGACTGACCATCGGGTCGTCGCTGCCGACCCGGGACTCGCGGCTTTCGGTCAGCGCATCGTCATGCCGGCGCAGGCCCTGGCGTGGGCTGAGGATCGCCAGATCCTTGCCGTCGAACAGCCCCAGGTGCTGATAGTTGCCCACCACCACCCGAGGTGGCAGCGGGTTGTCCGCCAGCAGGTTGCGGCCGAAGAACGTCGATTGGTAATCCAGGTTCAACAAACCCAGCAGGGTCGGCGCGAGGTCGATCTGGCTGGCCAGTTGCGCGTTCTCCCGTGGCTCGATCAGCTTCGGTGCATAGATGAACAGCGGGATCTGGTAGTTGGTGATCGGCAGGTCTTCCTTGCCCGCGCTGCCGGCAGTATGGTCGGCGACGAAGATGAAGATCGTGTTGTCGAACCACGGTTTCTGCCGCGCCTGCTCCAGGAACTGACCGATGGCGTAGTCGGTGTACTTCACCGCACCATCACGACCGTTGCCCGATTTGATGTCGATGCGGTTTTCCGGATAGGTGTACGGGCGGTGGTTGGAGGTGGTCATCAGCTGAAGCAGGAAAGGCTGTTGCTTGGCGTAGTCGGCGTCCGCCAGCTTCAGTGTCTGTTTGTACAGATCCTCGTCGGCCATGCCCCACGCATTCTTGAAGTGAATCTCCGACTCGTCGACGCTGCTCTGGTCGACAACGCGATAGCCGTTGCCACTGAAGAACGCGTTCATGTTGTCGAAGTAGCCACGGCCACCGTAGACGAACACGCTGTCATAGCCGACGGCGCTCAATTGCTGGCCAAGGCTGGCAAAACCGCTCTCGCGACCGATGCGCTTGACGATGGAACGGCCCGGCGTCGGTGGAATGGCCAGGGTAATGGCTTCCAGACCCCGGTCGGTGCGCGTGCCGGTGGCGTAGAAATTGTTGAAGTACAGACTCTGCTTGCGCAAGGCGTCGAGGTTCGGCGTCAGGTTGCGGCCGTCACCGTTGCTGCCCAGGTACTTGGCGCTGAGGCTCTCGATGGTCACCAGCACGATGTTCGGTTTGCGGGTGACGCCCGGGTTGTCGATATCGCGACGGATGTCCTGAGGATCCTTGCCGACGAAACGGGCATTGGGCTCGTTCAGCTCGGCTCGAATCTGGCCGGCGACTTTGTCCGCTGGCAGGCTCTTGTAGAACTGGCTGTAGTCCAGCTCGTTGTTACGGAACGCGGCGAAGAACTGATAAGGGCCGTTGCTCGCCAGTTCGTTCTGATAGGCGTTGCCGCCCTGGGCGCGCGGTGCGTCCTGGCTGATCAGTTGCAGGCTCAGACCCGCGACCACCAGCAGAGCCAGTGCATTGAGCAGACGCCCGCGCAATGGCGGCAGCGGTGCATCCAGCGCTGCGTTGAACGGTTTGCGCAGCGCGAAACTCAACACGATGGCCAGCACTGCCAGGATGCTGAGCAACTTGCCGATCGGGTAGGACTCCAGCACGTTGTTCAGCACTTCGTCGGAATACACCAGATAATCGACGGCGATGAAATTGAAGCGAACCCCGAACTCATCCCAGAACAGCCACTCGGCCACCGCCGTAAACAGCATGGCGTACAGGCTGACCGTCAGCAATCCCTGAAGGAACCAGCGGTGACCGCGACGGCGCCACAGGGCCGGCGGGCACAGCAACAGGTACAGGCCCAACGGCAAGGCGGCATAGGCGAGAAAGCCCAGGTCGTAGATCAGGCCGATACCGAACACGGACAACGCCCCGCCGCCGGCCTCATCCAGATGAGTCAGCAGCAGTGCGATGCGGGTGAGGAGAAACACCACCAGCCAGGCGCCGGTGACCAACAACAGATAGCGCATCGGCGCTGTCTTGAGAGAACCCATTGTGTTCTTTTCCTTTTATCAATGGTGCGGGAGTTTCGCGGCGCCACTGTAATCAGGTTGTGAATCGATAGTGAAAACTTTGTTAAAGATTTATTTCGTCCGGGCAATTTCATCTGTCGGGGCGCCAACCCTAGCCCTGAGCCGAGACAGGCCTTAAGCTGCGCGGGCCATGACGGCCGTTACTGTGTACGGAAGAGGTGCCCATGCGAATTCTATTGGTTGAAGACAACCGCGATATCCTGGCCAACCTGGCCGATTACCTGGGCCTGAAGGGCTACACCGTCGATTGCGCCCAGGACGGTCTGTCGGGCCTGCATCTGGCCGCCACCGAGCACTATGACCTGATCGTGCTCGACATCATGTTGCCGGGCATCGACGGCTACACCCTGTGCAAACGCCTGCGTGAAGACGCCCGTCGCGACACGCCGGTGATCATGCTCACCGCCCGCGATCAGCTCGATGACCGCTTGCAGGGTTTCAAGTCCGGGGCCGACGACTATCTGGTCAAACCTTTCGCATTGTCGGAGCTGGCGGCGCGAATCGAGGCAGTGATGCGCCGCACCCAGGGCGGCGGGCGCCGTTCCCTGCAGGTCGGCGACCTGAGCTACGACCTCGACACCCTTGAAGTCACCCGCGAAGGCAAACTGCTCAAGCTCAACCCGGTCGGCCTGAAACTGCTTGCGGTACTGATGCAGAAGAGCCCGCACGTCCTGCGTCGGGAAATTCTTGAAGAAGCCCTGTGGGGCGATGATTGTCCGGACAGCGACAGCCTGCGCAGTCATGTCCACCAGTTGCGTCAGGTAATCGACAAACCGTTCGCCAAACCGTTGCTGCACACCGTACATGGCGTAGGTTATCGCCTGGCCGAGGGCCGCGATGGAGTTTAAGCAGAGCCTTGCCCAGCGGATCATCATCGCTTTCGCACTGATGAGCGCACTGGTGGCAGGGGCATTCGCCATGGGCATTGTCGCGACCGTGCACCTGGTGGAAGAAAAACTGATTTCCGCTGGATTGGGCGGCGACCTGCAGCGCCTGTTGCTGATGGACAACGTTTCGGACTGGAGCCATCGGCCGGAGCCGGACCAGTTGTTCTATTTCAGCGGCGGCCCGGGGGATTTCGAGCTGCCCAAGGATCTGCGGCACCTGGATTCGGGGTTCCACGAAGTCTTCCGCGAACAGCTGTCGTATCACGCGATGGTCGAAATCGTCGACGGTCGGCGCTACGTGTTGCTACAGGATCAGAGCGATTTCGAAGAGCGTGAGCGCGTGCTGTTCGCCGTGGTACTGGTGGGCTTCGTGCTGAGCCTCGCCCTGGCGGTATTTCTTGGCTGGGTACTGGCGCGCAAAGTGATGGCGCCGGTGGTCCGGCTGGCACGTCAGGTGCGTCACCGCGATCAGTTGCTGGGGCTGGCACCGCCGCTGGCGCCGGACTACGCCGCCGATGAAGTGGGTGAACTGGCGGTGGCCTTCGATGCGACGCTGGGCCGTCTGCGCCAGGCCTTGACTCGCGAGCGGCTCTTCACCAGTGACGTCAGCCACGAGCTGCGCACGCCGTTGATGGTATTGGCCAGTTCCTGTGAACTGCTGCTGGAAAACCCGGGCATCGATCAGCGCGGCCGCGCCCAGGTCGAACGGATTGCCCGTGCCAGCGAAGAAATGCGCGAACTGGTGCAGACCTTCCTGATGCTGGCCCGTGCCCAGCGCGAAGATGCGGGGGCCGCACCCCGGCACAGTCTCGGTCAGGTGGCGGACAATCTGTTGGGCGTGTGGCGCGAGCCGATCGAGTCCAAGGGCCTGAAGCTGATTTTCGAGCCGGGCAACCCGCCGGACACTCTTTACAACGCCACATTGCTCAATGCCGTGATGGGTAACCTGCTGCGCAATGCCCTGCACTACACCGAGCAGGGGTTCATTCGGTTGGCGCTCAATGACAACGGCTTCGTGGTCGAGGACTCGGGCGTAGGCATTCCCGAGGAGAAGCGCGAGGAGATGTTCAAGCCGTTCGTGCGCGGCAACGAAAAACGCGGAGAAGGCCTTGGCCTCGGGTTGTCATTGGTGCAGCGCATCTGTGAAAACCAGGGCTGGAGCGTTACTTTGAGTACGATGGAGCCCAATGGCTGCCGTTTCGAGGTAGATCTGGGCAAACACCAATCCCTCCCCAATGGCACGAAAAAGCTGCCAACCTGAACGAAACCTGTATAACCTTGAAATAGTTTGGGGGTTTACGCGACGTTTTTTTCACAAAGGGATGACCTGACGCTGACACACCCCTGCATAAGGTGGGGGATATCAGCAATTCAGGAGTCCCGATGATGGCCGGCCCGATCAAACTCGATTTTTCCGAGAAGTACGACGATAACCACGCGCAGAAATACCTGCGCAAGCACCAGGATGGTCTGGGACGTCGTCTGTCCAACTGGCGTGATCAGCAGTTGGCCCGCAAGGCGTTGACCCTGGTCGGCGAACCGGGATTGGTGCTCGATCTGCCGTGCGGTGCCGGGCGTTTCTGGCCGTTACTGGCAGAAAAACCCAATCGGGTGATCATCGGGGCGGACAATTCCGAGTCCATGATCAAGACGGCGATGCAGGCCCAACCGGCGGATGTGGTCAAGCGGGTACAACCCTTGCACACATCGGCGTTCGACATTGCCTTGCCTGACAATGCCGTGGACAGCATTTTCTGCATGCGTCTGCTGCACCACATCGGCGAAGCCGAGCATCGGCAGGCAATTTTGCGTGAGTTCGAACGCGTGACCCGGGACAGTGTGATCATTTCGTTGTGGGTAGACGGCAATTTCAAGGCCTGGAAACGCAAGCGCGCCGAGAAACGGCGCGGACAGGAAGGTTACCAGAACCGGTTTGTGTTACCGGCCGCTACGGTCGAAAAGGAATTCGAAGCGGCGGGATTCAGGATCCAGGAACAACTGGACTTCATTCCGCTCTATGCCATGTGGCGAGTTTACGTATTACGCAAGAGGTAAGAGGATGGCAGTGCAATTTGCAGCAGAGACGGAAGTCGCTCCCCAGGATCGCTTCGACTATTACTGGAACCAGCGCGGTGAGTGGGTAGAAGAACCCAACGTGCGTCGTGGTGGCGAAAGTGGTGTGCAGCGAGTGGTGGGGCGCGATGGGCAACTGCTGTATGCCAAGCGCCAGACGGGTCATATCTATCGCAGTTGGCTGCACCCGTTCGGGCGGCCGACCGTATTGCGTGAACTGGACGCGCTGACCGGTGTGTCCCGGTTGGGTGTCCGTGTACCGGAAATCGTGTTCTGCGGTGCTCAGCCCGATCCACAGCACAAATGGCGGGCGCTGCTGGTCACCAAGTCGCTGGACGGTTTCCAGGAGCTTGAACAGTGGGAGGCGGGAGGCGGCCGCGAGCGGCACGGTGAAGCCGTGTATGAACGCGTGCTCAAGGACCTCGCCGAAAACCTGGCCCGGATGCACAAGGGTCGCTGGCAGCACAGCTGCATCTATATCAAGCACGTTTTTGTCAGTGTCACTGGCGAGGGTGAGTCGGCCAAGGTCGAAGTGGCTCTGATCGATCTGGAAAAATGCCGCCAGCGCCTGACCGCTCATCGTGCGGCGTCCCACGACATGAAACAATTGCGTCGCCACTCGTCGTTCAGCCCTACGGACTGGAAAAAACTCGTCTATTTTTATGAGACGGCGTTTGGCAGCGCTATCAAGGGTTTATAGCGATGAAACTAGAAATTGCACGAGGTTTGTTTCTGGTAGGAGCCTTGGCAGTTGCATCATTGGCGGTGGCGGCCTGGGAACAGCCACAGATGCAGGTGATCGGCAAATCAACCGATGCCCATTGCCCGATGCCACGGGTGGCCAAGGCCACCGTGGCGACTCAACCCGACCATGATTTGCTGCTGTTCATGTTCGGTCTTTCTCAACGGATGAGGCCGCAGAGTTGAATCGATTGAAGCCTCTTTCTACAAGAGCCAAAGGCCTCGCAGTTGCGAGGCCTTTTTTATGGCGGCATCAACTGGAAGGCTTTGGATCGGGCCTGGCCAGCAAGGTGTAGACGCAAGGCAGGACAAACAGCGTGAACAACGTCCCGATCGACATCCCGGTGGCGATCACCGTGCCGATATCAAAGCGGCTTACTGCGCCTGCACCGCTGGCCACGATCAACGGCACCATGCCAAACACCATGGCGGCAGTGGTCATCAGCACCGGCCGCAAGCGAATCGCCGCCGCCTCTTCAACGGCCTCGCGTGCCGTCAGGCCTTTTTCCTTGCGCAACTGATTGGCAAACTCGACGATCAGAATCCCGTGTTTGCTGATCAGGCCGATCAGCGTCACCAGCCCGACCTGGGTGTAGATGTTCATGCTCGACCAGCCCAGGAACAACGGAATCAGCGCCCCGCAGATCGACAGCGGTACCGTCACCAGGATCACCAGCGGATCGCGGAAACTCTCGAACTGCGCGGCCAGCACCAGAAAAATGATCGCCAGCGCCAGGGCGAAAGTCACCCAAAGCGCACTGCCTTCCTGCACGAACTGTCGCGACGCACCGCCGTAATCGAAGGCAAAACCGGCCGGGGCTTCTTCCCGGGCGATCTGCAACACGCTGTCGATGGCTTCGCCCATGCTGACCAGCGGAAACCCGGACAGCTTCGCCGCGTTCAATTGCTGAAACTGGTTAAGCTGTCGCGGTCGTGCCCGGTCGGTCACGGTGATCAGGGTCGACAGCGGCAGCAGCTCGCCCTGAGTGTTTTTCACGTAGTAGTTGTTCAGCCAGTCCGGGTTGTCACGATAGGCCCGTTCCACTTGGGCGATAACCTTGTAGCTGCGGCCTTCAATGGTGAACCGGTTGATCTCCGCCTCACCCAGCAGGGTGGCGAGCGTGCCGCCCAGATCCTGCATCGACACGCCCATCTGCGCCGCCTTCGCGCGGTCGATATCGACTACGACTTCCGGTTTGTCGAAGGCCAGGTCCAGGTCGACGAACGCGAACTTGCCCGACTCCATCGCACGCTTCTTGATCCGGTCGGCCACCTGCAACAGCGGCTCGTAGTCGTTGGCGGTGTTGATCACGAATTCGAACGGCAGGCCTTCGCCGGTGCCGGGCAGGGACGGCAGGTTGAAACCGAAGATCTGCAGGCCGGGAATGCTGCCGAGCTTGCCTTGTACCTCGGGAAGGATCTGCATCTGGGTGCGGCTGCGCTCGTTCCATGGCTTGAGCAGGAAACCGCCGATGCCGCTCTGCACACCGTTGTAGCCATTGATCTGGAACGATGAGTAGTACTCCGGAAACTCCTTGAAGATCTTCACGAATTCGTCGGTGTAGGTGTTCAGATAGTCGAGGTTGGTCGGTTGCGGTGCGTTGGCCATCATGAAAATGATGCCCTGGTCTTCGTCCGGTGCCAGTTCCGATTTGGTGAACTTGAGCAGCACCGGAATCAGGCACAGCACGATTACTGCGAACACCAGCACCACCGGGCGCGTATCGAGGGTGCCATGCAGCATGCTCTGATAACGACGCTTGAGGCTGTCGAAGATCAGGTCGAGTCGATGGGCCAGGCCAGTGGGGTTTTCCTCGTGGCGCAACAGCAGCGCGCACATCATCGGCGACAGCGTCAGGGCGACGATGCCGGAAATCACCACGGCGCCGGCGAGGGTCAGCGCGAACTCCTTGAACAGGGCCCCGGTCAGCCCGGTGAGGAAACCGATCGGTGCATACACCGCGGCCAGGGTAATGGTCATCGACACCACCGGCATCGCAATTTCCCGGGCGCCTTCGAGCGCGGCCTCCAGCGGGGTCTTGCCTTCCTCGATATGCCGGTGAATGTTTTCCACCACGACGATGGCATCGTCCACCACCAGCCCGATGGCCAGCACCATTGCCAGCAGGGTCAGCAGGTTGATCGAATAACCCATCATCTGCATGAAGAACATCACGCCGATCATCGACAGCGGAATGGTCACCACCGGGATCACCACCGAGCGCAGGGCACCCAGAAACAGGAACACCACCACGATCACGATCAGCACCGCCTCGAACAGGGTTTTCACCACTTCGTCGATGGAGGCCTGGATGAACAGCGTGGCGTCGTAGGCGATCTCGCTCTTGAGGTTGGGCGGTAGCTGGGCTTCCAGCTCCGGCATGATCTTGCGCACTTCCTTGATCACTTCCAGCGGGTTGGCGCCGGGGGTTGCCTTGATCCCGATGTACACCGAGGGTGTACCACCGAAGGAACTGATGGAGTTGTAGTTCTCGGCGCCCATTTCCACCCGCGCCACATCGCTCAACAGGACGCGGCTATCGCCGCTGACCTTGAGCGGGATCTTGCCGAAGGCCTCGGCGGACTTCAGTTCGGTGTTGGCGTTGATGCTGGTGACCACGTACTCGCCTTTCACTTCGCCGGCAGCGGAAAGGAAGTTGTACTGGCGCACCGCGTTGGTCACGTCGCTGGCGCTGAGGCCGAAGCCGGCGAGTTTCACCGGGTCGATCCACAGGCGCATGGCGAACACCTGGTTGCCGAGAATTTCCGCTTCGGCCATGCCCGGCAGGGTCGCCAGTTTCGGCTGTATCACCCGCGACAGGTAGTCGGTGATCTGCGGATTGTTCAGTTCCTTGCTGAAGAAGCTGATGTACATCAGCGCCGAGGCATCGGCGGCTTCTTTGCTCAGTACCGGGTCTTCGGCATCCTGAGGCAGTTTGTTCTTCACCTCGTTGGCCTTGGCCAGCAGTTCGGTGAACAGGCGGTCGCTGTTGGAGCCGATGCGCGCGTAGATCGAGATCACCGAGAAGTTCTGGCGACTGACCGAGGTCATGTAGTCGATGCCTTCGGCGCTCGCCAGGCTTTGTTGCATCGGCTGGGTGATGTAGCCCTGGATGGTTTCGGCATTCGCCCCGGGGTAAGCGGTGGTCACCGTGATCAGGGCGTTTTCCATTTGCGGGTATTGGCGCAGCGGCAGCTTGCTCCAGGCCTGGAAGCCCAGCAGCACAATCAGCAGGCTGACCACGGTGGCAAGCACCGGGCGACGGATGAACGGATCGGTAAAGGCCATGGGAATTCCTTGATCAGTCGACGCGGCGCGGACTGTTCTGCTCGCCGAGGGTCTTGTCGTCGCTGATGGCGATGTGGGCGCCGTTGTCCAGTTTGATCTGGCCGGCCGTCACCACTTGTTCGCCACTCTGTACGCCCTTGTTGATCATCACCAGGCCATCGCGGCGTTCGCCGGTCTCGATGAAGCGGCGCTCGGCAATCAGTACCGGTTGGCCCTTGTCGTCCTTCTCGACGCTGCCGTCCTCGGCTTTCTTCTGCCCGACCACGTACAGTGAGTTGCCGTAGAGGGTGTAGGTGATCGCGCTTTCCGGTACGACGATGTGTTTGCGGGGATCAGGCAGCAGGACTTCAAGGCTGGCGAACATGCCCGGCAGCAACTTGCCATCGGGGTTGGCCAGCGTGGCGCGAACCAGAATGTTGCGAGTGGTACTTTCGACGATCGGGTTGATGGCGCTGATGGCGCCGGCAAAGTTCTGGCCGGGATAGGCGGCCACCGATAGCTGTACCGGTTGGCCGATCGCCAGTTTCGGCACCGATTGCTCGGGCACGTAGAAGTCCGCGTAGAGACTGCTCAGATCCTGCAGGGTGGCGATTTTCGTACCGCTGGCGAGGTAGTCGCCGACGTCGACCTGACGGATGCCGATGGTGCCACTGAACGGCGCGACGATGCGTTTTTTCGCCAGCGACGCATTGAGCTGATTGACCGTGGCCCGGTTCTTTTGCAGCACCGCCGACAGTCGGTCGAATTCGCCCTTGGAGATGGCACTGCTGCCCACCAGCTGGCTGCCGCGGCCGAAGTCCAGCTGTGCCAGACCGAGGTCGGCCTTGGCGGTTTCCAGCAATGCGGACTCGACGGCGCTGTCGAGTTGCAGCAACGGTTGCCCGGCCTTGACCTTCTGTCCCGATTCGAATTTCAGCTCGGTGACGGTGCCGGCGACTTCCAGGCTCAGCTCGACACCCTGCAGCGCCTTCAATGTGCCGACGGTGGGCAGGCGCATCTGCCACGGGCGCTCGGTGGCTGTGGCCACGGCGACGCTGATCGGCGGTTTCGGTTTGGAAAAGCCCTGGATCATCGTGTAGATCGAGAAGGCCTTGTAACCGGCGAGGAGCAGAACGATCAGCAGTACAACACCCAACATGATCAACATGCGGCGACGCAGCATATTCCAGTTCCTTGGAGAAAATCAGGCGAGACAGGCGGGAACATTACCCCGACTCCGGCAGGGATTCCAACTGCCAGTTTTTACAGGGTATGAGGGGATAAAGTGGAGGAGGGGAGCACCGCCGACGGGACAGTCGGCGGCGATCTTCAGGCCATCAGGTGCAGATGGTTGTCCCAGAGCCCTGCGGGCAGATCCAGCGGTTTGGCCAGCAGTTCATCCTGGCGACAATCGTAATAGCGGCAACGTCCTTGCCCCGAGGTCACGACAAAGCCGTCCTTCACCGCACCGACGCCGGCGCAGTCGGGCAACGGTGCATCGAGGCGCACTTCGCCGCTGTCCAGGTCCCAGATGAAGAAGCGGTTGCCCCGTGGTGCGGTCAGCGCCACCAGACGCAGTTCGCTGTGCACGGCGACGCTGGCGGTGTAGTGCCCCATCGACTGCAACTGATGGTCCGGCACCGGGAACGCCACGAATGGCTGGCCGGGACGTTTGATCGCCAGCAGCTCCGAGCGCTCGTGGGAAGGCCCCATGAATTGCTGGCCGGCGACAATGGTGCCGTCGCTGGCGATCCCCAGGTGGCGCACGCTGTTCATCGGCTGGGCGAGGGTTTCCTTGCTCAGCAGGGTGCCGTCGCGTTGCATCAGGACCAGGCTTGGCTCCATGGCGTCGAGGTTCATGTCGACCCGGCTTTCAGCCTCGGTGCGGATCCCGCCGTTGGCCACCACCAGGGTTTCACCGTCGGGCATCCACGACACCTGATGCGGGCCGAGCCCGTGAGTCGAAAGCTCTCCACTGTGCACCAGCCGTTCGCCTTCGAACGTGTACACCCCGAGCAGGCCGCGGCCCGGATCGGTGGTGTCGTTCTCGGTGGCATACAGGTAATCGCCGCTGTGATGGATCACCGCGTGGCCGTAGAAATGCCGGTTCGGCTGCGAGGTCACGGTTTGCAGCAGTGCGCCGTCGCGCAGGTCGATCAGGTAGCTCTCGGTGCCCGGACGGCGGGCGACGAACAGCGCGATCGGCAGCGTCGGGTGATTGATGATGTCGTGGCAGCGCTGGCCGACTTCGGTGGCGAACACCCGGGTGCCGTCCAGCCGGTAACCGACGGCATAGTGCTTGCCGTCGGTGTCGTCCCGCGCCGACAGCAGCAGCGGGCTCTGATCCTTGCGCTTGAACAGCGTCCAGCCGCCCAGTGTCACTGCTCCCAGCAGCAAACTACCTAAAGTCAGAGCCTGGCGTCGCAGCATGGCACTTGCCCTCATCAGTCACCGTCGTTGGCGTTGAAGCCCAGTTGGATGCCCAGCGCCTTGGCCAGTTCGCCTTCGTGCAGGCGGTGGACGACGTTGAGGCTGTCGTAGATGTCGTTGAGCTGCTGGCGACCAGCGTCATCGTTGAGCATTTCGGTCAGCGAGCGCTGGGTGCTGTCGAACAGTTTGAGCGACGCCGCGTAGGCGGCATCGATCTTGTCCGCCAACGGTTTCTGCTCAGCCGGCAGCAGGCCGCGCAGACCTTTGTTGTCGACGCCTTCCCAGACGGTTCTGGCCGCCGCGAGGCTGGCTTCCAGCGCCTCCATGGACGACTGGCTGCGCCACGCGTCAGCCTGGAACGGCTGAGGTACGCCCTTGCTCTGGCGGCCCATCGGCGTGCCGAGTTTTTTCTTCAGGGTATCGAGAGCGGTGACCTGTACCCGCAGCAGATCGGCGATCGCTTCGTGGGAGTCGGCATAGCGCTGGTTCGGGAATTTGCTCATCTGCGCGAGCATGCCGTCGGTCGTGTTCCAGCTGCTGAGAATCTCTTCGGCCAGTTGTTTCTGACGCTCGCCGATGGCCACCAGCAGTGGGCAGTATTTGGCTTTCTGCGCGTCATTGGCCACGTCAGGCTTGGCGTCGAACAGGATGTATTCGTAAGCGGACAGGCCTTGTACCACGACGCTGGACTTGGCCAGGGCAGCGGCGTCGATCTGCGGCTGGGCGGTGACCAGTTGCTCGACCTGACGACCGACCAGGTTTTTCTTGTCCGGCCAGAATTGCACCTGCCACGAACGGTTGCCCTCGGCCAGTGGACCGATCAGCAACGGTTGCAGCTCGGCCCAGGCTTTCTGTGCATGCAGGAAGTCGGCACGGGCGGTATCCAGGGTTTCTTTGCCCTGGCAATAGGCGAGGGCGCTGACGGCCAGTTGCCTGTCGGCCTCGACCCAGCGGGTGTAGGTCGGCAGGATCACCGATTTGGCGATGGCAGCCGAGGTCACGGCTTGTGGATCCTGCGGCGAGCACGCGCCGAGGGCCAGTGCGGCAAGGCTGGTGAACAACAGCTTGGGACGGAACATGTCGGGCTCCCGATTCTTTTAAGTGTTTAAAGTGAATTCAAGAACGCCAGCAGCGCGGCACGCTGCTCGGCATTGAAAGACAAAACCTGTTGCTGCGCCGCTTTCGCCTCGCCGCCATGCCAGAGCACGGCTTCGAGCAGGTTGCGGGCGCGGCCGTCGTGCAGAAACCGGGTGTGGCCGCTGACCGTCTGCGTCAGGCCGATGCCCCACAGCGGCGGCGTACGCCAGTCGCGGCCGCTGGCCTGGAACTCGGTGCGGTTGTCGGCCAGGCCTTCGCCCATGTCATGCAGCAGCAGATCGCTGTACGGACGAATCACTTGATTGGCCAGTTCAGGTTCGGCCGCGTTGGCGGCGGTGGTGTATTTCGGCGTGTGACAGGACTGACAACCCGCCTGGAAAAACAGGCTCTTACCGGCCAGCACCTGAGCATCGTTGACGTCACGGCGAGCGGGAACGGCGAGGTTGCGGGTATAGAACAACACCAGGCGCAGAATGTTATCGCTGACTTCGGGTTCGCCGTCCGGGCCATTGCCATTCGGGGCCTGTTTGCAGGCCACTTGTGCGTCGGTGCAGTCATCAAACGGTCTCAGGCTCGTGGTGAGGCCCATATCACCGGAAAACGCGTGAACATTTTGTTGATTGAGGTTCGGTTGTCCGGCTTTCCAGCCAAATCGGCCCATCACGGTCTTTTGCTGCGCGTCGTCCCAGACCCGGTTGGGCCGGCCGTTGATACCGTTTTTCTCTTTGGCCTGCGCGGCGGCGTTGGCGAGGATCGCTGCTTCGGGGATCGCTTCGAGCAGACCCAGGCCGATCATCGGTGGTGCAACGCGTGCGGAGAAACGTGTGTCCGGGTGCATCGGACCGTAGCCTAACTGAGTGAACTGCAACACCGGTTTGCGCAGCTCGACTTCGGTGCCGTCCTTGAAGCGCACCGGTACTGGCGTGTAATCGACCCGCACTTTGCCTTCCGGTGCGACGCCGGGGATGGCCATGTCCTGGAACTGCCCGCCGTAAACCGGTTCCGGCACCACGCCGACCTGCTCGATCAATCCGGCGTACTGTGGCGCATCGGGAATCGACAGACGCACCAGCATCGATACGGCGTTTGGCGCGTCCGGGGGCGGCGGATGTCCGCGACCATCCTTGATGTGGCAGCCCTGGCAGGCGTTGGTGTTGAACAGCGGGCCGAGGCCATCGCGGGCGGTGGTGGTCGACGGTGCGATCACCCAGGGGCTGCGAAAGAAACTGTTGCCGACGCTGAAATCCACCCGACGCGAAGGTGGCAGGTTGGCCGAGGGCAGGGAGAACGCATTCTGATCCGTCTTGCGTACGGTCGCGGCGCCGCCGGAGCGGGCTTCGCCGGGCTCGGCCTTGGTGAAACGCGGGGCGTCATCGCAGGCACTCAGGCCAAGGGCCAGAAACAGCGCGGACAAGCGAAGAGGCAGCGACGGCATCAGACTTCCTGCAAGAGGGGCGAATTTAAAGGCGCAAAGTCTAACAGGGCGAGGGGGTTTGAATAAGAGGAATTATCGTTTGCTTGATTTGTGGCAATTGTGAAGGATCGCTGAAAACCTTGTGGGAGCTAGCCTGCTAGCGATTGTGGCATTCGTCTTTCTGAAAGTGTTGAAGCAGAAAATGCTATCGCGAGCAGGCTCGCTCCCACAGGTTTTGTGTATGGCAGGAATAAAAAAGGCGACCCGAAGGTCGCCTTGTTCAGTCAGACAGTGTCGATCAGAACTCGTGATCGGCGTTGTCCGGGTTCAGGTCGCTGATGCCCAGTTTGCCGGCAGCCGCTTCGATCGAGCCGGTCTGCTTGACCAGCGAGGCGATGGCGTCACGGACGATCTGGTTGCCAGCGGTGTTGCCGGCGGCGATCAACTGATCGTAGTGCTCACCCTTGTTGGCGTGATCGACCATGACCTGGATCTTGGCTTCGGTAGCGGCCAGATCGGCTTTCAGCGCGGTGTCGGCAGCCGGGTCAACCTTGGCCACCAGCGACGACAGGCTGGCGCCGGTCATCTTGGTGCCGTCGACGCGGGTGTACTCGCCCAGATAGACGTTACGAATGCCTTTGGCATCGTAGAAGTGCGAGTTGTGGGTGTTGTCGCTGAAGCAATCCTGTTCGTCTTCCGGGGAGTTCGCTTCCAGGGACACCTTCATGCGCTCGCCGGCCAGCTCGCCCAGGGACAGGCTGCCCATGCCGAACAGCATTTTGCGCAGGCCGCTTTCAGCCGGTTCGGCTTCCAGGGTGGCGCGATAGTTGTCGGCCACGTTCGGCTTCCAGTTGCCGACCATTTCTTCCAGGTCGCTGACCAGCAGCTGGGTCACGGCTTTCAGGTAGGCACGACGACGGTCGTTGTGACCGCCAGTGGCGCCTTTGCCTTCCAGGTAGTCCGACGCCGGACGGTTGCCGGCGCCAGGGCCGGTGCCGTTCAGGTCCTGGCCCCAGAGCAGGAATTCGATGGCGTGGTAGCCAGTGGCGACGTTGGCTTCGGAACCGCCCAGCTCGTTCAGGCTGGCGAGTTTTTCCGGAGTGATGTCCTTGACGTCGACCTTGTCTTCGCCGACCTGAACTTCGGTGTTGGCGATGATGTTGGCGTTGGCGCCCGGGTTGCCCAGTGCGTGTTCGTAGGATTTGTCGACGTAGTCGATCAGGCCTTCGTCCAGCGGCCAGGCGTTAACCTGACCTTCCCAGTCGTCGATGATGGTGTTGCCGAAGCGGAACACTTCGCTTTGCAGGTAAGGAACGCGGGCGGCGATCCAGGCTTCACGAGCAGCCTTCAGGGTGTCGGCGTTAGGCTTGGCAAGGAATGCGTCGATAGCGGTCTGCAGGGTTTTCGCGGTGGATTCGGCATCGCTGTAGACGGCGAAGACCATGTCGGCGTAGTGCGCGACCACAGCCTTTGCAGCGGCTTCGTCGACTTTGCCGGCAGCGGCAGCCGCCGGTGCGGCGGTGCTGGCGGCTGGCGTCGGCGCAGCTGGAGCGGCGGCCTTGTCTTTGCCTTCGCCGCAACCGGCGAGGGAAATGGCGATGGCCAGCAGACTGGCGGTAGCCAGAGGCATACGAATCATGGCGAACATCCTGCTTCGGTAATTGAGTGGACAGGCGCGGGGGGCGCAAAAGCTGCGACATAATGCAAATCTTTCGCATTATGTGTAAAGGGTTGTAGCTGGAAATATTTCCTGTTTGCACCGGGGTGCGCGGGATCAACGGTGTGGGTTCTTCCCGGTATCAGTGGCGGGGAGTCCGTTGCCGGAGGTTTCAGAGAATCGCTGCGTTGCTGCGTTGCGCCTGCTTGAGATAGACGCTCAGTTCCCGCGCCGGCAGCGGTTTGCTGTAGTGATATCCCTGACCTTCGTGGCAGCCTTCGGAGATGATATAGGTCTCCTGTTCGGCGGTTTCCACGCCTTCGGCGATCACCTGCATGCCCAGGCTCTTGCCCAGTTGAATGATGGCGCGAACGATGGTCGCGTCATCGTCGTCATCCAGCAGGTCCTGGACGAAGCTCTTGTCGATCTTGATCTTGTCCAGCGGCAGACTCTTGAGATAGCTCAGCGAGGAATAGCCGGTTCCGAAGTCGTCGATGGCGATCAGTGCGCCGGAACGGCGCAGGCTCAGCAGGTGCTGGGCGGCGGTGCTGATGTCCTCCATCAGGCCGGTTTCGGTGACTTCCAGTTCCAGGCTGCGCGGTGGCAGGCGGTACATCTGCAACAGGTTGTTGACCACTCTCGGCAGCTCGGCGTGGTGCAGTTGCACGGTGGACAGGTTGACGGCCATGCGCAGGTCGACGAAACCCTGATCGTGCCATTCGCGCAGTTGCTTGCAGGCCTGATCCAGCACCCATTCGCCGATGGCGATGATCGTGCCGTTCTGTTCGGCCAGCGGAATGAACAGGTCCGGCGGCACCAGTCCGTGCTCCGGATGTTGCCAGCGGATCAGGGCCTCGACGCCGACCACACGGTGATCGCGGTAGCTGATCTGTGGTTGGTAGACGAGGTAGAACTGATCCCGCAGCAGGGCATCGCGCAGGTCTTTTTCCAGTTCGCGACGGCGGCGCATTTCGCTGTCGACGCTCGCGATATAGAACTGATAGCGGTTGCGCGAGCGCGTCTTGGCCAGGGTCATGGTCTGCTCGGCTTTCTGCAGCAGCTTTTCGGTGCTGTCGCCGTCCTCGGGGAACAGAGTGATGCCGATGGTCGCGCGCAGGCGGATTTCCTGATGATCGAGGGCGAACGGCGCTTCCAGGTCATCGAGGATGCTTTGCGCGAGTTCCGCCGCTTCGTAAGGCTGTTCGATGTCGGCCTGCACCAGAGCGAACTGGTCGCCACCCAGACGGGCGAGGGCACCGAGGCGGCCGCTGTGGGCGCGCAGTCGATCAGCCAGGGCCAGCAGCAATTGGTCGCCGGTCTGATAGCTGAATTGTTCGTTGATGCCTTTGAAATCGTCCAGACCTACGCAAAGGACGGCGACCCGCCGCTGCAGCTTGCCGGCATCCACCAGAATCTTGTCCAGTTGCTGCTGCAGTTGCTGGCGGTTCGGCAGGCCGGTGAGGAAGTCGTACTGGGCCATGCGCAGCAGGCTGTTTTCCGCTTCGTGGCGCAGATGGGTGTTGCGTTCGATGGACTCGAGCAACTGGTTGGCGGTGTTGATCCAGATCCCGAGCTCGTTTTTCTCGTGGCCCTTGAGCTGCGGAATCTTGTGTTCGCTGGGGCGGTCCGGGTTGATCTCGGTGAGGTGCTCGATGATCCGCGACAGTGGTTTGGTCAGTAGCCAGTGATAGACCAGATACAACACAAGGCCCATGGCCAGGGCGCGCAGCACGCCGGAAATGAAGATGATCACCGAACTGACGATGAAGCCCTGGCCGTAAGTGGCGGTGTCGAGGGTGATGCTCAGGTCGCCGTAATACTCGCTGTAGGGACCGCGCCCCACCAGTTGGGTGGTGAACGTGCGTTCCTGGCCGAGAATCAGGTCGGTCAGCCAGCGGCTGCTGGATTGCTGCAATTCACGGGATTTCTGCGCGAGCATCGCTTCGTTGGGATGCCCGATGGAGGCCTGGCGCACGGCATCGTCCTGGAACAGGCCTTCGATCACCTGCATGCCCATTTCCCGGTCCAGGCTGTAGACCGCCTGGGTCGAGGGATCGCGGAACATGTCGAGGATGCGTTCGGCGTCGCCAGCGACGGCCTGGCGTGTTTTATAGGCATCGAAAACGATCTGCGCACAGCTCAAGACTACGCCGACGATCAATGCCGACAGGAGCACGACCCGGAGCAACTTCACCGACAAGCTGTTCTTGAGTTCCAGCTTCAAAGGGTTATTCCTTGTTCCGTGCGGGTAGCGTCAAGTTGCCATGAGTATTGGCAATCCCGTGTTGGCAGTCAAAGGGACAATCGAGCCGCGGAAAATTTGTCCGTGGCGTTGGCCGAAATGCTGCTGCATGGGGTATTTGCCCTGGTTGTACTGTGTCGGTAGTTTTGGCCTCCAACTTGAGGGCGTCGGACAATTTTTCCTCTTTTGATGTTAGTTCGCCGTGGCTTGGGAGCAAGGCGAGAAGGGCTGCTTTGCGTGTGGGAAAAGGCCCTGTTTGTGATGAGACGCGCCCCCGATGATTTATGCGGGCAGAAAAAACCCGGCTATAGCCGGGTTTTTGTCTGGCGTGCAGCTTAAGCGGTGAAGGTCTTGCCTTCGAACTGCTCGGCCACGAACTTCCAGTTGACCAGGTTCCAGAACGCCTCGACGTACTTAGGACGCAGGTTACGGTAGTCGATGTAGTAAGCGTGTTCCCACACATCGCAGGTCAGCAGCGGGGTGTCGCCGCTGGTCAGCGGGTTGCCGGCGCCGATGGTGCTGGCCAGGGCCAGGGAACCGTCAGCCTTTTTCACCAGCCAGCCCCAGCCGGAACCGAAAGTGCCGATCGAGGTTTTGCTGAACTCTTCCTTGAACTTGTCGAACGAACCGAAAGCTGCGTTGATGGCATCAGCCAGCGCGCCGGTTGGTTGACCGCCGGCGTTTGGCGCCAGGCAGTTCCAGTAGAAAGTGTGGTTCCAGACCTGAGCGGCGTTGTTGAAGATGCCGCCCGAGGAAGTCTTGACGATCTCTTCCAGGGTCTTGCCTTCGAACTCGGTGCCTGGCACCAGGTTGTTCAGGTTCACGACGTAGGTGTTGTGGTGTTTGTCGTGGTGGAATTCCAGGGTTTCCTTGGAAATGTGCGGCTGCAGGGCATCGTGTGCGTAAGGCAGCGGCGGCAATTCGAAAGCCATGATGATTCTCCTAATCAGGTCTGTTGCGGTGAGCGCAAGGCCGATCACGGGCGGCCAGAAATGCACCGGCGAGTTTTTACTCTTTGCGGCGCAGGGTTCGGATCATAGCACCGGGGGTGCGGCTTAACCACGCAACAACTGTGTGGGATAGAGGTTCCAGAGCCTTTTGGAATAATTCAGCTGGCGATTATCAATTGTCCCGCCACCGTGAACATCATCACTGCCACCAATAGATCGAGAATCCGCCACGTACTCGGCCGTGCCAGCCACGGCGCCAGCCATGCCGCGCCGAACGCCAGGGTGAAGAACCACAGCAACGAAGCACTTGCCGCGCCCACGACATACGCGCCGGGCACCGACTGTTGTGCGCCGAGAGAACCGATCAGCAGAACGGTGTCCAGATAAACGTGAGGGTTGAGAAGGGTCACCGCCAGGGCGCTGAGCATCACTGCCCGCAGCGAGCGCACGGTCTGGTTTTCACCTTGTTGCAGGCTCTGTTTCGAGCAGGCCCGGCGCAACGCCTGACTGCCGTACCAGATCAGGAACACCGCGCCGCCCCAGCGGGCGACCGCCAGCAAGGTCGGGTTTTGTGCCAGCACCGTGGCCAGACCGAAAACCCCTGCCGCCACCAGCAACGCATCGCAGGCGACGCACAGCGCCGCGACCGGCAGGTGATGCTCTCGCCGCAGGCTCTGGGCCAGGACAAAAGCGTTCTGCGTGCCGATTGCCATGATCAGCCCGAACGCTACCAGCAAACCGTTGGTATAGCTTTGCCACATGACGGTTACTCCGCGTTGGCTGCGAGATCGCGCAGCACTTGCATGGCGCGTTCGGCGTCGGCCTGACCGACGAACAAATGGTCGTGGTAATAGCCGGCAATCACGTTGCAGCTGATACCAGCCTTGCCCAGTGCGGTGGCGAAAGCGGCGGTCAGACCGACGGCTTCCAGCGCCGAATGCACGTTCAGGGTGATCCAGGCTGCGACGTAGTCGAAGCTGAAACCGGCGCGCTCGGCTTGGGACCGTTCGAGAATCACCGTCAGGCCTTCCTGTTCACGGAAACTGCCGACGATCTCCAGGCCGCTCGGCAATTGGCCGTCGCGCAAGGTGCAGAACACGTATTCGCCGGCATTGAGCTGCGGGCTCATGCTGCGCAGCAGGGTGGTCAACGAGGTTTCGCCAGCCATGGGGGTGGTCCTTGATAAAGAGTGCTTACTGGCTATTCTCCGGGCAGACGCTGTATAAGAAAAACCAATAGTGCTGATCGCTCATTAGGAAAACTGATGTTCGACTACAAATTGCTTTCCGCTCTGGCCGCCGTGGTCGAGCAGGCCGGATTCGAACGGGCGGCTCAGGTGCTGGGCCTTTCGCAATCGGCGATTTCCCAGCGGATCAAACTGTTGGAGGCGCGGGTCGGCCAGCCGGTTCTGGTGCGCGGCACGCCGCCGTCACCCACCGAGATCGGCCGGCGGCTGCTCAACCATGTGCAGCAGGTGCGCCTGCTCGAACGGGATCTGCAGACGCTGGTGCCGGCGCTGGACGAGGAGGGCTTGCCGGAACGGCTGCGCATCGCGCTGAACGCCGACAGCCTGGCCACCTGGTGGGCTGAGGCGGTGGGCGACTTCTGCGCCGAACAACACCTGTTGCTGGATCTGATCGTCGAAGACCAGACCGTCGGCCTCAAGCGCATGCGCGCCGGTGAAGTCGCCGCATGTCTGTGTGCCAGTGAACGACCGGTGGCCGGCGCTCGCAGCGTATTGCTCGGCGCCATGCGCTATCGGGCGCTGGCCAGCCCGGCGTTCATCGAGCGGCATTTCCCCGACGGCGTGCAGGCTGCACAACTGCCGCGTACCCCGGCGCTGGTGTTTGGTCCGGACGACTTTCTGCAACATCGCTACCTTGCGTCCCTCGGCGTCGATGGCGGTTTCGAACACCATTTGTGTCCATCCTCCGAAGGTTTTATCCGCCTGACCGAAGCCGGGCTCGGCTGGGGACTGGTGCCCGAATTGCAGGTGCGCGAGCAACTGGAACGCGGCCTGTTGCGCGAACTGTTGCCAGATAAACCGATCGACGTGCCGTTGTACTGGCATCATTGGCGCAATGGCGGTCAGTTGCTCGGGCTGTTGACCGAGCAACTGGTGCGCTCGTCGGCGCAATGGCTGGTGCCGTTGGACTGACGGCCAGCGTCAAGACTCACGAATCAGGCAAAACGAAAGACAGCGGAGCTCTACATGAAAATTCTGGTCACCGGCGCAAGCGGCTTCATTGGCGGACGCTTTGCGCGTTTCGCCCTGGAGCAGGGCCTGGACGTGCGGGTCAACGGTCGCCGGGCCGAGGGTGTCGAGCATCTGGTACGTCGCGGTGCCGAGTTCGTTCAAGGCGACTTGAGCGACCCGGACCTGGTGCGTGCGCTGTGCAGCGATGTCGAAGCCGTGGTGCACTGCGCCGGATCCGTCGGGTTGTGGGGCCGTTATCAGGACTTTCATCAGGGCAACGTGCAAGTGACCGAAAACGTGGTCGAAGCCTGCCTCAAACAGCGGGTGCGGCGCCTGGTGCACCTGTCGTCGCCGTCGATCTACTTTGACGGCCGCGACCACCTCGGCCTGACCGAAGAGCAGGTGCCCAAGCGTTTCAAGCATCACTATGCGGCGACCAAGTATCTGGCGGAGCAGAAAGTCTTCGGCGCTCAGGAATTCGGCCTCGAAACCCTGGCCCTGCGCCCGCGTTTCGTCACCGGCGCCGGGGACATGAGCATTTTTCCGCGCCTGCTGAAGATGCAGCGCAAAGGGCGTCTGGCAATCATCGGCAACGGCCTGAACAAGGTCGACTTCACCAGCGTGCACAACCTCAACGAAGCGTTGTTGAGCAGCCTGCTGGCTGCCGGTTCGGCGCTGGGCAAGGCCTACAACATCAGCAATGGCGCCCCGGTGCCGCTGTGGGATGTGGTCAATTACGTGATGCGCAAAATGGAAGTCCCACAAGTCACCAGGTACCGTTCCTACGGGCTGGCCTACAGTGTCGCGGCACTCAACGAAGCGGCCTGCAAGCTTTGGCCGGGCCGTCCCGAGCCGACCCTGTCGCGCCTGGGCATGCAGGTGATGAACAAAAATTTCACCCTCGACATCAGCCGCGCCCGGCATTATCTCGACTACGATCCGAAGGTCAGCCTGTGGGCGGCCCTCGATGAGTTCTGCGGCTGGTGGAAGGCTCAAGACATTCATTGAAACAAGTCGACCGGCTGATCGTGAACCCCGTCGCCGCCAGAGGGTCAATCCCTGCGGCTGCGGGGGGTTATACTGCGCCGCAATCAGCCATTACCGCGTTTCACAAAGGTTGCCTCAATGTCCATGCGTAACGATGCCCACGACGACGATTTCGATGATGTACCCAGTCTGCGTGCCGACACCCTCGATGACGATGATTTTCCCACCACTGCCCGTACGTCCGTACACTCGCGCACGCCGCCGGTGGTCAAGGTCAAGTCTGCGAGCACCGGGCCATTGTGGGCGCTGGTCGGCGCCCTGTTCTTTGCCTTCATCGGCCTGGCCTGGTGGAGTTTCCAGCAGATCTCGCTGATGGAGCAGCAACTGGTGGCGACCCAGGAAAGTTTCGCGCGGATCAGTGAAGAAGCGGCGGGGCGACTGCAGGACATTTCCGGCAAGGTCGTGGCCAGCCAGACCAACGTCAACACCGACAGTGAAGCCCTGAAACTGCAGATCAAACAGCTGCAAAACGCGCTTCAGGATCAGAGCAGGCAGCAACAGGGTGTGGCCGGACAGGCGACGGATCTGGACAAGCGCCTGGCGCAGATGACCGCCCAGGCCACCGAGCAGCAAAACGCCAATACCCAGTTGCAGGCTCAGGTCAAAGCCCTGAGTGCAGAGTTGGCGACGTTGAAAAGCACACCGGCCGACACCAGCAAGGTCGACGCGCAACTCAAGGGCTTCGATGCGCAGTTCAAGAGTCTGGGGGCGGACATCACGGCGCTGAAGAAACAAGGCAGTTCCAACGCCGCCATCGAGCGTCTGGAGCAGGAAATCGTTGTGCTCAAAAGTGAGCAGGAAAACCGCCCGGCTGCTTCCCAGGGCGGCACCAACACGGCCGAGTTCGATGCGTTCCGCGGGCAGATGACCCGCAACATCAACACTCTGCAGGCGCAGATCCAGAACCTGCAACAGCAACTCAACGCCCGGCCTTGAGCCACCTCTGCGGCGAGGGAGCGTATTCCCTCGCCGCAACCCCCTCGCAACATTCAGAACCTTTCTGAATATCCATACCTGCCTTCAGGCCGTCTACGCTCTTGAAACATCAACAAGAACGAGGGATACGTCATGGGGTTTGTGCAAAAACTGGCCTGGCTCGGTGCGGTGCTGCTGTTGAGTTTCGGCCAGGCCAATGGGGCTACGGAAAAGGACGACAGCAAGGCTGCCATCGCTTTGCTGGAAAAGGCACTGGCCTACTATCACGACAACGGCGACAAGGCGTTCGCGGCGTTCAGCCGACAGGGCGAGTTCGTCGACAAGGATCGCTACGTGTTCGTGGTCGATACCAAGGGCGTGATGCTCGCCAGCGGAGGGCCGTCGTCGGCATTGATCGGTCGCGACGTGAGCGAAGTCCTCGGGCCGGACTTGCAGAAGTCCTTCAAGGACGCCTTGAAAGTGCCGGAAGGCAACGGCATCCAGCAGGCCGAATACCGCTGGCAGAACTGGGCCGACGGCAAGGTCGAGCGCAAGCACGTTTACTATCAACGCATCGGTCAGCGAATTCTGGCGGTCGGTTATTACTTGCCGCGTGCGTCGGCAGAGCAGGCGAAGGCCTTGCTCGACAAAGCCGCCACCGATCTGATCAGGGACGAGAAGGGCACACTGTCCGCGATCAACTCGCTGAAGGGGGGGTATCTGCAGGATGACCTGTATGTGTTCGTTGTGGATTTGAACACCCGGCGTTACGTCGCCCATGGCACCAACCTGCGGTTGATCAACACCGATTTCGCCAAGGTCGATGACCCGGAAGGCAAACCGGTGGGCGAGCCGATTCTGGCGTTGATCGGCAAGCAGGATGAGGGCGAGTACGAATATCGCTGGAAGAACCCGGTGACCGGCAAGGTCGAGGACAAACATGCCTACCTGAAGAAGGTCGGAAATCTGCTGGTGGCGGTCGGTTATTACAGCGCTTGAACGCTCATCCCTGTGGGAGCGAGCCTGCTCGCGAAGAGGACATGTCAGTCGATGTCATTGTTGAATGACACACCGCATCGCGAGCAGGCTCGTTCCCACATGGACTGGATTGTTGCGATTATTTTGCGCCGTGCTCACGGCCCCGCAGCAAACGGTTCGGCATGGCAATCGCCGCCGCCAGCCCGAGCAGCGAGACCCCGGCGCTGACCATCAGCAAATGCCGGAACGTCACCAGCAACTCGGCACGCAAGGCATTCTGCGCATCGCCGGGCGCCGCGTTCAGGCCATCGAGCAGCACGTTGCCGGAATGACCTTCGCCGATCAGCGATGCGCCGGTCAGGTGAGCGAAACTGGAGTCCTGCAACAACGCCAGCAGCAGCGCCGACATCAACGCCACGCCCACCGCGCCGCCCAGGGAGCGGAACAGGTTGGTGGTGCTGGTGGCGACGCCGATGTCCTTTTGCTCCACCGAGTTCTGCGTGCCGACCAGCGAAGTCGGAAACTGCATGCCGCCGGCGATACCGCTGAGCAACATGAACAGGCTGCTGATCAGCGTCGCGTCGGGTGGGCTGAAGGCCATGCCGAGGATCGAGATCGGCATCAGCAGCGCACCGGTGAGAATCTGCGGTTTGTAGCGCCCGGTGATCGATGTGCGACGTCCGGCGAAGTACGCGCCGATCGGCAGGCCCATTGCCAGCGGCAGCAAGTGCAACGCGGCGCTGTCGGCGCCGGCACCGGTTACGCTCTGGAAGCGCAACGGCATCAACACAATCAACGAAATCGCCTGGAAGCTGCAGAAGAAAATCGTGCACCAGCACAGCAGAGCGCTGCGATTGGTGAACAGATGCATCGGCAGCAATGGCTCGCGGGCTCGCCGCTCATGCCAGACGAACACCGCCAGCACCGCCACCGCACAAGCGAACAGCCCGAGCACTTCGCTGCTGCGCCACGCATGGCCCTGGCCCACCTGAGTGATCGCCAGCAACAGCGCGGTCAGGCCGATGATCATCAGCAGCGTGCCGAGGTAATCGATGACCGGTTTGCGCTGGGGAATCGGCAGGCCGACCAGATTGCGTCGGGCCACCCAGTACGCGCCGAGGCCCAGCGGCAGGTTGATCAGGAACACCCAGCGCCACGAAAGATATTCGGTCATGTAGCCGCCCAGTACCGGGCCGGCAACACTGGCCACCGCGTACATGCTGCTGAAGTAACCCTGATAGCGTCCGCGTTCCCGGGGCGGGACTATGTCGCCGATGATTGCCTGGCTCACCGAAATCATCCCGCCGGCACCGATGCCCTGGAAAATCCGCGCCAGCACCAGTTGTTCCATGCTTTGGGCCATGCCGCAGAACAGCGAAGCGAGGGTGAACAGGCCCATGCCGAACAGCATCAATTTGCGCCGCCCGTACAGGTCACCGAGTTTGCCGTAGATCGGCACCGCCACGGTCATCGCCACCATGTAGCCGGAAATCACCCAGGCCAGCAGGCTGACGTCCTTGAACTGTGCGGAGATGGCCGGCATGGATACGGCGACGATGGTCTGGTCCAGCGCGCCGAGAAAAATCGCCATCATCAGCGCGACCAGCACGCTGCGAATGGCCGGTTTGGGCGTTTCGGGATGGTTGAGATTGGTCACGGGCGAACCTGCGGGCAGTGATTGACCCGCAGGGGCAAGGCGAGCGGGTGGATGCTCGCCAGTGTAAGTCGGTAGCAGGCTATTCGATAGCCTCATAAGGAAGCCCGACGTAATTTTCTGCAATGGTTTTTTGTCCCGCTTCTGAACTGACAAAGTAGTCCAGTTCCGAGGCGCTGATGCGCTGACTGAAATCGTCGTGCTCGTCGAAACGGTGCAGCATCGAGGTCATCCACCAGGAGAATCGCTCGGCTTTCCACACCCGACGCAGGCAGATTTCCGAGTACTTCTCCAGTAACTCAGTGCGACCTTCGCGGTAGACCTTCAGCAGAATCCTGAACAACGTGCTGACGTCGCTGGCAGCCAGGTTCAAACCCTTGGCCCCGGTCGGCGGCACGATATGCGCCGCGTCGCCCACCAGAAACATCCGCCCGTACTGCATCGGCTCGACCACAAAACTGCGCAGCGGCGCGATGCTCTTTTCAATCGACGGGCCAGTCACCAGTTTCTGTGCCAGATCCTCCGGCAGACGTTTGCGCAGTTCATCCCAGAATCGCTGATCCGACCAGTCGTCGACGTTTTCCTCGGCCGGCACTTGCAGGTAATAGCGGGTGCGGGTCGCCGAACGCATGCTGCACAGGGCGAAGCCGCGCTCGTGGCGGGCGTAGACCAGTTCATCGTGAATCGGTGGCGTATCGGCGAGGATCCCCAGCCAGCCGAACGGATAAACCCGTTCGAACACCTTCAGGCAGTCCGCCGGAATCGACTGACGCGCCACGCCGTGGAAACCGTCGCAACCGGCGATGTAATCGCAATCGACGCGCCAGGTTTCGCCGTCCTTTTCAAACGTGACATAGGCTTCGTCGCTTTTCATGCCACAGGGAACGACATGGCTGGCTTCGTAGATTGTCTGTCCGCCGGTCTCCCGACGAGCGGCCATCAGGTCGCGGGTAACCTCGGTCTGGCCATAGACCATCACGGTTTTTCCACCGGTCAGCGCCTGCAGATCGATGTGCACCCGACGCCCGTCGAGGGCCAGTTCGAAACCACCGTGCACCAGCCCTTCAGCGTCCATCCGCTGGCCCACGCCAGCCTCGCGCAACAGCTCTACCATGCCCTGTTCAAGGACGCCGGCGCGAATTCGGCCGAGCACATAGTCAGGGGTCTGGCGCTCGATAATTAGGGTGTCGATGCCGGCATTGTGCAACAGTTGGCCGAGCAACAATCCGGACGGACCGGCGCCAATGATGGCGACTTGGGTTTTCAGCGTTTTCATTGTTTTTATGACTCGCAAGCTTCACGCGACAGCGGCCGGTGAATGATTTTCAGGATTCGAGTGCTTGCATTTTTCCCTTGCGGGTCTGTCAATTGAAGGTGAAAACTGAGCCGATACCTGTACATTCTGCCAATCGGTGCGATTATCGCCCGCAAACCTCGAGAGGCCTGGATTGAAGTGATGAACAAGCCTGACCTGCCTTCGATTCCGGTGTTCAAGCTCTACGGTGAAAGCCTGGACTGGCCGACCCCTGACTTGCTGCACTGTGAAACCATTTCCAAACGCAGCCGCGAACACCAATGGGAAATCAAACCCCACCGCCACGCCGATTTGTGCCAGTTGCTCTTCGTATTCAAAGGTCAGGCAGAGCTTGAAATCGAAGGCCAACGCACGCAACTGAACGAAGCCGCGATCCAGATCCTGCCGCCGTTATCGGTGCATGGATTCCGTTTTTCCGAGGACGTCGAGGGATTTGTCGTCACCCTGGCCACGCCATTGATCAACCACTTGCAGGCGCAACTGGGCAACGCGGTGCAGGCCCTGGCCCAGGCCGAAAGCTACCCGGCGGGCAAGGATGCGGACTACCTCAACAGTCTGTTTGCTGCGTTGCAGGCCGAGTACAACGGCCATCAACCGGCGCGGGAAATGCTCATGCATTCGCTGGTGAGCGTGATCATGGTCTGGGTCAGCCGTCAGGCGATCCACCGTCACAACGCCAAGCAGCGCCCACACCGTCAGCGCGAATACCTCAATGGCTTTATCCAACTGGTAGAGGAGACGTACCGACAGCACGTCAAGGTTGAGGACCTGGCTCATCGCCTGGGAATTTCCGTCTCGCACCTCAACGGCACCTGCCGCGAACTGGCGGGGCAGCCGGCGTTGCAGATCATGCACGAACGCCAGTTGCTGGAAGCCAAGCGGCTGCTGACTTACACCGGCATGACCATTTACGAGATGTCCGAGGTGTTGGGTTTTTCCGATCCGACCAACTTCACGCGCCTGTTCCGGCGCCGGGTGGGAATCTCGCCAAAGGCGTTCCGCGACCGCTTGAAGGCCGAGCAGAACGACGACGCCTGAACCTGGTATCAGCGCAGGGCGTTGAGGGTGGCGTTGTGAGGGATGCAGCGCTCGAAGTTGCAGCTCGCGTACTCACGGGGCAGTTGCCGCAACTGCTCCACGCGCCATGCCGCGGTGCCGTACAGCGCCAGCGTGGCCGCGCAGGTGATGAAAATCGCGAGGTATCTTCTTGTTCTGGTGTTCATGGCGTTGACCTCTGAACGAATACCCTTGGGTACTACTTTCAGCATAGGTCAGCGCCGTGGAGTTGCCAGCGGCTCTATGCACGGGATTACAGCCCGATATCCCATTGCGGGTTTTCGGGAAAACGCTGCACCAGAAAATCCAGCATGCAGCGCAGCGCCGCCGGCATGTGCTTGCGCGAGGCATACACGGCGTAGATGTTCATCTGCCGCGGCTCGGCGTGAGGCAGCAGGCGAATTAGTTCGCCGCTGTGAATATGCACCCCGGCCTGATAGGTGGGCAGCATCGCCACCCCGGCGCCGGCCAGTGTGGCACGCAGCAGAGTGCTGGCCTCGTTGGCGCTGATATTGCCCTGCACCGGCACCGACACCGGTTCGCCATCCTCTTCGAAATGCCACAGGCTCTTGCCGAAGTAGGAGTGGGTCAGGCAGTTGTGCCGGCTCAGATCTTCTACGCGCTGCGGTTGTGGATGTGCCTGCAGATAGGCGGGCGCGGCACAGACCACCGATCGGCAGACCGTCAGGCGCCGGGCGATCAGGTTGGGGTCGAGGTCGTTGCTGGTACGGATCGCCAGGTCGATGCGCTCGTCCACCAGATTCACCGTGCGATCGAGCATTTGCAGGTCGATGTTGACGCCCGGGTAGTGCTTGACGAACGCCGCCATGGCATCGGCCAGTTGCGCCTGGCCGAACGAGGTGCTGACGCTGATCCGCAGCAACCCCCGTGGCGCGTCGTCGGGCTCGCTGACGGCGGCCTGCATGTCGCCCGACAGTTCGAGCATCTGCCGGCAGCGCGGCAGGATTTCGTTGCCGGCGGCGGTCAGGCTCAACTTGCGCGTGGTGCGGTGCATCAGGCGTGCGCCGACCCAGTCTTCCAGTTCCGCCAGATACCGCGACACCACCGGCCGTGACAGGTCCAGGTGATCGGCCGCCGCCGACTGGCTGCCCAGATCCACTACTGTGACAAACACCCGCATTGCTTGGAGACGATCCATGATTTGCCCGCTTTCAGAAACAAACTATGTTCAAGCATCGCATTTTTTGTAACGAGTCTGGCAACTAAGCTCTGTCCCCATCGCCAAGCACGGCATTCGAACAGCGGAGCAACCCATGATCGGCTTCACCACCCTCAAGCGCGTTTTACTGGCCACCGCCACCCTCGGCTTTGCTGCCCACGCAGCGGCCGCGAACCTGAACCTCGATGTCTACAACCCGGGCACCCACGCGATCTTCCCGGTGACCTCGGTGCTGGTCAGCGGTGAGAAGGACGCGATTCTGGTGGACGCCCAGTTCGGCAAATCCCAGGCCGAGCAAGTGGTGGAAAAGATCCGCGCCAGCGGCAAGCAACTGACCACCATCTACATCAGCCACGGTGATCCGGATTACTACTTCGGTCTCGACACCCTGACCAAAGCCTTCCCGAATGCCAAGGTGCTGGCCTCGCAGCCAACCGTTGATCACATCAAGCAAACCGTCGACGGCAAACTCGCGTTCTGGGGCCCGAAAATGGGCGCCGACGTGCCGGCCAAAACCATCGTGCCGGGCGTGCTCAAGGGCGACAGCCTGATGCTCGAAGGGCAGAAACTGCAGGTGGTCGGCCTGGAAGGCAAGCAACCGGATCGCAGCTTCGTGTGGATTCCATCGTTGAAAGCCGTGGTTGGCGGTGTCGTCGTCGCCGAGAACATCCATGTGTGGATGGCCGATACCCAGACTGCACAATCCCACGCCGACTGGCTGCAAACCCTGCACTCGATCGAAACCCTGAAACCGAAAACCGTGGTGCCGGGTCACTACCTGGGTGACAGCGCCCGTTCGCTGGCGGCCGTGAAATTCACCGCCGACTACATCAAGGCGTTCGACGAGGAAGCCGCCAAGGCCAAGGACTCTGCCGCGCTGATCGCCGCGATGAAAAAACGCTACCCGACACTGGGCGAAGAAAGCTCGCTGGAGCTGAGCGCCAAAGTCGCCAAGGGCGAGATGAAGTGGTAACCCGATTCTGAAAAACGCAGCACTCTCAAGCCAACTGGAGAATGTCATGAGCAAGATCGCAATCATTGGTGCCACCGGCCGTGCCGGCAGCCAATTGCTGGAAGAAGCCCTGCGCCGCGGCCACAGCGTCACCGCCATCGCTCGGGATACCTCGAAGATCGGCGCCCGTGCCGGTGTGGCCAGCAAGAATGTCGACGTGCTGGACGCCGCGGCGCTGCAAGCGGCAATCGCCGGTCACGATGTGGTGATCAGCGCCGCGCATTTCGCCACGGTGCCGGCCAGCGCGCTGATCGGCCCGGTGAAACAGGCCGGGGTGAAACGTCTGCTGGTGGTCGGCGGGGCCGGTTCGTTGTTGCTGCCGGACGGCACTCGCGTGATCGACAGCGCCGGTTTCCCGGCCGAGTACAAGGCTGAGGCCAGCGCCGGTGCGGCGTTCCTTGATGCGCTGCGTCAGGAAAAAGAACTGGACTGGACGTTCCTGTCGCCGTCGGCGCTGTTCTTCGAAGGCGAGCGCACCGGCAAATTCCGCGTTGGCAAGGATGACTTGCTGGTGAGTGCTGAAGGTCAGAGCTCGATTACGTTTGCCGACTACGCGATTGCGCTGATCGACGAAGTGGAAACGCCGAAGCATTCGCGTCAGCGGTTTACTGTCGGTTATTGAGGGTTTTGGGTGGTTTTCGGGGTTTGTGTCTGATCCGAAAATTGACCCTCACCCCAGCCCTCTCCCGGAGGGAGAGGGAGCCGACCGAGTTGTCTGACGTGATTCATCGACCTGAAAGTTCGAGTCGATTATGGATTCGGTACAGCACGTTCAGGTCGGCGTAATTTTCGAGTATCCCACGATCGGCTCCCTCTCCCTCCGGGAGAGGGCTGGGGTGAGGGGGGGGCCTCACCGCGTATGAGCCTGCTCCACCAACCACCCCATCAGCTCCTGCAATTTCGCCGACGGCTCCGACGCCGGCGCGACGATGTAATAGCCCAATCCCGTCTTCACCTTCAGATCGAACGGCATCACCAGTCGCCCGGCGTTCAAGTCGTCGCCGATCAGTGACCAGTCGCCGATCGCCACCCCCGTCCCGTGGGACGCCATCGACATCGCCTGATCCAGGGTCTCGAAATGCTGACCGCTGGCGATGTTGTTCAAGTGCAGTTCGGCGGCTTCGAGCCAGAGTGTCCAGTCGTCATCCGTGTGGGTCGGGTGCAGCAGCAGATGCTGTTGCAGATCTGCCGGTGTGTGCAGGGCCGGCCCACCGTTGAGCAGTGTCGGCGAGCAGACCGGCGTCAGTTGTTCATCGAACAGATGCAGGGTCGCAGGCGAATCGTGGGGCGCGGTGCCGTAGATCACCGCCGCATCGAATTGCTCGCGATGAAAGTCCACCCCGTGTTGCAGCGACGCCGTGAGTTTCACCGGCACGTCCGGGCGCTCGCGCTGCCATTGCAGCAGGCGCGGCAACAGCCAGCGCATCACGCAGCTCGGCGCCTTGAGTTGCAGGGTCTCGCGTTTGGCGCCGATCTGCTCCACCGAGTCGCCGATCAGGCTGAACACCTGCTGCACCCGTGGCAGCCATTCACGCCCTTCGGCCGTCAGCTCCAGGCCCCGGGCCAGGCGAATGAACAGCTCATAACCCAGATGTTCCTCAAGCCCGGCGATCTGCCGGCTCACCGCACCCTGGGTGATGTGCAACTGCTCGGCGGCCCGGGTGAAGTTGCAGCACTGCGCGGTGATCAGAAACGTGTGCAGGGCGGGCAGGGGAGGCAGTCGTTTCATGTGGATCCAAGGTATGACGTGAGGACATGGCTAGTATGAGCTTTTATCGATTGTTGCGGCTACGGGTCGCCCGTTTCAATGAGGCCAATCACCGGTTCCTTTCAAGCCCGGTGCCTCAACGAACAAGAAGGGCAAAGACATGGCGACGTGTGGCGAAGTACTGGTCAAGTTACTCGAAGATTATGGGGTCGAGCAGGTGTTCGGCATTCCCGGGGTGCATACCGTGGAGCTGTATCGCGGGCTGGCCCGTTCGAGCATCAACCACGTCACCCCGCGCCACGAACAGGGCGCCGGCTTCATGGCCGACGGCTACGCCCGTACCAGCGGCAAACCGGGTGTGTGCTTCATCATCACCGGCCCGGGCATGACCAACATCACCACCGCCATGGGCCAGGCGTACGCCGATTCGATCCCGATGCTGGTGATCTCCAGCGTACAGACTCGCAATCAGTTGGGCGGCGGACGCGGCAAGCTGCATGAACTGCCGAACCAGAGCGCACTGGTCGGCGGCGTGGCGGCGTTCTCCCACACCCTGATGTCGGCGTCCGAATTGCCGGGCGTATTGGCCCGTGCGTTTGCGCTGTTCCAGGCCGGGCGTCCGCGTCCGGTGCACATCGAAATTCCGCTGGACGTGCTGGTCGAAGAAGCCGACGAACTGCTGGCCAGCGTGCCGGTCTACATCGACCGCGCCGGTGCCGCGCCGGCCGCCGTGAGCCGCATGACTGAACTGCTGGCCGGCGCCCAGCGTCCGCTGATCCTCGCCGGTGGCGGCGCCATCGACGCGGCTGCCGAACTCACCGAACTGGCTGAGTTGCTCGATGCACCAGTGGCTCTGACCATCAACGCCAAAGGCATGCTGCCGTCCAGCCATCCACTGCTGATCGGTTCGACCCAGAGCCTGGTGGCGACCCGCGCCCTGGTGGCCGATGCCGACGTGGTGCTGGCGATCGGCACTGAACTGGCGGAAACCGACTACGACGTGACCTTCGCCGGCGGCTTCGAAATCCCCGGCAAGTTGCTGCGCGTCGATATCGATCCCGACCAGACCGTGCGCAACTACCCGCCTTACGTGGCGCTGGTGGCCGACTCGCGCAACGCCGCACAAGCGCTGCTCAGCGCGCTGTCGCACAAACCGCTGGCCGAGCGCCGCAACGATTGGGGTCAGGTACGCGCCGCGCGTCTGCGTGAAGACCTGGCCGCAACCTGGGACGCGCCGACCCTGGCCCAGACCCGTTTCCTCGAAACCGTGCTGCATGAATTGCCGAACGCGGTGTTCGTCGGTGACTCCACGCAACCGGTGTACACCGGCAACCTGACCTTCAACACGGAGCGTCCGCGCCGCTGGTTCAACTCGTCCACCGGTTTCGGCACCCTCGGTTACGCCCTGCCGGCGGCGATTGGCGCATGGCTTGGCGGCAACCTCGAACGCGGCGCTCGTGCGCCGGTGGTGTGCCTGATCGGCGACGGCGGTCTGCAATTCACCCTGCCGGAACTGGCCAGTGCTGTGGAAGCGCGCACGCCGGTGATCATCCTGCTGTGGAATAACCAGGGTTACGAAGAGATCAAGAAATACATGGTCAACCGCGCCATCGAGCCGGTGGGCGTGGACATCTACACCCCGGACTTCATCGGTGTGGCCAAGGCCCTGGGTTGTGCAGCAGAAGCGATCAGCTCGGCCGAACATCTGCGCGGCGCACTGCGCGCCGCCACCGATCGTCAGGGCCCGACCCTGATCGAAATCGACCAGACCCAATGGATGAAGGCGGTGGCCCAATGATGAATTTCCCGACCACACTCGACGGCCTGTACATCAACGGCCAATGGTCCGCCGGTCGAGAACACCTGCGCGTCATCAACCCGGCCACCGAAGCGCTGCTGACCACGGTCAATGGCGGCGACGAAAGCGCCGTCAATCAAGCGGTAACGGCAGCGACCGAAGCCTTCAAGGGCTGGTCGAAAACCACCGGTGCCGAGCGCGGCGCGATCCTGCGCAACATCGCCAACGGCGTGCGCAACGGTCGTGATCACTTGATGAAGTTGCAGTCGAGCAACAACGGCAAACCGCAGTTTGAAGCGGGCATCGATGTCGACGACGTGATCGCCACGTTCGAGTACTACGCCGAACTCGCCGAAGGCCTCGACGCCAGACTCGACAGCAACGTGCCGCTGCCCAGCGATGACTTCAGCGCACGTCTGCGCCGCGAGCCGTGCGGTGTGGTCGGGCTGATCGTGCCGTGGAATTTCCCGATGGTCACCACCGCGTGGAAACTCGCCCCGGCCTTGGCCGCCGGTTGCTGCGTGGTACTCAAACCGTCGGAAGTCACGCCGCTGCCGGAACTGGAGCTGGCGGCCATCATCGCTGAATCCGGTCTGCCAAAAGGCGTGTTCAACCTGGTGTGCGGCACCGGTCTGGCGGTCGGTGCGCCGCTGTCGGCGGATCCGCGCATCGCCAAGGTTTCCTTCACCGGCAGCAACGCCGTCGGTGTGCAAGTGATGCAACGCGCCGCTGAAACCGTGAAGGGCGTGAGTCTGGAACTGGGCGGTAAATCCTCGCTGCTGATCCTGGAAGACGCCGACCTGGATCTGGCGGTGGAGCTGGCCTGCGGTGGCGGTTTCTTCAACGCCGGGCAGATGTGCTCGGCCACCAGCCGAGTGCTGGTTGCCGATGAAATCGCCGATGAATTCCTGATTCGTCTGAAGGCCCGCGCGGAAAAAATTCGTGTGGCCGACCCGTTCGATCCGGAAGTCGAGATGGGCGCGCTGGTCAATCAGGCGCAATACCAACGCGTGCTCGGTCATATCGACCGTGGATTGAGCGCCGGTGCCAAGTTGATCTGTGGCGGCAATCGTCCTGCAGATCTGCCGCGCGGCTATTTCTTGCAACCGACGATCTTCACCGAAGTGCCCCTCGACAGTGCGCTGTGGTGTGAAGAGATCTTCGGGCCGGTGATCTGCGTTCGCAGTTTCGCTACGCAAGCCGAGGCGATTGCCCTGGCCAACGACAGTCAGTTCGGTCTGGTGGCCAGCGTGGTCACGCGTAATGCCGAGACCGCGGATCGGGTCGCCAACGCCTTGCAGGCGGGGCTGGTGTGGCTCAACGCGCCGCAGGTGATCTTCCCGCAGACGGCGTGGGGCGGCTACAAGCAGAGCAGCATCGGCCGCGAGTTGGGGCCGTGGGGCCTGGCGGCGTTCCAGGAAATCAAGCACGTGATCCGCGCGCTCTGAATGCCCGAAAAAGGTGAGCGCATGCCTCGCAACGAGGCATGCGCCGGCGTCATGGCTTCAATGAGTTTTTATCGATAGTCAGGTGTTTTGCACGACCTCAGGATGAACCCGCAGACCACGCTCAAGCCCTTTGAAACCGGGCGCTTGAGCAATTCCGGTCACGCAGATGCAAGGGTTGCGATCAGTCTCATACTTACAAAAAAATGGGAGTCCTAAATGGGCGAGCACGATCTGAACAGGCGTCAATTCATCAAAACCGTCGGCGTGGCCTCGGTGGCTGCGGCGGCCATGAGCATGCCCTTCATCCGGGCCAGTGCCAGCGACACCCGCTTTGCCGGCAAGACCCTGCGCCTGTTGACCTGGTCCGATGACACGGGCCTCGCCGCACTGCGCAATATCGCCGCAACGTTCGAAGCCAAGACTGGCGCCAAAGTGATTGCCGACCGCACCGGCAGCACTTCGGAAATGGTCGCCAAACTCAAGGCCGGCGGTGACCGTCCGCAGTACGACATCATCACCCTGGCCGGCGTTGGCGCCGAAGGTCTGGCCGCTGCCGGGCTGCTGGAAAAACCCGATCTCAACCGCATTCCCAACCTGATCGACGTCCCGGAAAAATACCGCACCGGGGCCAACGGTCACGGCATCGGTTACCTGCTGTGGTGCAACAGTCTGGTCTACAGCACCCGCACCCAGAAGGAAGCGCCGGACAGTTACGCTGCGCTGTGGGATGCTGACCTTGCGCCGAACATTTTCCTGCCGCCGCCGAACTGGACCGAGGCGATGGACCTGATCATCATCGCCGCCAAACTGGCCGGTGGTGACGAGCACAACATCGAGCCGGGCTTCAAGAAACTCGCCGAACTGAAAGACCGCGTGGTGACCCTGGGCGAAAACCCGAACCAGATCGCCGAGCTGTTCCGCACCGGTTCCCTGGACATGGGCGGCCTCTACGCCCCGGCGTTTTTCCCCAAGCAGATCCGCGACCCGAACTACGGCCTGGGCGCCACGTTCGGCATGAAGGAAGGTTTCTACACCGACCTGATGCTCTCGGTGATGCCGAAGAACCGTCCGGGCGACACTGACCTGGCCTACGCCTTCATCGACCACTCCCTCGACCCGCTGGTGCAGGGCAAGATGGCCGAAGACATCTTCAACGGCCCGGTCAACGCCAAGGCGATCATCTCCGCCGAAGCGCGCAAGAGCCCGTTCATCCTCACCCCGGAGCAGATCTCGGAGAAGGCGATCATGCACGACAACGCCTTCCTGGCGACCGTGCATGACCAGTGGATTCGTCGCTACACGGAAATCTTTTCTTCCTGACGCCGTACTTCCAGACACCACAGAAACCTTGTGGGAGCGGGCTTGCTCGCGAATGCAATCTGTCAGTCGCTTCATGGGTTGACTGACCCGCCGCTTTCGCGAGCAGGCTCGCTCCCACAGAGGGCCAAGGTGAGCTTGAAGCCGTTGTTTTTCCATTGACGAGATCATTGCTATGGAACATCAATCCCTGACCCAACCGGTCGGCGCGGGTGACGTGCGCTCGGCGCGCGGTGTTTCGCCGACCGCCCGGGCGTGGTTTTTTCTCACGCCGTCGATGCTGTTTCTCGGCGTGCTGATTGCCGCCAGCCTGCTCGTGCTGCGCATGAGTGTCGGCACCAAGGGCGCGGAATGGTCCGGTTTCAGCCTGGCCAGTTACGCCCAGTTGCTCGAACCCTACTACCTCAAATCGTTGCTGCTGACCTTGCGTCTGGCGCTGATCAGCGCGGTGATCGCGGTGGTGCTGGCGATCCCGGTGGCGTACACCATGTCGCGCCTGACCTCGCCATTCGTGCGGCGGATTTTTCTGGCGGCGGTGTTATTGCCGCTGCTGGTCAACCTGCTGCTGCAAAGCTACGGCTGGCTGGTGATCCTCGGCCCCGGCGGCATGCTCAACCAGACCCTGATGGGCCTCGGTCTGATCAAGCGCCCGATCATGTTGCTGTACAACCAGAACGGCGTGCTGATGGGCCTGGTGCAGACCGCGTTCCCGCTGGCCGTGCTGCCGATTGCCAGCGCCATGCGCGGTGTCGCCCGCAGCTACGAAGAAGCCGCCGCGACGCTGGGCGCCAGTCGCTTTCAAGTGTTCCGCCAGGTGGTGTTGCCGATGAGCCTGCCGGGGATCATCACCGGCGCGACCCTGGTGTTCGCCTACAACGCCAGCAGCTTCGTGGTGCCGTTGTTGCTCGGCGGTCGGCGCGTGCCGATGCTCGCAGTGATGGTGCATGACCAGATCGCACCGCTGATGAACTGGCCCGCCGCATCCGCCGCCGGGGTGGTGCTGATCGTCACTACGCTCGCCATCATGACCTTGTCCGAATACATCACCGGCCGCCGTCGCCGTCTGCTGGAGGCTTCGCAATGAGTGCCCTGATCAAGAAGCGTCAGTCGCTGCTGCCGGGCGACACCGGCAAGTTTGCCGGCATCCTCTCCGGGATCATTTTGTTCCTGGCCGTGTTGCCGATCCTGACCATGATCGTGATGTCGTTCAGCGGTGCGTCGAACCTCGACTTCCCGCCGAGCAGCTACAGCCTGCAGTGGTACAAGGCGGCGTGGCACACCTTTGTCTCGCCGGACGCCAGCGATGTGTTGAGCCTCGGCCAGGCCATGGGCACCAGTTTGCTGGTGGCGTGCCTGACGATGATTTTCGCCACGCTGATCGCGGTGCCGGCGGCCTACGCGCTGACCCGTTGCGAGTTCCGTGGCAAGGGTGTGGCGCTGCAACTGATGTCGCTGCCGCTGGTGTTTCCGATGGTGGTGCTGGGGCTGGCTTTGCTGCTGGTGTTCGACAGCCTGCCGTTCCACATGACGACTTCGCGGCTGGTCATTGCCCACGTGATTCTCGCGCTGCCCTTCGTGGTGAAGAACTGCACGGCGGCCATGCTTTCCATCGGCAGTGAAGTCGAAGAGGCCGCGCAGATGCTCGGCGCCTCGCCGCTACGGGCCATCGTCGACGTGGTGGTGCCGTTGATGAAATCGGGGATTCTGGCGGGGATGCTGCTGGCGTTCATCGTCTCGTTCAACGAATTCACCGTGACCTATTTTCTCTACACCATCGACGTCATGACCGTGCCGATCTGGATGTACAGCCGCACCGTGTCATCGCTCGACCCTACCGTGTTCTCGTTTGCCGTGCTGATCGTGCTGATCGACTTCGTCCTGATCTGGGCGCTGGAGAAGCTGGTGGGCGAGGGTGGCGTGTCCTTTTGATTTCTTGAGGTGATTTTATGTCTGGTCTGATTCTGGAAAACGTCGAGAAACACTACGGCTCGGCCTGCGCGGTAAAAGACGTCAACCTGCATTTGCCCGAGGGCAAACTGGTGTGCTTCCTCGGCCCGTCGGGTTGCGGCAAGACCACGTTGCTGCGAATGATCGCCGGGCTGGAAACCCTCACCGGCGGCGAGATCCGCCTGGACGGCGAGGACATCGGCCACACCCCGGCGCACCTGCGCAACTTCGGCATGGTGTTCCAGTCGCTGGCGCTGTTTCCGCACATGACCGTGGGCGAGAACATCGCCTATCCATTGAAATTGCGCGGCGTGAGCAAGGCCGATCAACAGGCGCGGGTGGTGGAATTGCTGGAACTGATCCAGCTGCAACCGATGATCGACCGTCCGGTAGCGAAACTCTCCGGTGGCCAGCGTCAGCGCGTGGCGATTGCCCGGGCGATTGCATCGCATCCGAAAATCCTTCTGCTCGACGAACCGCTGTCGGCGCTGGACGCCAAGTTGCGCGAGTCGATGCAGGTGGAAATCCGCCAGCTGCAACAACGCCTGAACATCACCACGATCATGGTGACCCACGATCAACGCGAAGCCATGACCATGGCCGACATCGTGGTGGTCCTCGGTGAGCATCGGGTGCAGCAGGTGGGTACGCCGATTGAAATCTATCGGCACCCGGCCAACGAATTCGTCGCGGATTTTATCGGCTCCGGCAACATCTTCCCGGCCACCGCACTGGGCGATGGCAAGGTCGTGCTGCCGGGCGGCGATGCCCTGCAAGTGCCGATCTGCAGCAGCATCGTGGTCGGGCAGAAAGTGAAGATGCTGATCCGCCCCGAAGACCTTCAACTGTCGGCGCCCCAGGCTACGGCGGGCAATCGTCTGCTGGGCAAGGTGACGTTCGTTCGGGATATCGGTGCGACGATCGAGACTACGGTGGAATGTTCCGGGGTGACCTTTACGGCGCTGAGTACGCCGTGTCAGGGCATCGGGCTGGGGATCGGGCATCTGGTGTCGGTGACGTTGCCGAGTGAGGCGTGTCGGGTGCTCGGCGCTTGAATCAAAGGCCCCATCGCGAGCAGGCTCGCTCCCACAGGTTCAGTAGTACGCCGATCCGATGTGGGAGCGAGCCTGCTCGCGATGGGGCCAGTGGCCGCAAAAAAAAACGGGTCAGACGGTCAGCCGCAACCGCGCCAGATCCCTTAGCGGCGGCGCCCCAAACAACCGGCTGTACTCGCGGCTGAACTGCGAAGGGCTTTCATACCCCACCCGATACCCGGCCGCAGAAGCCTCCAGCCCCTCAGCCAGCATCAACCGCCGCGCCTCTTGCAGACGCAGTTGCTTCTGATACTGCAACGGACTCATCGCCGTCATCGCCTTGAAGCGGTGATGCAACGTCGAGACGCTGAGGTTCACTTCCTTCGCCAGATCATCGATGCGCAGCGGCTGTTCGAAGTTGCCGTTGAGCCATTTGATCGCCTGGCTGATGCGGTGGCTCTGGCTGTTGGCGATGGCGATTTCGTACAGCCGATGGCCCTGCGGACTGCGCAACAGGCGATAGAGAATCTCCCGGCGGATCAGTGGCGCGAGCATGGCGATGTCTTTCGGTGCGTCGAGCAGGCGGGCCAGACGCAGCACCGCATCGAGCATGGCGCTGTCGATTTTCTCCACATACAGACCACGCCCGGTCGGCCGGGTCGGTACGCCCATCGGGCCGGCGTCGGCGATCAGCGCGGTGATTTCCGCCGGATCAATGTCCAGGCGCACGGCGAGGATCGGTTCCTCCGGCGAGACGTTCACCACCCGACCGCTCAATGGCATCGAAACCGATACCACCAGGTAATTCAGCGGGTCGTAATTGAAGAATTCGTCCGCCAGCCGTACCTCTTTGCGACCCTGGGCCATGATGCACAGCGCCGGTTGCGCGAGCACCGGGGCGAAGTCATGGGATTTTGTGTGGCGCGACATGAACAGCGAGCCGATGGCGGTGGCATAACTGCCATCTTCGCAGGTGTTGCGGCGAATGATCGCCGCCAGTTCCTCGCGCTGCTTTTCCATGTCGGCATCGGGCGGCGTTTGAAAACGATCGAATGACGTCATGTGCGGCATCCTCGGCAAAGTCGGTGGAATGGGGCAGAGCATAAGTTTGTGCAAGCGCAAGCGGTAGACACATCCTGCGAAATGCTTGCCTGATCCTGCATTGGGTTGTTGGCTCGCCCAGCCATAGCAGGACGCAGGTCGTCAGAATTGCCCGAAACCGGTGTGACAGGACGGTGACAGCAATTCACGACTGGTTACAGGTGTGCAAGACAGTCTCGCAGGATTGTGCAATGCGACGGCAGGAATCGACTAACGGCGAGCGCTGCCCGGCCCTTAACCTTGGATCCTGTCGCAGCCCGTCCCCGGCTGCCACGCGACTCCCTGGGAGGGTTGAACATGTCCAAGCAGATTCCCGTCAGTCATATGGCCTTCGTTCGAGCGCGCGCCGGCCGCTCGGCGGAACTCGGCATGCGCCTGAGCGCATTGATCGAGCCGTCTCGTGCCGCCGCCGGTTGCCTGAGCTTTTCCTTGCAGCATTCGCAGTGTGATCCCGAGCTGTGGCTGGTCTCCGGTTTCTGGAGCAACCAACAGTCGATGACCGCCTATTTCAGCAGCCCGTCGATGGAAGTTTTTGCCGAGCTGGTGCAGGACCTGGTGGTCAACAGCCTGGATTTCCACACGTTTAAAGACGTGTCGGCGGCGCAGGCGCTTGGTCAAAGTTGCGCGCCGATACACAAACTCGCCGGTTGAGGGTTTAATGGCCAGCCTATTTGACTGAGCCAGGACCTGCGACATGGCACGTAAAGAGTTCGAACACTTCGAAGCGGTTTCCGCTGTAGTCCCCGTCGAGTTGGGCAGCAACAAGGGTTATCACGCGGCAATCGCGGTCAAGGCCCTGGTCGACGGTGGTGCGCCACGCTTTCACAAGCTGTTGAATGACCAGGTGTTCCCTGGCGCCATTGCCGCCGATGAAGCGGCTATCAACGAGCTGGACAAGCTCAAGGGCGTCACTGATGACGCCGAGCTGATCTGGTAATCGCGTTTACTTGACGGCGCCCGGGCGCCACATCTTGAACAATGCCTCCGGCCCCAGCTGGAAGTAGTCCGCCGGCCCGCCGCCCCGCAGAATCGGTTCTGCCGCGGCGGTGTCGTAGATCCCGTCCTTCAACAGCCATTTGGCGATATGCACGGCGACCACTTCGCCCAGCACCAGCCAGCTCGGCACGGTCTCGCCGTCGGCGCGCTGCAACTGAATGATCTGCGTGACCTTGCACTCGAAGGACACCGGGCTTTCGGCCACGCGCGGCACGGCGATCACTTTCGACGCCACCGGCGTCAGCCCTGCGAGTTCGAACTCGTTGACCTCGGGCGCGACCATCGCGCAGCTCTGGTTCATCTGCTCGGCCAGCGGTCGGGTGGCGAGGTTCCAGACGAATTCGCCGGTCTGCTCGATGTTGTTCAGGCTGTCTTTGCGACCGACGCTGGAGAACCCGATGATCGGCGGAATGTAGTTGAACGCGTTGAAAAAGCTGTAGGGCGCCAGGTTCAGCCGGCCCTCGGCATCCTGCGAAGAAATCCAGCCGATGGGACGCGGGCCGACGATGGCGTTGAACGGATCGTGAGGCAGGCCGTGGCCGTTGGCCGGTTCGTAGAAATGGATGTCATCGGGCATGGCGGGTGTTCCTGGAAACGGCTGTCAGAGAGCGGCCATAGTGCAAGGACGGGCGGCTGATTTCCAGTCCTCCAGACATGACTAAGCCCGGCCGAAGCCGGGCTGTGGTGTGTGTATCCAGCGATCAACTGATGGCTGCAGCAGTACCGGTTTTATCAAAGCCGTCGGCGGCGATGGCGTTGGCAGTGCCGGTTTTATCGAAACCATCGGCAGCCACGGCTTTGCCGACGTTGGTCTTGTCGAAACCGTCAGCAGCATAGGTGCCGGTGTGGCTGGTTTCGATGGCAGCGCTGGCGCCGGAAATGAAGTCGGCGGATTTGGTTTTGTCCGAACCGTCGGCGGCAAAGGTGTTGGCGGCCAGTACGGACAGGGTCAGGGCGAGGATCAGTTTGGTTTTCATGGTCGTTCTCCAGATTCGAAATTGGTTGGCGATGTGTTTCGCATGGGATTCATGCTACGCCAATTAAATTGATTAAAAAGCGCAAGATAATGCTAAAAACAATCGATTAAATTGATATTAAGGGCGACGCATTCCATTCGCTTTCGTCGTCGGAGCGAGCGTCGCGCAGGTCATCGATCAGGTAGGTGCAGGATCGCTTCGGCGAATTAACCAGCGATTAATCGCCAGGAACCGCTGATCGGCCAACGAAAAAAGGGGCAGACCCGTGAAGGTCTGCCCCTTTTTTGATTCGCGTTGCCGGATCAGTCAGTGACGATGCGCGAATGTTTCTGGGTGTCTTTCATGGTGATGTACACCAGCAGGGACACCGCGATGCAGGCGGTCACGTACCAGTAGTAACCGGTTTCCATGCCGATGCTCTTGAACCACAGCGCGATGTATTCGGCGGTGCCGCCGAAGATCGACACGGTCAGTGCGTACGGCAGGCCGACGCCCAGTGCGCGGATTTCGGTCGGGAACAGCTCGGCCTTCACCACGGCGTTGATCGAGGTGTAGCCGCTGACGATGATCAGTGCCGCCATGATCAGGAAGAACGCGCCCCACCAGGTCTGGATGGTGTGCAGGGTCATCAGGATCGGCACGGTGAAGATCGTCCCCAGCACGCCGAAGGCGATCAGGATCGGACGACGACCGATCTTGTCGGACAGGCCGCCGATGATCGGTTGCAGGCACATGAACAGGAACAGCGTGGCGGCGGAAATGGTGGTGGAGTCGGAGATGCTCATGCCGACGGTGTTCACCAGGTATTTCTGCATGTAGGTGGTGTAGGTGTAGAACGCCAGCGTACCGCCCATGGTCAGGCCGACCACGGTGAGCAGTTCCTTCGGATGACGGAGCAAGGTGCGCATGGCGCTTTCCTTGGACTTCTCTTTCTTGGTGAACGACTCGGTTTCTTCCATGCCACGACGCAGGTACAGCGCCACGATTGCGCACAGTGCGCCGATGGCGAACGGAATACGCCAGCCCCAGGCATACAGCTGTTCGGTGGTCAGCATGTTCTGCAGCACGATCAACACGCCCAGCGCGATGAGCTGGCCGGAAATCAGGGTCACGTACTGGAAGCTGGAGAAGAAGCCGCGACGCTCCCTGGTTGCCATCTCCGACAGGTAAGTGGCGGAGGTGCCGTACTCGCCGCCCACCGACAGGCCTTGCAGCAGACGGGCGAACACCAGCAGGATCGGCGCGCCGATGCCGATGGTTTCGTAGTTCGGGCTGAGGGCGATCAGCAGGGAGCCGAAGCACATCAGGTAAACCGAGGCCATCAGCGCTTTTTTACGTCCGACCTTGTCGGCGTACAGGCCCATCAGCCAGCCACCGATCGGGCGCATCAGAAAACCCACGGCGAAGATCGCGGCGGTGTTCATCAACTGGGCGGTGGTGGAACCGGCGGGGAAGAAGGTCTTGGCAAAGTACAGCGAGAAGGCGGCATAGACGTACCAGTCGTACCACTCGACCATGTTGCCGACGGAACCGCTGAAGATCGACTTGATGCGACTGGCGGTGGTTCGTTCTTTGGCCGGCACGGCTGCCGACCCCAGAGGCAGGGCGTTGGAGTTATCCATTGAAGGATCCTTCGTTTAATTGTTTTTGTGGAGCGCGTTGAAACGCAGCCTGCGAGGGCTATAGCAGGACCTGTGCCAACGGATGGAGGGCCGGTTTAGAGGGGCTGGGAAGAATGGATGAGCGGAAATCCGCTTAATGTATGAGTTGTATTGAGCGGAAATTCGCTCACCCTGACGGATAGGTCATTGTTGTCTGTGCCGGCCTCTTCGCGGGCAAGCCCGCTCCCACAGTGGTCGGGAGTGTTCACAAATTCTGTGTTCACAAAAATCCCTGTGGGAGCGGGCTTGCCCGCGAAGGGGCCCGATCAGGCACTGTAAAAATCAACTACCCTGCACAAACATCTCCCGGGTCAAACCATGGCGCTGCATCTTTTCATTAAAGGTTCGGCGCGGCAGTTGCAGCTCTTCAAGCACGGCTTTCACATCACCCTTGTGCCGGGTCAACGCCGCCCGCAGACACTGCGCTTCAAACGCTTCCTGCTGCGCCGCCAGCGACTGGCCCGGATCGATGCCCTGCACCGGTTCATCCAGCCCCAGCACCTGACGCTCGGCCACGTTTGCCAACTCACGCACATTCCCCGGCCAGTCATGACTCAGCAGATGGCTCAACTGCGCACCACTGAGTGGCGGAAAAGTGCGGCCCAAGCGCTGGGCGGCGCTCTGGGCGAAGGACTCGAACAACAACGGAATGTCCTCCCGACGATCCCGCAGCGGCGGCAATCGCAACTCGGCGACGTTCAGCCGATACGCCAGGTCTTCGCGAAAACGCCCGGCCCGCGCTTCATCCAGCAAGTCGGGTTTGGTCGCCGCGACGATGCGCAAGTCCACGCGAATACTCTGGTTCGACCCCAGCCGCTCCAGCTTCTGCTCCTGCAACACCCGCAGCAGTTTCACCTGCTGGGCCAGCGGCATGCTTTCGATTTCATCGAGAAACAGCGTGCCGCCATCGGCGTATTCCAGTTTGCCGATGCGTTTGCCCGAGGCGCCGGTGAACGCGCCGCTTTCATGCCCGAACAACTCGGCTTCGAACAGTTGCTCGGGGATCGCCGCGCAGTTCAGCGCCACGAACGGCTTGTCGGCGCGGGGGCCGAAGTCGTGCAGGCAACGGGCGACCAGTTCCTTGCCGCTGCCGGTTTCGCCACGGATCAGCACGTTGACCGGCAGCGTCGCCAGGTCCAGTACCTGCCGGCGCAGGGTCTGCAAACTACGGGACACACCCAGCAGCGTCGCATCCAGTCTGGCGCGGTTGTCGGCCTGTTCGTGCAGGGCGCGGTTTTCCAGCACCAGCCGACGCTTGTCCAGTGCCCGGCGCAGGCTGCCGAGCAGGGTATCGGGGCTGAAGGGTTTTTCCAGAAAATCGTAGGCGCCGTCGCGCATGGCTTCGACCGCCATCGGCACATCGCCGTGGCCGGTGAGCAGGATCACCGGCAGATCGGCATCCCGGCGCTGCACTTCGGCCAGCAGTTCAAGACCGCTGAGGCCGGGCATGCGCACGTCGCTGACAATCACCCCGGCAAAATGCGCCGGCAACGCCGCCAGGCATTCCTCGGCGCGGCTGAACAGCTGCACCTCGAACCCGGACAGGCTCAGCCATTGTTCGACGGCACTGCGAATGCTGCTTTCGTCATCGACCACCATCACCGAATTGAGCATCAGATGTGCGCCTCCAGATCGATCGGCAAAGTCAGGCTGAACACCGCGCCGTTGTCGCCATTTTCGGCGCACAGGCGTCCGCCGGATTCATGAACGATGGCGAACGATACCGCCAGCCCCAGACCCAACCCGTCACCCACCGGTTTAGTGGTGAAGAACGGATCGAATACCTGCCCCAGATGTTCTTCGGCGATGCCGCCGCCGTTGTCGATGACGCTCAGGCGCCACAATTGCTCGTCGGTTTCCAGGCGGATTTCCAGACGCTTGCACGGTTTGCCCTGCATCGCATCGAGGGCGTTGCGCAGCAGGTTGATCAGCACCTGTTCGAGACGGATCGCATCGCCGCGTACCCACGCCGGCCGGGTCAGGTGCAGCACCAGACTGACCTGTTCGTCGCGCATTCTGGCGTCCAGCAACTGCAAGGCCTGATCGACCACCGTCGCCAGGTCCAGCCGTTCGCGCAGGCCGCTGGGGCTCTTGCGGGCGAAGGTTTTCAAATGACCGGTGAGGGCCGCCATGCGCGTGAGCATGTCATCCACCGGTTTGAGCGCCTTGTAGGCGTCATCGACGCGCCCATGATCGAGCAGCAGGCGCAGGGTCGCCAGTTGCATGCGCTGGGCGGTCAGCGGCTGATTGATTTCGTGAGCCAGCGCCGCCGACATCTGCCCCAGTGCCGCGAGTTTCGCCGATTGCACCAGACCATCCTGGGCGGTACGCAAATCACGGGTGCGTTCTTCGACCAGTTGCTCAAGCTCTTCGCGGCTGCGCTGGCGCATTTTTGCCAGGCGCCAGCGCTGGTTGAGGAACAGCAACAGGAATACCAGCGCCAGCCACACCCCGGCAGCAGCGAGCCCGGCATTGCGTTGGTCTTCGAAGGACAGTTGCGGGCGACGCAGCAGGTGCAGGGTCCAGCCTTCGGCGGTCAGCGGCAGCGATTCCCACAGGTAATCCGCCGTGCCTTGCGGACCTTCGACGCGACGCAGATCACTGTTGTCATCGAAGCGCCGCAGCGACAGATGCGTCAGCGGCACCAGCGACTGTTTGTCGTATTGGCGGGTGGCCTTGATCTCGCGGTAATCGGCCGGGCTCAGCGGGTGCAGCAGGCGATAGCGCCAGTCCGGCTGGTTGGCGATGAAGATGATGCCCCGGGCATCGCTGACCAGCAGAGTATCGTTGCCATGGCTCCATTCGCGTTCAAGCTCCGGGAATTCGAGTTTGACCACCATCGCCCCGAGGAACTCGCCGCTGTCACCGAGCACGGCACTGGACAGGAAATAACCGGGAATCCCGCTGGTCACGCCGACCGCATAAAAGCGCCCGGTGCCTTGAGTGCGGGTCTGGCTGAAGTAGGGGCGAAAGCCATAGTTGTGGCCGACGTAACTGCTGGGCAAGCGCCAGTTGCTGGCCGCCACCGCCAGACCCGTGTGATCGAGCAGCTCCAGGGTCGAGGACTGTGCGGCGCCGTTGATCTTTTCCAGCTTCAGATTCAGCGCAGCCTGCTGTTCGGCATCCACCTGACCGGCCAGCGCCGCACGCAATTGCGGATCCAGCGCGAGCACGGCGGGCAGGGCGCGGTAGCGGTCGATCAGGGTGTGCAGCGAGTTGGCGTACAGCGCCAGTTGCTGATTGGCCCGGGCAGCGTCTTCTTCCAGCGCCTGGCGTTCGGCGTGACGGATTGCCAGCGTTGCAGCAAGGGCGGCGCCGGCGATGATCAGCAGGGTATACAACGACAGACGCAAGGTACGGGAAGTCGGCAGCATGCTGGGACGAATGGATGGCAGGACGGGGTGGCACGATAACATGCCTCCCTGTGGCGGCAGGGTTGTCGAGGCATAAATTATGTGCGTTCAGGCCACGACTTTTGGGCTGGCTCTGTGGGTTAGAACCGTATTGGCCAGACCGCGGAGCATGTTCGTGACTTTTCCCGTTTGCCGATCCAGGTCATCCAGGTCAATCCCGCCGATACTTGTCGTGGATAGTGCATTGGCAAATTCATGAATCGTAGCGTTGCTCGATTCGATCTCATCAACGAGCCCAAGAATCTGGCGTTCGAACTCCAGCATCTTCTCGCCTGATTTGTCCGAAAGCGCTCCCAGGGTTTCATCCACAATCTCTGGCAATCCCAGCAGCACAGCAACGCCGGTGCTGATAGCGCTGACCGCTTCGGAAGGCAGGGAGGTCAGCGTCGACTTCAAAATAACCCCGGAAGCCTGAGTGGCAGCCTCCTTGGAAAACTTCAGCTGGGATTTCTGGCTGCCCAGATTCATGTTCTGGTATTTAGCCTTCAGATATTCAAGCGGCTCCATCTGCTTGTATTCGGCTCTCTGAATAATCTTGCTCGCCGTCAGTTTGCCGGTTTTCAGGTTAACCGGCGCGCTCATGCCCGTTCGTTCGGCCACATAGTCAATCAGGCCGCTGACCGCAATTTTTGCGCCGATGCCCAAGCCTGCCCCCACCACATTACCCACACCAGGCGCTACGACTCCCAAGGCCTGAGCGCCGATCCCGACGCCGATTCCCACGCCATAGCTGATCCCCTTGCCGATAACCAGCGTCAGGGTCCTGCGGGTCGCGGCAAGAGCAACGTCACTGCCTGAACCCATTCTGTCGAGTTGTTGTGCAGCGTCGCTCGCGCGCCCTTTGGTAAGCCCGAGTATTTCAATGTGACGTGTCACCTGTTTGCTCAGCTGGTTTTTCATGCGTCGCGTTGCGTCGGCTTGCCTGTTTTTGGCGTAGCTGGCGCTTTGCGAGGCAATGATCCGATCTACTCCCGCATCCAGATCTCCACGCGCCGGCAGCTTCACTTCACCTTTGGCATCAATATGACCGATCGGATCGTTGCCCACGAAGGTATAGAGATTGAGTCCGTCGATATCCATTGCCGGATCGGCACTGATCCAGCGCCCCAGCCAAGATGCATAGTAGCGGGCGCCGTAATGATACAAGCCGCTGACGTCCATTTCTTTATCCGAATAGCGCAGGGTCTTGTAATTGACCTCGACAGCGGAGCGTGCGGTCAGCGTGGCGGTGGCACCGAACGGCAGATAGGTTTCATCGCTGATCAATTGCGCCTGTCCATCCAGCTCTTTCACGGTTGAGCCCAGATGGTCCTGCAGGAGGTAACGCAGTTGATCGGCTGCAATGCCCGGCGGTTTGCCAGCCATCCAGTGCAGGCAGACCACGAAGCCCTGGGCACTGGCAAGGCTGATACGGTGCAGTTCTTCGCCGTTGTCCCGAGTACGGATTTCCAGCCCGGGCAGGTAACGGACCTCGTGGAAGTGTGTACTTTTCGTCGTGTGGGTCTCGTGACATTTGTAGACCCGCTCGCCCTGGCTGTAGCGATAGAACTCTTTGTCGTTGGCACTGCTTCCATTGCGATCGACGAGGGTTACGGTTTCCAGCTGACCTCGGCTATTCCATTGCAAAGGCATGCCAGATTGCAGGGCGAGCAGATCGCCGGCAGGACTGTACAACCGATTGAAATCGGGAGTCGGATCCCCCGGTTTCCAGCGCACGCCGCGGTTGCTCGCGGGGTCGATGAAAACCTCGCGGGTATGATGGGCACCTTCGCGTACATGGACGGTTTTGATCAGATTGTTGTTGTCATCGTATTCGTACGTTTCCGTGTACGGACGCCGGTCATTCGGATCTGTTGGCTGTGGCCTTGCGGGATTGTCCGAAGGCGGGGTGTCGGCATGACCAGTGGCACTGTGCAGGCGATACAGCGAATCGTAAGTGAATGTCCGGTCTCCTGTAATTCGCTGATTGGCAAAAAAACGGGGCGTAAAGGTGTGATCGAAGATGGCGGTGATATTGCCCATCCGGTCGTAACGGTATTCGAGATCCTGATGCACTGTCGCCGGATCCGCTTGTGCGATCTGCCGGTGCAGGCGTCCGTTGGCCGGATCGTACTGCCAGCGACTGATGACGCCATTACCGGCGAGTTGCTCGATGATCTGTCCGGCGGCGTTGTAGCGGGCAGCGCGCAGCACCGTTTGCCAATCGGAAGCGTCCTTGAGTTGCAATCTGATTTGTTGAAGCTGCCCGGCAACGTCGTGTGTTGACTGTTGTTTGTGCCCCCCTGCATCGATCTGTTCCAGCTGAGCGCCGGTTGGTCCGAACGTGCGCAGGGTGGTGAAATTTTTGTTGTCGTGAAAGGTCCGGGTTTCTCGCTGCGCCGATCCGGTCAGGCTGTAGCTGCTAAACGCCAGGCTCCCGGAAGGGTCTTTCACGCAAGTGATATTTCCACGCAAATTGAGCCCGGGATCGGCCGTGGCGTCGGCGTAGATCAAGGTTTCGACAGCGGGTATCGAATTCTCGTCGATGCTGATCGGGCGCACCTGGTGGTCATAATGAATGCGCCAGTGGTTGCCCATTGCATCCCAACGCTGTTGCTCTTCCCCTGCCAGTCCCGGTAGTAGCAGGCTTGACCCGGCATCGATGCTGTCGACTTTCAGCGGCTGCTCGCTCAATCCGAATACATTCACCAGGTTGGGGGTGGACAGCCGCGGGTCGCGTTGTTCGAGCAGAGACCCGGCCGCATCGTGGTGCAGGCGGGTGATCAACGCTTGCACAGGGCTGTCGGATACAGTGCGCAAGTAGGCGACTTGCCTGACCGGCAGGCCTCGGCTGTCGAACGCTGTCAGGGAGGGAGTATTCGAGTGGGGATTGATGGCCAAATCGTGTGCCCTTCTACCTCGACGCTAATTTGAGCCGCCGAACCATCGCTGACGGATGGCCGGCAGTTTCTCCTCATACATTTTCAGAAAGTCTTTGGCGCTCTTTACGCGGCTACTCGCCTTTTTCCCCAGAGCCACCGCGTCTGAGTGACGAATGGTCGCGGCCCGCTCGGTGCCGACCCGGCCGAGTCCAAGGTCGACCAGGTATTGCCATGAGTTGTCCTGGTCGTAGAACTCCTCGATGCCCAACTCGGCAAAGTTGGCGTTGATCGAGACTTCCAGTTGCGTGACATAACTCAGCATGTCATCCACCACGTTCAGGATTTTCCCCATCTTCATTGACGACAAACCTTCTTCTGCCTGGTTGGCCTCCTGTGCCGTGCTGCCGAGCGCCATGGTTTCTCCCACGCCCGGCACGTAGGCGCCAACGACCTTGCCGATTGTGTCGCCTGAAAACTGTAGCGCTCCCTCGCGAGTGTTCAGGTCGTAGGTGTCGCGGGAAGGCAGGATCGGCGCGGGCGAGAGCTCTGCGGCGATGGCTTCCCGAGAGAGCGTCGAGGTGCGCGGTACAATCGGCGTGTCGAGTTTCAGTGCGTTGACCAGTTCCTTGTATTGGCCGACGCTGGCGTCGGCAATATTGTTGCCGAAGGTCAAACCAATCAGATCACCAGATAAATTGGGCAGTACTTCGGCCGCGCTTGAGGACGCGTAAAAAGAGGTGAACCAGCCGACTGCGGCGCTGCCAATCTGGAATGCGACGTTTTTGGCCAACGTCTTGCGCCATCGTCCGGGTTGCTGCAGATCGAACATCTGATTTTCCAGTACCGCCATGTTTTGCTCGACGGCTGACAGTGTCTGCATCTGCCAGATGATGGTTCGTTTCAGCTCGGCGGGTGTGCGATTGAACCCGCCGTTATCGAAGTAGCGCAGCGGATTATTCCCCACGAATGCATACCGGTTCAGCCCGTCCACGTCCCCGGCCGGATCGGCGTTGACCCAGCGACCCAACCACGGCGCGTAATACCGGGCGCCGTAGTAATAAAGCCCGGTGACATCCATTTCCTTGCCCGAATAACGGGTGAACTGATAGTCCGCTTCAATCTGCGAGCGCGCGGCCATCCAGGCGGTGCCACCGTAGGCGTAATAGCCTTCCTGGCTGATTATCCGCGCCTGTTGATCGAGCGCTGTCACGTTTGAGCCCAGGTGATCCGTCAGGGAATAACACACCTGATCAGCGTCGATGCCCGGCGGTTTGCCGGCTACCCAGTGCAGGCACGTCACCTCACCGATACCGGTGGCGACCGTGATCCGGTGCAGTTCTTCACCGCTGCTTTTGGTGCGGACTTCCAGACTCCCCACATAATGCACTTCATCGACATGACTGACTTTACGGGTGTGGGTTTCGTGATGTTTGTAGACCCTTTTGCCCTGGCTGTATTGGTACAACTCCCGATCCGATGGACCGCCGGCATGTTCGACGAGGGTCAGCGATCGCAGTTGGTTGCGGCTGTTCCAGTCGAGAGGCTGGCTGGCCTGCAGGTGCCTGGGATTGCCGGCAGGGTCGAACTGAGTGCCAAAGTCAGGGGCCGGGTCCCCCGGTTTCCAGCGCACACCGCGATTGCTGGCAGGGTCGATGAACATCTCGCGGGTGTAGGTGTTGCTGTCGCGAACGTGGGTCAGCTTTTTCAGATTGTTGCTGTCGTCGTATTCGAAAGAGTCGACATAGTTGAGTCGGTCATTAGGATCGGCGGGTATCGGTCGCCCGGGATTGTCTGCGGGTGGGGCGTCGCTGTAGCCGGTGGCCTGGGTCAGCCGGTTTACCGAGTCGTAGACAAATGTGCGTTCACCGTCGACCCGCTGGTTGCGAAAAAACGTTGGTTTGTAGGTGTGATCGATAATGCGGATGACGTTTCCTGCGGCGTCATATTCATACTCGAAATCCTGAACCGCCGGTTCTGAAGCCTTTTGCGCATAGTGTCGAAGCAGGCTTGCGTCGGCCTCCCGGTAGTGCCAGTGGCTGGTCACGCCGTTGCCGAGCCGTTGTTCGGTGATCTGGCCGGCGGCGTTGTAATTCGCGCCGTTCAAAATCTCCTGGAAGTTTTGTCCACTGAGTTGCAACTGCACTTGAATAAGTTGCCCGGCGATGTCGTAGGTCGATTGTTGTACATGTCCGCCGGCGTCGGTGGTTTGCAGCAACGCACCAACGGCGCTGAAGCGTTGGCGGTGGGTGCAGATCTTGCCGTCCTTGAAAGTGCGGGTTTCTTCCAGTGACTGGCCGCCCATGCTGAAGCTGTTGAATTGCACCGTGCCTGATGGGTCGCTCAGCGCCGTCATCTGCCCGCGCAGGTTGCGGGTCTGATCGGCCGACGCATCGAGGTAGTTGAAGGTTTCGAAGTCAGTTACGTCGTTTTCTTTAACGCTTCGCAGGCGTAGCCGCGGGTCGTAGCTCATCTCTCGCTGATTGCCGTTTGCATCCCAGCTCTGCAGGAACTCGCCACCAGGTCCTGGCAGGACAGTGTTTACTCCACTGTCGACGTTGTGAGTTTTGACCGCCAGGCCGTCGAGCGTGTGCACCGTTGTTGTAATGGGCGTGGGCAGACGCGGATCTTGTTGTGCAACCAGGCTGCCAGCAACGTCATATTGCAGTCGGTTGATCAGCGCTCGCACCTCCTTGCCGGCCACCGTGCGCAGGTAGTCGACTTCTCTTACAGCCTCGCCGCGCGGGCCGATTACCGACATCTTCGGTGTGAGATGGTGCACGCCGGCGTTCATGACTTGACCCGTTTTGCAGGTTTTGCCGGCGTGGCTTTTTTTGCCGGCCCGACGGGCGGTGGTTCGTACGTATCGTTGAAGTCGTAACTGAGTTTGAACCACGGATGCAGGATGTCGAATGCCAGATCGCCCAAGGCATTGAGTGTCCGGACCGGACGTCCCAACGCGTCGTAGAACATTTGATCGTGATAGCCGTGCTCACGCATCGCACTGTCATTGATGCAGCGAGGGAAGTTGAGGAAATAAGGGCGGTAGACCCGAATGGTTTCGCCCTTGTGGTTGTATTCGACGCGACTCTGTACCCGCCAGCGCTGAATGGCCGGCAGTTCAATCGGCTTGCCGTCGGCGCCGGTCGCGAGGCCGTCCTCGTCTGTGGCGACAAAGGCATCGCCCGGCGAGACGAACTGTTTGCTTTGCAACTCGCGGCCAAAGCCGTCGACGTAGCTGATCGTTCTTTGAATCTGTTGCAGCGAGTCGGTGTGGTAGCGGTCTGCGACCATTCTGAGGATATGCACGGGTTGCCTCAGGGCTGTACGGATGATCTTCAGCAGGGTCTGTTCGCTGGTCGTACGTTTTTTGTGTTGGTTCAGCCAGCGCAAGGCCGAGGCTCGGATGCGACCATCAGGAAGGATCAGGCCCTTGGCGATCCATTCCTTTCTTTTGAACGGCAATGTTTTGAGCGGGACCAACGGCATCCAGCTGAACAGCTCGGTGCGCACTACACCGGCTGCGTGGGCGAGAACCAGTTGCGGATTGGCAAGGGCGTATTCGACGCTCAGATCAGGCTGCGGCGGGTAGGCGGACAACCGCGCGAACCCGGCCGGCAATCCTTCTTCGGTGCCATGAAAACTGTGCACCAAGGGCTGACCGCCCGCGTCATGAAGAACTTCCTGAATGTTCTCGTTGGGGTCTGTGACGCTCAGTGTCTGCAGGGTGTGCATGTTGTAGGTCACTGACGTCGCACAGCCGTCCGGCAGGGTGATGGCAATGGTCAGCAGATGGTCTGCATCCCAGGTGATTTGCGTCACGCCATGGCTGGCAGTCTGCTGTACCTCGGTGACATGGTAAAAACCGCGGGCATCGGCGTAGGTGAAAAAGCCGCTTCGGGCCGACCACAGGTTTTGCAGCAGGTCCTGTGCCGGATCTGTCGGGAAAAACAGCTTCATGGGGGTGTAGCCGATTGTCTCCAGCTCGTCCCGAATGACAATCGGAACATCGTCGTAGGCCTCCAGCGCTTTCTTGTCGAACACAGCCTGTTCTGTCGGTCCTTGACGCGGCGGGTAGAGAATCTTGCCGGCAGCCTCCAGGTAAGTGTGTTGCGAGAGCGAGGTCAGTTCCCGCGCAGCTGTCCATTCGGCACTGTCTTTATGCCGATCGACATTTTCGAAACTGATATCCGCGGCGCGCAGCCCGCCCGGCAGTGCGCCCTTGGGCAGCTTCATTGCGTTGCCGCGCTGACGCCAGGGCAAGCCGAGCAGCCAGTGGCCGTCAGTGTTCAGGTGAATGAATTCGGCAAGGGTTTCTGTCAGATAAAAGGACTGCTGTTGTTCATCGTGGCTGTCCTCCCATGCTCGCAGTTGGTCCTCTCGATCAAAGGGCGGTTTGTCCGTCACGGTGCGGCGGCGAGCGCAGGCCACCGTGAAGCCGTGAGTCAAATGGCCGAACGCGTCCCATGCCAGATTGACGGCATGCTGACAGTTCGGGTCGTCCATGAAGCGTTCGTATTGATGACTGCGGGTTTCCAGTTCGAGCACCAGCAGGCTGGACGGGTTGTCTTTGACCACCCGTACCCGATAGCGAAATTCACTCAGGGAAAACAGGCGCGCCGGTGCGTGCTCGTCCGCCTGACACACCTCGCTGCGCAGCGGACGACCGGCCAGGGCGTAGGCAATTTCGCGAGGGTCGTCGGTCTTGCGTCGCGTGCGAACACGTTCCTTTTGGCCTTTGGCATCGAATTCTGAAATGAGAGTGCGCCCCAGCGGCGTGATCTCGTTGTCGAGTTCGCAGATACCTTTCAAGACAAGATCGATGCTGCTGCCGGTATGAAACCAGTGCGTCACCCGCATCGGCGCCGTGTGTCCGCTTTCGGCCTTGCCCGGTTCCAGTTCACTGTCGGTCTGGCAGACCTTGCCGAAGCCGCGAAACTCGCGTTCGTAACCGTCGTAGTAGCCCTCGAAATATTCGTGGAACTGCATCAGGTAATTGCCGGTGATTTCATCGTCCTGGCGCAACCAGTGAAGCACCATCTGGGGAAAGGGCAGAAGGCAGACCGGACGCCGGCGCGCCATCAGTTCCAGACGTTTTTCATCCAGCCAGAATTGCGCACTGCTGCGATGTTGCAGCATGGCGCTGTAGCCCATGTTGTTGCAACCGGTAAGCAGGTACGGCCGTTGACTGACGAAGTGATACACCCAGTGCTGCGGTGTCATGTGTGGCACGGTCAGCAGCAGGCTGGCGCAGCCAATGCCTTGCAGGTCGGCGAAGGTCACCTGGCAGAGGTTGTCGTAGCGAATGCCGGTGGGCCATGGTACCCGCACGGGTGTCGAGGCCAGGCCATTGCCACCCTGGTTGAACCTGATTTCGAAGTAATCCGAAGACAGGTAAATGAAGGCCGGTGCACCGGAACCGTCCAGATCGGCGATGCGCACTCGGTCGGCATCGAATTCGCCATAGCCGAACGGCAGGTCGCTCAGTTTGAAGCCCTCTCCAAACCGACCATGTCCGAGGCTGGCCCAGCAGCGGATTTCATCGTGACGGATCCGGCACAGCTCCATGCCGCTGGCGCCCATTCCACTGAATGACACCAGTTCGCTGCGGGCATTGCTGAACAGCGGCAATCTGTCCGGGGTATGGGGCACCTCCTGGCCGGGAGCGAATCCTTTTGCTTTCAGGTTGGCATACACCCGTACGCTGTTCGGGCCGATCAGCGCGAGGTCGTCCAGACCGGCGCCGTTCACGTCGCCCATCTGGGCCAACTGGTGGAAAAATTCCACGGGGAACTGGCTGAACGGTTTGAACAACGACCAGGTGCGATCCGGGTTGAGCGTGTAATACCCGCTGCCGCCGGGCTGGGCAACGATCCAGTCGAGGCGGCCATCGCCAGTGAGGTCGGTGAGAATCTGCACCACCGGTTTGCTGGTATCGGCGTTTGGTATCAACGGCAGCAGGGTCCAGGGGCCGTAGACGATTTCGTCGGTGCCGGGCGTGCCGCGCAAGGGTTCGCGGTAATACCAGGCACCGTCGTACTGGCAGAGAAAACCGGGCAGGCCTTCGCCGTAAAGATCGACGCAATGGTAGGGCTGGCCGTCGTTGAGGCCGGGCATGTGATCAAGTTGCAGAAAGGGTTTGGGGGTGGTGTCGAGTATCAGCGCCTCATAAAAATAGTCGAGGGGCGGCATGTGTCTGACGCGACCTGTAGCGTCGTAACTCATGTAGTGCGCTGCTTTCAGGTGGTTGTATCGATGTGATGTGGATTCGTGTTCCAACAGCAGGCGATGGACCAGTGCCGGAGCGGGGCCGATGTTGTTGTACAGCAGAAACTGTCGGCACAGGCGCCGAGTGCCGACTTCAAAGCCAGGGCGATGCATACGAAACGGGTCGGAACGCACCGACCAGGCATCCTCGTTGGCGGCATACGGTGGTACATCGTCATACCCGGCAACGCGTTCGCCGTAGTCAACAATCAGTCGGAACAGCCAGTCGAGTAACTCCGGTTGCGCGTGATCAAGACAGTACAGATCGGCACTGGCGGTCTTGTTGCAATAACAGACCTGTCGCAGATAGCGCTGGGCGCTGTAGTCAAAACGGGCGTCAGTGACTTTGTCGTCGGCCTTGTACTGGTAAAGGATGTTTTCGCCCACGGGATTCCTGACTTCCACCAGCAACCACACAGCGACATGCGCCGGGTCCGCCGGGTCATGGATGCAGGCATCCAGGGTGTTGCCATAGCAATACTGAGTGCCATCGGCGCCAAAGACCACCCAGAACGGATGACCGCCATCGGCGGGAGTCCAGAGTTCGTAGCGGGTGAAGGTCGTTTCCAGACGCGGAATGTAGAGCACCACGGAATAGGTTTTGGCACTCCTGCCTTTACCTCGCGTGCGCTTTTTGGCCTTGATCTTGCCTCGGGTCGTCAGTTCGGGCCGCAGTTCGACGCCGTCGGCCAGCATGGTGTCCGTTGGCAGGTAATGCGGCACGCCGGAGCTGGTCTTGCGCGAGATGGCTGCATTCGGCATATCCCAGCCGATCCCGCACTTGCCGTTGCCCGCATTGCCGTCATAAACCAGTTGCAGGTCAGGATTGAGCGAGCGCGCAGCGATGATCGGCAGCGTCAGAGAGTAAGACCGTTGCCCGGTCGTACCGATCTCTCCCCAACTGCGCCCATGGGTGGCAATGGACGCGGTTTTGGCAATGGAGGGCGGGGTGACGAGCGCATCTGCATCAGGAACCATGGCGACGTAACCAGTGAATGCCGAGATTGCACGCTAACAAAGCATTTTTCTTTCGACACCTGTCAGATCTGACAGGTGCTGGTGCCGGCACTTTATGGCAGGCGAAAAAAAGGCCGGGCGATCATTGCTGACCGCCCGGCCTTTTTGCTGGCAGATGAAGCGCTTACTGCACTTCAACCGCCAGGCTTTCGCTGATCTTCTGTTGCCAGATCGCAGGACCGGTGATGTGCACCGACTCACCTTTGCTGTCCACCGCAACGGTGACCGGCATGTCCTTGACCTCGAACTCGTAGATCGCTTCCATGCCCAGCTCCGCGAACGCCAGGACCTTGGACTTCTTGATCGCCTGCGCCACCAGGTAAGCGGCACCGCCGACGGCCATCAGGTACACAGCCTTGTTGTCCTTGATCGCGTCGATGGCGGTCGGGCCGCGCTCGGACTTGCCGATCATGCCCAACAGGCCAGTCTGCTCGAGGATCTGACGGGTGAACTTGTCCATCCGCGTGGCGGTGGTCGGGCCGGCCGGGCCAACCACTTCGTCACCGACCGGATCAACCGGGCCGACGTAGTAGATGAAGCGACCCTTGAGGTCTACCGGCAGTGTTTCGCCCTTGTTCAGCATCTCGACCATGCGCTTGTGCGCGGCGTCGCGACCGGTGAGCATCTTGCCGTTGAGCAGGACGGTTTCGCCCGGCTTCCAGCTCTGCACGTCTTCCGGGGTCAGGGTGTCGAGGTTGACGCGACGGGCCGACGGGCCGGCTTCCCAGACGATTTCCGGGTAGGCGTCCAGCGGTGGCGCTTCCAGCGAAGCAGGGCCGGAGCCGTCGAGCACGAAGTGCGCGTGACGGGTAGCGGCGCAGTTCGGGATCATGCACACCGGCAAGGAAGCGGCGTGGGTCGGGTAATCCATGATCTTCACGTCGAGCACGGTGGTCAGGCCACCGAGGCCCTGGGCGCCGATACCCAGCTGGTTGACCTTCTCGAACAGCTCCAGACGCATTTCTTCGATGCGGTTCTGCGGGCCACGGGCCTTGAGCTCGTGAATGTCGATGGATTCCATCAACACTTCCTTGGCCATGACGGCGGCTTTCTCGGCGGTGCCGCCGATGCCGATGCCCAGCATGCCCGGCGGGCACCAGCCGGCGCCCATGGTCGGAACGGTCTTGAGTACCCAGTCGACGATCGAGTCGGACGGGTTGAGCATGGCCATTTTCGACTTGTTCTCGGAACCGCCGCCCTTGGCCGCCACGTCCACTTCCACGGTGTTGCCCGGGACGATGGAGTAGTGGATGACCGCCGGGGTGTTGTCCTTGGTGTTTTTACGCGCACCGGCCGGGTCGGCCAGGATGGAAGCACGCAGGACGTTTTCCGGCAGGTTGTAGGCGCGGCGCACGCCTTCGTTGATCATGTCGTCCAGGCTCATGGTCGCGCCATCCCAACGCACGTCCATGCCCACACGCACGAACACGGTCACGATGCCGGTGTCCTGGCAGATCGGCCGGTGGCCGGTGGCGCACATGCGCGAGTTGATCAGGATCTGCGCCATCGAGTCACGGGCCGCTGGCGATTCTTCGCGCAGGTAGGCTTCGTGCATCGCCTGGATGAAGTCCACGGGGTGGTAATAGGAAATGAATTGCAGGGCGTCGGCAACGCTCTGAATCAGGTCGTCTTGCTTGATCACGGTCATGAGTCGCGCTCCTCTAAAAGACGGGAACATTCAATAAGGTGCCTGCGGCTTGGGTGCATCGGTCGGTCGCAGACACCTTTCAAGGCACGCCGGGGCTGCTGGCGCGACGCTAAAAAGGCGCGGCAGTATACCGCGCCTCCCCGGTGGTGACACGCGCCGGTAGTCATTCGTTGGTCGCATGGTTGGGGGAAGATTTGGCATCGGTTTTCACTTTCATATCGCTGCCCTCACCCCAACCCTCTCCCGGAGGGAGAGGGAGCTGATTTGTGTAGAGCTTGAAATAGATGTCTGACGCGATATTTCAGGATGCCGACATTCGACAAAATATCACGGTCAGTCCCCTCTCCCTCCGGGAGAGGGTTAGGGTGAGGGCGCTCTTGGCGGTACGCGAAGGTCATGCCTTTGACGCCAAATACCCGGCCCGAAAATCAATGGTCATTTATCGACTGGGCCACTAAAGTGGCAGCCGGTCTGTAGAGTAGGACACTCGGTCAGCCTCTTATCGCACGGTGAGTCAACGATTGACCCATAACGCCATTCAACGTCTTTTGCTTAAACGCTTTGCCCTCGCTGCAGCCACCTATGGATTGGCCTTGCTGCTGCTGTGGCTGGCGTATTTCACCGGACACTACGAAGACTCGCTGGCAGGCGTCGCTGTCGGCAGCGCCCTGGTGGTCATCAGCCAGGCGACTCTGTTCGCGGTGTTTTTCTCAGGCGCCAACCTGCGGTTTTCCGACCCGAGCCTGACCGAAGCGCAAGTGCTGCTCGGCCTCGGCTGGCAGACGTGGCTGATCGCGCATCTGCAAGAGGCCCGGGGCGAGTTTCTGGTCTTCTATGTGCTGATCCTGCTGTTCGGCCTGTTCCATCTGTCGCGCCGGGCCTTCGTGCGCTGCGCGATGCTGGTGTTCTTCAGTTTCTGCGCGATCACGCTGTGGGACGGTTATCACATGCGTCTGCACGATCCGGCGCTGTCCGCGTTGCAGGCCTGCATCCTGTTGATTGTGCTGGCGTGGCTGGTGATTTACGCGCGCTTCGTCCAGACCTCGCGACAACGCATGCGCCAGCGCCGGTTTGCCTTGCAGGCGCATCAGGACACGTTGCGCGGGATGATGCGCCAGCTCGAAGACCTGGTGGCTACCGACGAATTGACCGGGCTGTTCAACCGTCGGCATTTCCTGCGCCTGGCCACCCGCGAGTTGAATGCGATGGAGGCCGACGTGGTGCACGGTCTGGCGCTGATCGACCTCGACCACTTCAAGCGCATCAACGATATTCACGGCCACGCCGCCGGCGATCAGGTCTTGCAAGCCTTCGCGGGAGTGGCCGGTGCCTGCCTGCGCGACGGCGACGTGCTGGCGCGTTATGGTGGTGAAGAATTCGTGGTGCTGCTGCCCGATTGCAACGCCGAGCGGCTGACCGCCTGTTGCGAACGCCTGCGCATCGCCTTCACCGACGTTGAACTGGTGGGCCTGAATGTGAAAAACCTGAGCTTGTCCGCCGGCATGACCCTGCTGGAACTGGGCGATGATCTGGACGACGCCTTGCAGCGCGCCGATCAGGCGCTGTACCGGGCCAAGCGCGACGGGCGCAACCGTTGCGCGGCGGCGTGGGAGAACGTCGATGCCTGAACTGCGGGTCGGTGAACGACAGTGGTCGGTGGCGGCGGGCAGCAACCTGCTCGATGCCCTCAATCAGAACGGTGTGGCGGTGCCTTACAGCTGCCGCGCCGGCAGTTGCCATGCGTGTCTGGTGCAATGCGTCCGGGGTTTGCCTGCCGACAGTCGCCCCGATGCCCTGAGCGCCGAACAGCGTGATCAGGGCTGGCGGCTGGCCTGCCAGTGTCAGGTCATCGAAGACTTGCAGGTGCACACCTTCGACCCTGTCACCGATGGGCGCCCGGCCACGGTCGAAGCGCTGGACTGGCTCGGCGACAGCGTGTTGCGATTGCGCCTGACACCCCAGCGGCCGTTGCGCTACAGCGCCGGACAGCATCTGGTGCTGTGGGCCGGCCACATTGCGCGGCCGTATTCGCTGGCGAGCCTGCCGGAAGAGGACCGCTTTCTCGAATTTCACCTCGATTGCCGCCAGCCCGGCGAATTCAGCGATGCTGCCCGGCGCTTGCAGATCGGCGACCCGATCCGCCTCGGCGAACTGCGCGGCGGCGCGCTGCATTACGACCCGGACTGGCACGACCGGCCGCTGTGGCTGCTCGCCGCCGGCACCGGGCTCGGCCCGTTGTTCGGCGTGTTGCGCGAAGCCTTGCGTCACGATCATCGGGGCGCCATTCGCGTTATTCATCTGGCCCATGATGCGGACGGGCATTACCTGGCCAAACCCCTTGAGGCACTGGCCGCGCAGCGGGAAAACCTCAGCGTCGAACGGTGGACGGCGGCCGAGTTGCCGGGCGCTTTGGCGCAACTGCGCCTTGTTTCCCGGCAAACCCTGGCCTTAGTCTGCGGCTCGACGGCCAGCGTCGACGCCTTTGCCAAGCGCCTGTTTCTGGCCGGACTGCCGCGCAATCAACTGCTGGCCGATGTCTTCCTGAGCCGTGGTTGAGCGCTGAATTCTCAGACGCGAGACCTGCCATGCCCGACGCCATCCTGCTGCACCGTGAACGCGGTTTGCTGACCCTGCGCTTCAACCGCCCGGACAAGAAAAACGCCCTGACCCGCGCCATGTACAGCCAGTTGGCCGACGCCCTGAAACAGGCCGACCGCGACCCGGAAATCAACGCCGTGCTGATCACCGGCAGCGCCGAGTGCTTCACCGCCGGCAACGACATCGCCGACTTCATCCAGCAACCGCCGAGCGACCTCGACAGCCCGGTGTTTCATTTCATGCTTGAACTGCTCGAATGCCGCAAACCGGTGATCGCCGCCGTGGCCGGGGCGGCGGTGGGGATTGGTACGACGCTGCTGTTGCATTGCGATCTGGTGTACGTGGCGCGGAATGCCCGGTTGCGCATGCCGTTCGTCAACCTCGGGTTGTGCCCGGAATTCGGCTCCAGCCTGATCCTGCCGCGATTGCTCGGGCAGGCCAAAGCCTCGGAATTGTTGCTGCTCGGTGAGGGCTTTACCGGTGAGCAAGCGGCGCAATGGGGGATCGCGACCGAGGCATTGGGCAGCGGCGAAGCCGCGTTGGCCAAGGCGCGGGAGATGGCGCTGCGGTTTGACGAGCTGCCGGCCGAGGCGGTGCGGATCAGCAAGCAGTTGATGCGCGCACCGGATCGCGAGTTGATTCGCAAAGTGATCGAGGAGGAGGGCGCACTGTTCACCCAGCGACTGCGCTCGCCGGAGGCGTTGGCGGCGTTGACCGGGTTCATCAAGCGGCATTAACGAAAAAGCCCCGCCATTCACATGGCGGGGCTTTTCGTTTTCAGCAACCGGTCACTCAGACCTGCGGGTCGCCCACGTGCAGGATCTTCATGCCGTTGGTGCCGCCGGTGGTGTGGTAGCTGTCGCCCTTGGTCAGGATGACCCAGTCGCCTTTCTCCACCACGCCGCGCTTGACCAGCTCGTCGATGGCTTTCTGGCTGACTTCGTTCGGGGCCAGCGAGGCCGGGTCGAACGGAACGGTGTACACGCCACGGAACAACGCAGCGCGGGCCTGGGCTTCGCGGTGCGGGGTGAAGCAGTAGATCGGCACCGACGAACGGATACGCGACATGATCAGCGGGGTGTAGCCGCTTTCGGTCAGCGCGATGATCGCCTTGACGCCCGGGAAGTGGTTGGCGGTGTACATGGTCGCCAGCGCAATACTCTCGTCGCAGCGCTCGAATTCCTTGCCGATGCGGTGGCTGGAGGTCTTGCTGGTCGGGTGCTTTTCAGCGCCGACACAGATGCGCGCCATGGCCTGCACGGCTTCCAGCGGGTAAGCCCCGGCAGCGGATTCGGCCGACAGCATCACGGCGTCGGTGTAGTCGAGCACGGCGTTGGCCACGTCGGACACTTCGGCGCGGGTCGGCATCGGGTTCTGGATCATCGACTCCATCATCTGGGTCGCCACGATCACCGCCTTGTTGTGGCGGCGTGCGTGCAGAATGATTTTCTTCTGGATGCCCACCAGTTCAGCGTCGCCGATTTCCACACCCAGGTCACCACGGGCAACCATTACCGCGTCGGACGCCTTGATCAGGCCGTCGAGGGTTTCGTCGTCGGCCACGGCTTCGGCGCGTTCGATCTTCGCCACCAGCCAGGCAGTGCCGCCGGCTTCGTCGCGCAGTTGACGGGCGTAGTTCATGTCGGCAGCGTCACGCGGGAAGGACACGGCGAGGTAGTCGACTTCCATTTCAGCGGCGAGCTTGATGTCGGCCTTGTCTTTTTCAGTCAGGGCCGGCGCGGTCAGGCCGCCGCCGCGACGGTTGATGCCTTTGTGGTCGGACAGCGGGCCGCCGATGGTCACGACACAGTTCAGTTCGGTCGCGGTGGCGGTTTCAACGCGCATCACCACGCGGCCGTCGTCGAGCAGCAGCTCGTCGCCCACGCCGCAGTCCTTGACCAGATCCGGGTAGTCGATGCCGACCACCTGCTGGTTGCCTTCGGTCAGCGGATGGCTGGTGGAGAAAGTGAACTTGTCACCGATCTTCAGCTCGATGCGCTTGTTGGCGAATTTGGCGATACGGATTTTCGGGCCTTGCAGGTCACCCAGCAGGGCGACGAAGCGGCCGTGCTTGGCAGCCAGGTCACGCACCAGCTTCGCGCGAGCCTTGTGCTCGTCGGGGGTGCCGTGGGAGAAGTTCAGACGGGCGACGTCCAGGCCAGCCAGAATCAGCTGTTCGAGAACTTCCGGCGAGTTACTGGCCGGGCCAAGGGTAGCGACGATTTTGGTACGACGGACGGACATGCAAAGACTCCTCAGGTTCAAGCGCTCGCAGAGGCTACTACGCTCTTTGGGTGTAGTCATTGTTCGTTTGCACTACTTATTGTTTTCTTTATTGAACGCGACAATCGGAGCAAAGGGCTCTGAAGATTTCTCGCCAGAGGTCGATAATGATCACAAGACAGGAGAATACCCCATGCGATTCGTGCCCATTGCCGCCCTTGCCCTCAGCGTCCTCGCCGTCACGGGCTGCACCCGTTGGTCGATGAACCATCATTTGAACAACGCCTACAGCGCCTACGACCGTGGCAACTGCGAGCAGGTGATGCTCGAACTGTCCAAGGTCGAACGCGCCAGCCGTGCCCGCCCTTACGTGTGGCCGGAGGTATCGATGATGCGCGGCCAGTGCCTGGAGCGGCAGAAAATGTTCGTCGATGCGGCGCAGACCTATCAGTTCATCATCGCCTCGTACCCCAATAGCGAATACGCCTACCGCGCCCGCGCGCGTCTGGAAACCCTGCAGAGTCTGGGTCACTACCCGACTCGCAGCGCTGCCGCGGTGGTACGTCCAACCCGGTTCTGATGGCGGTTGTCCTACAAAATATGGCCGGCTGTACAAGGTGAGCTATAGTCCAATGACACCGGTTTAGAGCCTGGACTCCACATCGGCGCGACACCTGCGACTGGCATGAGCATTACGTGGCGAGCGCCACACCGGAAGCGGGGAGAGCGGACCTGTCGGGCAGGTTCGTTCCGAAGCACAGTGCGGTCCGTTTACCGGGCCCTGCATGGTGATAAGTTCATGTTTACTGACCGTCGAATCGAACGGCACCAGTTGCCGTATTTTCTGCGAGTGTTCAACAGCGTCACCGACAAACCCATCGGCTTTCTGGGCAACGTCTCCGAAGACGGGCTGATGCTCATCAGCCAGTTGCCGATGATGATCGGTGCCGAATTCAAATTGCGTCTGAAGATTCCTGTAGGCGCTGACTGTCAGCAGGTGATTGATCTCAGCGCCTGCTGCCTGTGGTGCCATGAAGACGCGACGCCCCGGCATTACGACGCCGGTTTCAGCTTGTACCGGACACCACCGGAGTATGGGCAACTGGTCGAGGCGTTGAAGCAGTACTTCAGTTTTCAGCCGTTGCCGGCTTCGGCCTGAAAACAAAAAAGGGCCACAACCTGCCGAAGGTTGTGGCCCTTTTTTCTTACTCGGTTATCGCAATCGCCCGTTCGTTATCCAGCGTCCTCTCTGCCAGCAACAATCCCATCTCGCTCAACTGATAGATCGCCATCGCCAGATGCCGCGGCTTGTCGTCCAGGCTGTCGGCCAGGTCCAGCAGCAGGATGCTCACCGAAGAAAAGGTTTCGTAGGTCTGGATGGCGATCGCCTCGGGGTTGATGTCCGGGTCGACCTTGAACATCTGCATGCCGCGATCCACGGAGTTGCGCGGTTTTTCGGCCTTGGGGTTCAGGTAGAAGTCGAGGGCCTTGTGGGCTGCGTCGTGAAGTTTTTTCGAATCGATTGAAGCGTAGGGGGAGACCGGATCGGGTTGATCGGTCGGGTCCTTTGGATCGGTGTCTGATGGGGGATTTGGTGTAGCTTTGAACATACCTAACTTCCTAATAAGTTGGGCTGTTACCGCTTCGCGACTAAACGAGGGGGTGGCAGCTGTAAGCAGGTTAGTCGACCGGGGAAGTAGGCTTTTTCCGGCGTGCCCGGGGGCACCCTGCTCACAGCCACCATCGAGTGCAGGGATAGGGAATACCCGACTGGACGATGCGTTTGCAAACCTATCTTACCTCGGGCGACTAAACCCGGCCGCTGATTGGCAGCGACGGGTATCAAGTTACGGGGCAACGCCAAGGTGCACAAGCCAGCGGATTCGCGCTTACACGTAGGCAAAAGCGTCACGTGTTGTAGCCTCAATTCCACCGTTTTTTTGTTCTCCACAAAAAGTGAGAGAACAACAGTTCTGCATCTCTTTTGAGGGTTTTTACACGCGGGGCAGGGCTAGCGTATTCGTAGGCAAAGGGGGGCTTTTTTGAGAGCCGAGCTGTAAGAACCCCCCCGGTTAATGATTGGTTTTAGAGAACGTGAACCGTAGAAGAAATACATCGAAAGATCTTGGACATCGGTGAGAGTCCGAAAGCTTTAGCTGGGACGGTTTCCTTTCAGCTTTGCCAAACCTTGCTTGATGAAGCCAGCGTTTTCTCCAATAGTAAAAAGTGCTTCCCGGACGTTGTTTCCGGTATCCACCATTCCCTGTGCTTCGACCAGGAGTACAAATTCCATCAGAGCGGCTTCCAAGCCGAGTTGATTCTGATACATCCTTTCCAACACGTCTGATAGAGAATATTGATCGGCCATTCTTAGTCTCCTTTTTGCAAAAAACTAAGCATAGCAGTGGCATTTGCGAGTGTTAGTTGGCTAGCGATTTCTACTCAAATGGTGAGCTGCATCAGCTGTGATGCTCCGCGGGTGAACTGAGCCAGCTTATTGTTTAGAACTTTTTGATTTTCGTAATTTTAATCTGGCCCTCCTGTGTGAATTTCACAGTGTGTTAGCAGAGTGCTCCAGATTTTTTCCAGTTCAGATACCGCGAAATTACGTCTGTGCTCAATTCACTTGGGGGGACATCTATCACTTGTACTCCTTGGGCACTCAATTTTTCATGGAGCACCGATCGGGCGTTCAGGTAATCCACTGTTGCGCAGTATTCAAGCGCTTGCTCAATCGTTTGCACCTGAGCATACCGTCTATCTTCAAGCTTGCTTTCACGCAGGCTGGCCACGAGTACTCGATGCCGGTGGCTTAGTTGTCTGACGGCGTTCAGCAATTCCTCATCATCCTTATCCCGCACATTCGTCACCAGCACCACCAGCGCCCGACGCTTTTGTCTGGCCAGTAACTGATTCACCGCAGCCGGATAGTCCGCCGAACGCCGCGTGCTATCCAGATCGTAAACACCATTGAGCAACACCTTGAGCTGCCCCGCACCTTTGACCGGTGCAATAAACCGCGGCTGATCACTGGCGAAGGTGGACAAGCCCACCGCATCCCCCTGCCGCAACGCCACATGACTCAACAGTAAACACGCATTCAACGCATGATCGAAATGCGACAGCTCCCCATCCTGACTTCGCATCTGCCGCCCGCAATCGAGCATGAAAACAATCTGTTGATCCCGCTCGTCTTCGTACTCCCGGGCAATCGGTGTGCGATGGCGGGCGGTGGCTTTCCAGTCGATCTGGCGCAGGCTGTCGCCTTCGCGAAATTCCCTTAGCTGATGAAATTCCATTCCCTGGCCACGGCGCTGGCGCTGGCGTACGCCGAGCTGGCTGAGCCAGTTGTCGACCGCCAGCAGCTGGCCGTCGTAGAGGCGGGCGAAGTCGGGGTAGACGCGGGTGTGATCAGTGATGTTCAGCAGGCGTTTGCCGGACCACAGGCCGAAAGGGCTCGGCAGGTTGAGTTCGCAGGTGTCGAAGCTGAAGTGGCCGCGCTTGAGTGGGCGCAGGCGATAGCCGATCAGGCTGCGCTGGCCAGGTTGCAGCTCGGTCGAGAGCGGCAGGTTTTCGTAGCTAAGGCCGTCGGGTACATGGTCGAAGAGTTGAAGGGGCAGTGGCTGGGCGAAATCGTGTTCGACCTCCAGCCGGATTTCGCTCCAGCGACCGAGGGCCAGGCTGCCGGGCATATGCCGATGTACGCGGGGCGAGGGCAGGCGCTTGAGGCGCAGCGCGTCCAGCAGGCTCAGCGCAAACAGCGCCAGCAACAATCCCCAGTTGATCGACAACAGGCTCGATGGCACCTCGACGTCCAGCGCCTGCAACGCGCCCAGCACAATGCCGATGACCAGCAGGATCGCCAGCCAGATCAACAGCAGGCGCGAGGGTTTCACAGGCGCGGCGCCGGTACTTGGTCGAGCAGTTGCTGAAGGACTTGATCGATTTGCAGCCCTTCGATGTCCAGCTCCGGTGCAAGGCGTACCCGGTGACGCAGCACCGCCAGTGCGCAGCCCTTGATGTCGTCCGGGATCACGAATTCGCCGCCGCGCAACAGGGACCGGGCGCGGGCGCAGCGCACCAGTGCGATGGAGGCGCGTGGCCCGGCGCCCAGGCTCAGCCCCGGCCAGGTACGGGTGCTGCGGGCCAGGCGCACGGCGTAATCGAGCACCTGATCGTCCAGTGGCAGATCGCTGGCGATGCGCTGCAGGGCTTGCACGTCCTTGGCTTGCAACACGGTGCGCAGCGGTTGCACGTCGAGCATGTCGGCGCGGGTCGAGCGGCTGACCTGGCGCACCATGTCCAGCTCCTGGTCGGCTTCGGGGTAATCCATGCGTACTTTGAGCATGAAACGGTCGAGCTCGGCTTCGGGCAGCGGGTAAGTGCCTTCCTGTTCGATCGGGTTCTGCGTGGCGAGCACCATGAACGGCTGGGCAATCGGCAGGGGGCGGCCTTCGAGAGTGACCTGACGTTCCTGCATCGCTTCGAGCAGAGCGGCCTGGGTCTTGGCCGGGGCGCGGTTGATCTCGTCGGCCAGCAGCAGGTTGGTGAACAGCGGGCCTTTGCGCAGTTTGAACTGCTCGGTCTGCAGGTCGTAGACAGCGTGGCCGGTGACGTCGCTGGGCATCAGGTCCGGGGTGAACTGGATGCGCGCGAACTCGCCCCCGAAGCATTTTGCCAGGGCGCGTACCAACAAGGTTTTGCCGAGGCCGGGAACGCCTTCGAGCAGCACGTGACCGCCGGCGATCAGCGCGGTCAGCACGTCGTCGATCACCGGGTTCTGGCCGATCAGCACCTTTTGCAGTTCACCGCGTACCGCTTGTGCCAACTGGCTGGCACGGTGACGTTGCTGGGCGGCGTGGCTGGGCGAGCCGGGTTCGATGTGTTCGGTCATAGCGAGTTCCTCAAGGCTTGCAGGTGGGCGACCTGACGGCAGAATTCGGCGCTGGACAGGCGCCGCTTCGGTGCCGGGCTCAGGGCCTGGCTGATGGCACGGGTCGGTTGGCGGGTCAGGCGCGACAAGGCCAGCCATTGTTCGGCGACGTTCAATTGGTCGAAACCGGGATGACGGTGACGGGCGCGGCGCAGGACGTCCTGCTGCAGGGCTTGCAGCAAGGTCTGTTGGCCGTTGTGGCGCAGGATGAAATCGGCGCTGGCGCGCAGGTGTTCCATCAACTGACGACGACCGCTCGGGACAGGGGCCTGCACCGGCCCGTGACGCACGCCGACATGCCACAACCACAGTCCGATCAAGGCGAGCAGGGCGACGATGGCTTGTGGGAAGTAGCGCCAGAGCAGAGTCAGCAGACCGTCGTGTTCGGTGTTGTACAGCAGGGTTACGGAGGTGTCGGCGCTCAGGTACCAAAGCAGCCAGGCATTGTCGTGCTGAGCGATGGCCGGGGTTTTCCACAGTTCGGCGTCGGTTACCACGGTGACCGAGCCGACGCCGTAGGGCAGTTGCATCATGTGGGTGGCTCTGGCGCTGTTGGCCCAGGCCTGGGCGAGGTTTTTCGGGTCGTCGAGGTGGAACGCGGTGTCGAACCCGGCGTAGGCCGGCGCGTCTTCGTCTTCCAGATAGAGCTTGGTCAGGTTGGGGTAGGGATCTTCGTCGGCATCCGGCGGCGGGTCTTTGAGATCCTTGCTCAGGGACTGATGCAGTTGCACACGGTCGAGCAGCAGGTCGTTGCTCTGGCCGGTCTTTTCATCCCACAGCGACTCGGCAACGAATACCAGCCGCCCGCCGGCCCGGGCCCAGTTCAAGACTTGATCGACCTGACGCGGCGTCATTTTCGAACGATCGTTGAACAACAGCAGGGTGTGTTGGCGCGGATCGATCTCGAGCAGCACGGACAGGCTTTCGGCATGGCCGACGGTTATCCCGTGACCGCGCAGAAACATCTCCGCCGCCAGATAAGGATTGGCTTGCGCGGCGGGCGAGGGGCCGTGATCGACCACGGTCTGGTAAGGCGTGGCCTTGAGGTACAGATAAACGCCCAGCGCACTCAGCAGAGCGACGATCAGCGCGCCGGCCAGCCAGATCGTGCGCCGGTTCAACGGGCGGCTCCATGGCCGAACAGTGACCGCCAGCCATCGCACAGTTCCTGTTGCAGATGCGCCGCCGGCACGCGGTGTCCGTAGGCCATGTTCTGCCAGTGGCCGGTGAGATGACGGCTGTAGGCGAGCAGGTCCGGACGCTGCAAGTGTTCGATCCGTGCCAGTACTTCGCTTTCGGTGTCAGCGGGTTTCAGCGTCAGGTTGAAATCGTGCAGCAGGTGACTGAGCAGCGCCCGATACAGCAGACCGAGCGCCGCGCGGGGCTGGGTCTGCCAGAGCTGTTCGGCACTGGCGGCGATGTCGTCGGGCAGTGTTTCCCGGCTCAGGTCGAGGCCGAAGGCTTGCTGTGGCAAGGGGCGTTTTATCCGCTTGGACAATGGCGGGCGACGACTGACGAACGTCTGCAGAAACTCGCGATAGCGCCAGATCAACCAGCCGAGTGCTGCGATCACCACGGCCCACAGCAACACTTCAATCGCCTTGGCCAACCCGTTGAGGTGTTGACCGTTGAGCCAGCCGAGCAGGGTTTTCAGCCATTGCGGCGCCTTGCCGTCCTTGGCTTTTTCGGCGGTGGCGGGATCTTCGCCAAAGCGATAGCGGGTGACGGTTTCCTTGTTCTTGAACGGCGGTTGTTCGAGCAAGGCGTTGATGCTGTCGCGAGACGCCTGGCTGGTCAGTGGCTGATTCAAAAGCCGGGGCGCATCCGGAGCGGTGGCGGGGGCGGCTGCCCATGCCGAGGGAACTCCCGGCAGCAACAGGCAAACCACCAGCAGCACACCGAGCGCGCTGCTGTTCAGGCGCTGGCGCAGGCGGCGGAACACCAGTTCGATGTCCCACGCTTCGAGGATGGTGCGCCGGTTGAGGTAGAGGCTGAAACCGCAGGCGACGTAGATCGGTTCCCAGATCACCAGTACCAGAGCGTAGAGGGCATTGGTCAAGTGCTCGAGCCAGCGCCATTGGTGATCGGCGGCGAAGATCAGGCTTTGCCAGTCCCAGTCGGTTTCGACCTGTTGTGGCAGGAGTAAATAGAACAGCACCATCAGGCCAATCCACAGTGCCGTTTCCAGATGGACGCCGATGATCGTCAGCCACTGGGCCGCGCCGGCGTTGCGTTGCAGAAGCACCGGCACACGCTGCTGTCGTGCGAGGCCGCCCAGGCCCTCGAGTTGCACCACCGGCATCAGGAAGCTGCGACTCAAGCTCAGGCGTCGCCAGGTCAGGCTGGCCAGCAGTTGCGGTTTGAGCAAGTGCGGCCATTGGCGTAACGCCTGTTGCAAAGTGGGTGTTTCGCCGAACAGGGCTTTGGAGAGGATGTACAGCGGCAAACGCTCATAGGCCGGTTTCAGCCACCAGAAGATGAACACCGCGAGCGACGGAGAATCCCAGAACAACAGGCTCAGGACCGCAAACAATGTCAGGGTGACGATGGCCCAGCTGGTCATCAGCAAGCGCCGATGCTGCTGGCTCATGCGCACGCCCAGGTCCATGGCTTCCCAGGTGCTGCGTGGGCGGATCACCACCGTCGCGTCACTCAGGCGCATGGCGGCTCCTTCCGGCGAACAGCAGATAAATCGCCACGCAGAGCCAGAGTCCCGCGCCGACCAGGTATTTGGTCTGCGACGTGACCCCGGTGCGTGATGACCAGTACGCCTCGATGAACGCGGCGATCAGCAGGAACAGCATCACCCCGCAGATCAGCAAGACACTCTGGCGCGCCGCGTGTCTCAAGGCCTCACCGCGAGTCAGGCGTCCCGGTGCAATCAGTGTCCAACCCAGTTTCAACCCCGCTGCGCCGGCCAGGACAATTGCGCTGAGTTCAAATGCGCCGTGACCGATCACGAAAGGCCAGAAGGTCTGACCGAAGCCGATTTCACTCAGGTGCCCGGCCACTGCACCGATGGTCAGGCCGTTGTAGAACAGGAAAAACGCACTGCCCAGACCCAGCAGCAAACCGCTGGCGAAGGTCTGAAAGGCGATGCCGATGTTGTGCATGATGTAGTAGCCGAACATCACCCAGTTTTCACTGGCGGCGCGCTCGGCCGAGCGCCCGAGGTGGCCGGCGACCGGATCGTACATGCTCTGCATCTCGCGGACCTGCTCGGCGGGGATCATGTTGTAGATCAATTCGGGATTCAGATACACCAGTACCCCGAAACTGGCCAGGCTGCCGAAGAACAGCAGCCCGGCCACGAGCACGAAAGGCCATTGCGCCCGTACCAGCCGCGGGAATCCGGCGAGGATGAAACTCAGCAGGCTGGCACCGAGCTGTCGGCGATGACGGTAAAGCTGTTGATGACCGCGTAGCACGAGCTGTTGCAAGGAGTCGACGAGAAAGCTGCTGTAGCCACGCTCCTGCGCCAGAGCCAGATGTTGGCAGAGTCGGCGATAGGCCTTGGGAAATTCGGCCACCTGCGAAGTGTCCTTGCCTCGTTCCAATCGTTCGAGAGCGAGTGTAAAGCGCTCCCATTCGGCCTTGTGGCGGCTTTCGAAAAGGCTTTGTTTCATGTCGGCCCCATCAGGCCACGGGCGATGCCGTTGAGCTCGCCGACGGCTTTGGGGGCGCTGATGCGCAGCGGCTGGGCCAGCAATGCGGCGAGCTCGTTGACCCGCGCGGTCGACAGTTCCCCCTGGCGTTCGGCGAAGGCGAGCAGGGCGCGTTGTTCAGTCAGGGTCAGCGGGATCGGCGAGCGGCGTGGTTCGGCATCGGGTAACTGCGGGTGCCTGAGCGGGCGTTCGCTGTAGATCACCAGCGTGCCGGCAGCGATGTCGCCGAGGCGTTTGAAGGTCGGGTGTTGCAGGCAACTGATCGCGCCGAGGAAGTAGCCGAATGGCATCAGGTCGACAAAACGCAGCAGGTTGCGCAACAGGGAGGCCGACCAGCCGACCGGCGTGCCGTCGTCGTGCACCACCCGCAGGCCCATCCATTGTTTACCCGGCGAGCGGCCCTGACGCAGTACTTCGAACAGCACCATGTACCACCAGCTCACCACAAACAGCAGCAATGAGCCGAGGCCGATGCCGAGTTTGCCGAGCAGCGCCAGCAACATCAGCAGCAGGCCCAGGATCAGCCCGCGCAACCCCAGATCAATGGTAAACGCCACGGCACGCACCATCAGACCGGCGGGACGCAGCGGCAGGTCGATGCCTTCCGGCGTTTCAACCTGGTGCCGCGTTTCCAGTGGCGGGGCCAGCGGTGCTTTCCTTGGCGGTGCTGTGGTCTCGAGCATGGGCTACCTGATGTTGCCGGATCGGGATGCGAGTGAATCCGATGCTAGCAGCCTCTCGGGGGGAAACGACATCACTATGTCATACACATCTTTCAACCAAAGGTGACTGAATGATGCGGTGCTGGCCGCGACGGCGGTCGAACGCCTAGACTTTGCCGATCTTCAGTTCAGGAACCGCCCGTGACTTCCATCTTCTGGTACGACTACGAAACCACCGGCATCAATCCCCGATGCGACCGTCCGTTGCAAGTGGCCGGGATCCGCACCGACCACGAACTCAACGAAATCGACGAACCGGTCAATCTTTACTGCCAGCCCAGCGAAGACATCCTGCCGCACCCGGCCGCGTGCGCGATCACCGGCATCACTCCGAGCCGCCTCGCCGAGCAAGGTTTGAGCGAAGCCGACTTCATGACCCGGGTTCATGCCCAGCTCGCCGCCCCCGGCACCTGCGGCGCGGGGTACAACACCCTGCGCTTCGATGACGAGATGACCCGCTACAGCCTGTACCGCAATTTTTTCGATCCTTACGCCCGTGAATGGCAGGGCGGCAACAGTCGCTGGGACCTGATCGATGTGGTGCGCGCCGCTTATGCGTTGCGTCCCGACGGGCTGGTCTGGCCAACCGATGACGAAGGCCGGGTGACGCTCAAGCTCGAACGCCTGACCGCTGCCAATGGCATTGATCACGGCAACGCCCACGAGGCGCTGTCGGACGTGCGCGCCACCATCGCCCTGGCCCGGTTGATCCGCGAGAAACAGCCCCGGTTGTATGACTGGCTGTTCCAGCTGCGCAGCAAGCAGAAGGTCATGGACCAGATTCGCCTGTTGCAGCCGATGGTGCACATTTCCGGACGCTTTTCGGCGGCCCGCAGTTTTGTCGGTGTGGTGCTGCCGCTGGCCTGGCATCCGCGCAACAAGAATGCGTTGATCGTCTGTGATCTGCATCTGGACCCGCAGGGCCTGCTGGATCTGGATGCACAGGCCTTGCGCCAGCGCCTGTATACCCGTCGCGACGATCTGGCCGAGGGTGAGCTGCCGGTGCCGCTCAAGCTGATTCACATCAACAAGTGCCCGGTGGTGGCGCCGTTGTCGGTGCTGAGAGCTGAAGATCAGCAGCGTCTGGGGCTGGACATGGCGCTTTATCAGGCGCGCGCATTGCGACTAAGTGACGCACAACAAGTTTGGAAAGATAAAGTCTCGGCGATTTATGCCAGCGAAGATTTCACCCCGAGTGAAGATCCGGAACAACAGTTGTACGACGGATTTATCGGTGATCGAGACCGGCGACTATGTGAGCAAGTGAGGACGGCAGATCCTGCACAATTGGCGCGAGAGCAATGGCCGTTCGATGACGAACGCTTGCCCGAATTGTTGTTTCGATATCGAGCGCGTAACTTTCCGGATACGTTGAGTTTCGAAGAGCAAGAACGCTGGCAAATCTTTTGTCGGCAACGCTTGTCCGAGCCGGAGTGGGGTGCCCCTAATACCTTGCAATCTTTTGCCGAGGCCATGAAGCAATGGCTGCTTAGTGCTGCGCCGATGCAGGCCCAGGTGTTGATTGAATGGCAGAACTATGTCCAGGCATTACGCAAACGTTTGAATCTTTGAAATCGAACATGTCCGTCGCCTGAATGACGGGCATAAAAAAACGCCAGCGGATGCTGGCGTTTTTTTATGCCGCGCAGGGGGCTGCGACGGGGGTTGCGGCTTAGCCCAGCAGGGTAGCCCAGCCTTCAACCACATCACCGCCCCACTTGGCTTTCCACTCTTTCAGAGTTTTGTGGTTGCCACCTTTGGTTTCGATGACTTCGCCGTTGTGCGGGTTTTTGTATTGTTTAACTTTGCGAGCACGCTTGGTGCCGGTAGTTTTGGCTGCGCCGCCACGTGGTGCTTTGGTTTTGGATTCTGGATCCAGCAGCGCGATGATGTCGCGCAGGGATTTGGAATATTCGCCCATCAGTGTGCGCAGTTTGCCTTCAAATTCCAGCTCGGCTTGCAGTTTGTCGTCTTGCGACAGGTTCTTCAAACGAGCTTGCAGCTCTTTGATAGCTTCTTCGGTGGCACGGTATTCGTTGATCAAGGACATGATTACTACCTTATGTGGGAGTGCGCGATGGCAGGGGACAGTGCCGCAATAATAGTCAGGCTGTTTCATCAAGTAAACATTTAACCGGGGTTTTTATTTGAATTAGTTACGTTGAAAAGCCCTGAATTGAATGTTCAGTTAAATATTGTGATGGAGTCTTCACAGATATTCACACAGGACTGTTCATGCATGGCTATTGCTGCGCCATCATTCTGGCGTTTGCCAGCGTCAAAAAATCTGTGACGGACTGCCGCGAGGTTCCGGGGGGCATCAATACTGCAGTTTTCCCGCGCAGTCGCTAGAATGGCCGCCTTTGCGAAGTTCTGGAGTTTCCCCCTCATGCGCACTTTTCGGCTGGTGATTTCTTGCCCGGACCGCGTTGGCATCGTTGCCAAAGTCAGTAATTTTCTGGCGGCCCACAATGGCTGGATCACCGAAGCGAGCCACCACTCGGACAATCAGGTCGGCTGGTTCTTCATGCGTCACGAAATCCGTGCCGATTCCCTGCCTTTCGGTATCGAGGTATTGCGCGAGAAGTTTGCGCCGATCGCCGAAGAGTTCTCGATGGACTGGCGCATCACCGACACCGAGCAGAAGAAGCGCGTGGTGCTGATGGCCAGCCGTGAATCCCACTGCCTGGCCGACCTGTTGCACCGCTGGCACAGCGATGAACTCGATTGCGAGATCTCCTGCGTGATTTCCAACCACGATGACCTGCGCAGCATGGTCGAGTGGCACGGCATTCCTTATTACCACGTCCCGGTCAATCCGCAGGACAAGCAGCCGGCCTTCGACGAAGTGTCGCGCCTGGTCAAGCAGCATGACGCCGAAGTGGTGGTGCTGGCGCGCTACATGCAGATCCTGCCGCCGGACATGTGCCGCGAATACGCTCACAAGGTCATCAACATTCACCACAGCTTCCTGCCGTCGTTCGTCGGTGCCAAGCCGTATCACCAGGCCTCGCTGCGTGGCGTGAAGCTGATCGGCGCAACCTGCCACTACGTGACCGAAGAGCTGGATGCCGGCCCGATCATCGAGCAGGACGTAGTGCGTGTCAGCCACAGCGACAGCATTGAAGACATGGTGCGTTTCGGCCGTGACGTCGAGAAGATGGTGCTGGCCCGTGGCCTGCGCTATCACCTGGAAGACCGCGTGCTGGTGCACGGCAACAAGACCGTGGTGTTCTGATCGAAGCTTTCGGTTGAAAAACAAAGGGCCTGGGCGTTCAATCGCCTCAGGCCCTTTTTTTTGCCTTGTTGCAGCCCTGTGAGGAAGCGTTCATGAGCGATCCACTGGACAAAGCCACTTCCAAAGCCCCCGCCACCCTTGGCGAAGGCTGCCTGAGCCGCTATGACCCGGATGACCTGAGCCCGGAGGACGGCACGGAGTTTCCCGGTGCCGCCGAACTGTGGGAGCAACTCAAGGACGAAGAGGACGACCTCAAGAAGCCTGTCTGACGCTCAGCAATTTTTTCAGCAACGGCCTGCCCAGCATCAACAGAAACACCGGGCCACCCACCAGCAGGTAGAAGTAATACGTCACCACCCGCCAGATCAGGATCGCCGCCGCCGCGGTCGATTTGCCGACCATCGGCGCCAGCAGCGCCGCCGAGGTCAATTCCGCCGCACCGGCACCGCCCGGCAGCAGGCTGAACTGCCCCGCACCCAGCGAAAGCATCTGAATCAGAAACGTCCAGGCCCACTGCACATCCGCCCCCAGCCCGCGCAGCGCCAGATACAGCACGCTGTAACGCAGCGACCAATGCACGCAGGTCAGGACGAACACCTTGATCAATGTCTGCCACGGCAATTTCAGCGCATCGGTGAATGCGGCCAGAAAGTGCAGCAACTGCCGCGCCCAGCGCCGTCGGGTACGCGGTTCGACGTTCATCCCGGCCAGCAGGCGTCCGCTCAGGCGAATCAATCGACGGTGATAGCGCGCGACCAGCACGCAACTGAACAGACCGCCGGTCAACGACAGGGCACTGACGGTCAGCAGCCATTCCATACGGTCGCTGAGATGCTGGAACAGCGCGTAGATCAGGATCCCGCTCAGGGCGCAGAGAAAAAACAGCAGATCGCTCAACTGATCCATCGCAAACACGGCACTGCCCCGGGCCGGGCGCACGCCGCTGCGCGCCAGCAGCGCCATGATCGTCAACGGCCCGCCGCTGCCGCCGGGCGTGGCGCACCAGGCGAATTCGGCGGCCATGACCACCCCAAGGCTTTTGACGGGCGTGACCCGGTCACGCTGATCGCCGAGCAGCAGCCGCAGGCGCAGGGTGTTGATGCCCCAGCACAGCAGCACCATGGCGAACATGATCAACAGCCAATTCAGCGGAAAAGCCTGCAAGCGCTCCAAAGTCTCGCCGCCGCCGAGCAGGACGGGCACCGCCACGGCCACCAGCAGGCCGATCAGTAACAGAATGCCGCGACTCAAGCGGCACGCTCGGCTTGAGTGCGCTGGCGCGTCAGCCAGTCGATTTTGGTCATGGGCACGCGTCCGTCCGCCAACAGTCGTTCAAGGGTGCGCCACCAGTAATCCCGGGAAAACCGATGGCGCATGTCCACCGGGTGCAAGCCTAGACGAATCACCGGCGCCTGACGCCAGCGCTGCTCACGCTGTTCGCTGATGACCTTCGACATGCCGCGACGCCAGGCGCTGCGTGCGCTCCAGACCAGTCCCGGGGCCTCGACCGCAGTGAAATCCGGCAAGTGATAAAGATGCTGCGGATCGCTGGTGTAGCGCAGCGGCAGTTCGCGCAGTGCCTGGCGTGTGCCGGCGCTCATCAGCCAGGCCGGGGCGACGAAACCGTGCAGCGGCCAGTCGTGGCGCCGAAACAGATCGATACCTGGGTGCAGGCGGGCGAGGGCGGCTTCACGGGACAGTTGATAAAACTCGCCTTCATGGGTGTAGACCCGGCGCATGAACCAGTCGCGCGCCGTTCGCGGGCCGGGTTCGGTGTCTTCATGGAAATGGCCGTGCAAGGCCAGTTCATCGCCGCGTGCGACGCGCTCGTCGAGCATTCGACAGAACGCCGGGTGAGCCTCAAGGGCATCGTGTCGATGGAAGTCCGGGACCACCAGCCACGTCATCGGTACGTTGCCCAACCGGTCAACGGCGTCGACGAATCCTCGATAATCGGCCCACGTGGAGGGGGCCACGTCATGCAGCACCAGCATCACCGCCGGGCGCTCGTGAGATTCAGCCATTGGCCACCCACGGAGCCGAATCGCCGAGTACGGCGTGGTAGTGGCCCAGCAGGCTGTCGACCACGGTGTCCCAGGCGTAATTGCGCTCGACATGTTGGCGCGCCTGTTGACCAAGTGAGCCAGTCCCGCGACTGAACAGTTCGCGCACGGCATTGGCCATGGATTGCGCATTGTTCGGCGCACAGAGCAGGCCGCAGGATTCGCTGACGATTTCCTCGAACGCCCCGGCCGCCACCGCCACCACCGGAATGCCGCAGGCCATGGCCTCCAGAATCACCAGGCCGAAGGTTTCCTGATCGCCGGCATGGATCAGCGCGTCGGCACTGGCCATCAGGCGTGCGACCTGGGTGGCCGGGCAGAACCGGTCGATCACGCTGACGTTGGCCGGGACGGACGCCGGCATCGACGAGCCGACCAGCAGCAAGTGATAACGCGGGCCCAGGCGTTTCATGCAATCGAGCAGCACCGGCAGGTTTTTCTCTTTGGAGCCCCGACCGGCGAAGATCAACAGGCGTGTGTCCTCGGCGATCCCCAGTTCGCTGCGCAACGCGGCGTCGCGGGCATCGGGGTGGAAGGTCTGCAGGTCAACGCCCAGCGGCTGCACGAAGACGTTGCGCACGCCCAGCCCGCTGAGCTTGTCGGCCATGACCTGGCTGGGCGCCAGCACCCGGTCGAAATTACCGTACAACTTGCGCACATACGCATCGATATTCGGCGTGACCCAGTGGCCCATTCGGTTGCCCACCAACAGCGGCAGGTCGGAGTGATAGAAACCGATTACCGGCACATCCAGTTGCCGACGCGCATCGAGCGCGGCCCAGGCGGTGAGGTACGGATCGCCGACTTCGATCAGATCCGGTTGCAAGTCCTGCAGGACGTTTCGCCACGGGGCCAGGCGCAGGGGAAAACGATAGCCTTTGCCGAAGGGCAGGGCGGGGGCGGGAACCGTGTAAACGC